>JAAYUK010000104.1 GCA_012517735.1 Nitrospiraceae bacterium
CCGGAAGCTGCTGGACGAAGGGCGTGCTGGGGATAATGTCGGGTGTCTTCTGAGGGGCATCGGCAAGGAAGATGTGGAGCGCGGCATGGTTTTGGCGAAGCCGGGCAGCATCACCCCGCACACCAAGTTCAAGGCGGAAGTTTACATTCTGACCAAGGAAGAAGGGGGCCGTCACACACCGTTCTTTAACGGATATCGTCCGCAGTTTTACTTCAGAACCACGGACGTGACCGGGGTAGCGCAGCTTCCCGAGGGAGTGGAGATGGTCATGCCTGGAGATAACATTGCAGTTTCGGTAGAGCTGATTGCGCCGATCGCCATGGAGAAAGAGCTTCGGTTTGCAATCCGCGAGGGCGGCCGTACGGTTGGTGCGGGCGTCGTTACCGAGGTGTTGGGGTAGACCGTTATGAGAGAGATCATTCTGTTTCAGTGCACTGAGTGCAAGAACAAAAATTATTCGACGATGAAGAACAAGAAGAATACGACCGAGAAGCTGCAGCGGAAGAAGTACTGCAGGGCGTGTCAGAAGCATACGCCCCACAAGGAAGCGAAGGCGTAACCGGTCGCAGAGGCGGCATGTAGAAATAGGCCAGTAGCTCTAACGGCTAGAGCGTCGGACTCCAAATCCGAGGGCTGGGGGTTCGAATCCCTCCTGGCCTGCCATCTCTTGCAGGAGTCAAGAGAAGGGAGTAAGAATGATAGAGAAAATCAAGACATTTTTGAGCGAAGTGAAGATCGAAGGCAAGAAGGTGAACTATCCCGGCAAGGATGAGCTCATCGGCTCAACGTGGGTGGTTGTCATCACCGTTGTTGTCATGTCGCTGTATCTGGGTGCGATTGACCTTGTTCTTGCCAAAATCGTCAACTTCATGATCAGGTAGGCGCATGGCAAAGAACTGGTACGTAGTACACGCATACTCTGGTTTTGAAGAGAAGGCGAAGCTCGCGATCGAGGAAAAAGTCCGGCTTCAGGGGCTTGATGACCAGATCGGCCGCATCCTGATTCCGATGGAAAAGGTCATCGAGCTCAAGGGCAAAAAGAAGAAGGAATCCGAAAAAAAGTTCTATCCCGGGTACATACTGGTCGAGATGGATCTGAATGACGAGACCTGGTACCTGATCAAGAACACACTCCGCGTAACCGGTTTTGTCGGAGGAACCCGCCCCATCCCGATTCCCCAGGAAGAGGTCGATGTTATCCTGCAGCAGCTTGAGCGGGGTCCGGCTCCGGTGATCAAGACGAAATTTGAAAGAGGCGAGAATGTCCGTATTACGGACGGTCCGTTCAGCAGCTTCATCGGCTATGTTGACGAAGTCGACATGGACCATGGAAGGCTGCGCGTCATGGTGAGCATATTCGGCCGCCAGACGCCTGTAGAACTAGCATTCTCACAGGTCGAAAAGACGTAATTACGAGAAGGGTTCAGGCTAGGAGGACTTATATATGGCGAAGAAGGAAGTAGTAGCACAGGTTAAACTGGTAATCCCCGCCGGCAAGGCGAACCCCGCCCCGCCGGTTGGACCCGCTCTCGGGCCGCATGGTATCAATATCATGGAGTTCTGCAAGCAGTTCAACGCTGCAACGCAGAAGATGGGCGATACCCTTGTTCCGGCGGTCCTGAGCATTTATAATGACCGCTCGTTCACCTTTATCCTCAAGACCCCGCCGGCGTCCGAACTGATCAAGAAGGCAGCCGGAGTCGTCAAGGGCTCGGGTACGCCGAACAAGGATAAGGTCGGTTCGATCACGGAAGCGCAGGTTGAGGAGATTGCAAAGACGAAGATGCCTGACCTGAATACCACCTCGATGGATGCAGCAAAGGCAATCATCAAGGGAACCGCCCGCAGCATGGGCGTGGACATCAAGGGTTAAGGGGGAAAACGATGGGCAAGAAGATGGAAAAAGCCATTGTTGATAAAGATCTGACCAAGGACTATGATCTCGAGGAAGCGATCGAACTGGTCAAGAAGGCTTCGTTCGCGAAATTCGACGAGACGGTAGATATTGCATTCAATCTCGGTGTTGACCCGAGAAAGTCCGACCAGATGGTGCGCGGTACTGTTGTGCTTCCGCATGGCACCGGCAAGACGGTGCGCGTCCTCGTTTTCGCCAAGGGCGAAAAAGAGAAGGAGGCGCGCGACGCCGGAGCTGACTTTGTGGGCGCTGAAGACCTTGTCGAAAAGATTCAGGGCGGCTGGCTTGAGTTTGACAAGGCGGTTGCGACCCCTGATCTCATGGGACTGGTCGGCAAGCTCGGCAAGCTGCTCGGTCCGCGCGGCCTCATGCCGAACCCGAAGCTCGGCACAGTGACGTTTGAAGTTGCCAAGGCGGTCAAGGAAATCAAGGCCGGCAAGGTGGAATACCGCACCGACAAAGCTGGTATTGTGCATATTCCGTTTGGCAAGGTGTCATTCGACAAGACGAAGCTGGTCGAGAATGCCGCTGCGGTGATCAAGTCGGTTGGCAAGGCCAAGCCGGCGACATCGAAAGGAAAGTACATCAAGAAGGTCTCGATTTCGTCGACGATGGGCCCAGGTGTTCGTATTGACGTTACGAAACTGAAGATAGCATAGTTATTTTCAATCGTTTTTTGGAGAAAGAGACGAGCAGGGGAGGACCGTCCTCTGCTCGGGCTCCTGTTTTTGTTTATTTATACAGGCTTTGCCTGTTTTCAGAAGGTCAGAGACAGCAGGTAGCAGGTTGCCGCACTCGGGCAACCGTTTAATGGGAATCCCCCGCCTGCCGAGACGGTCGAAAGCATGGCGCTTCACCGAAATCTTACCCTCGGTCTCTGGGAAAGGAGGAGTAATCTGATTACCAAAGCCAAAAAAACCACGCAGTTGGGTGAACTGAAGGAACGCTTCGAAAAGTCCAAAGGCATTGTTCTCACCGAGTACAAGGGCCTTACCGTCGCCCAGATGGCAGACCTCAGGAGACAACTCAAGGAAGTCGGAGGAGAATATAAGGTCTGCAAGAACACGCTGGTGTCACTTGCTGCAAAAGACACGCAGTATGCGGTTGCAGACAAGTATCTCACCGGTCCGACCGGCGTTGTCTTCGGTTACGACGACGCAATCGCCGTCGCCAAGAAGCTGCTTGAGTTCGGCGCCAAGAATGACAAATTCTCGGTCAAAAGCGGTGTGATCGACGGGACGCTTTTTGACGCAGCCCAGATCAAGGAAGTTGCCAAGCTGCCGTCCCGCCCGGTTCTGCTCGGCATGCTCGCCGGCGTCATGCAGGCGCCTGCCCAGAAACTTGCCGCCGCGCTCAATGCGACTGTCGCACAGCTCGGCTACGCGCTTGAAGCAGCAAAAAACAAAAAAACAGCATAACCATTACGGATATATTTCAAGGAGGATTCAGCATCATGGCTATCACCAAAGAAGAAGTGTTCCAGTTCATCGACAACATGACGATTCTCGAGATGTCCCAGTTCATCAAGGACTTCGAGGAGCGTTATGGCGTAACCGCGGCAGCTCCGGTTGCCGTTGCAGCAGCTCCGGCGGCAGGCGCAGCAGCGCCGGCAGCTGAAGAGAAGACGGCATTCGACGTCATCCTCGCAGCAGCAGGCGACAAGAAGATCCAGGTCATCAAGGTAGTGCGTGAACTGACCGGCCTCGGTCTGAAGGAAGCAAAAGATGTGGTTGACGGCGCACCGAAGGCGCTGAAGACCGGCGTTTCCAAAGAAGAGGCTGATGCAATGAAGGCCAAGCTCGAAGCCGAGGGCGCGAAGATCGAGATCAAGTAACACGGTCTGTTTATTTGGTTTTGATGATGGATACGCGGGGGCTCCGGCCCGGTCCGGAGCCCCCGCCAGCCGTACCCCGGATTAACAATTCACCGATAACGTTAGGAGAGCCATGGCTAAGGTTTTGCGTGAGCGCTTGAATTTTGGGAAGGTGACCCAGGTGCTGGACGTGCCGTACCTGGTCGAATTTCAGCGGAAGTCGTTCGACCGGTTTCTGCAGAAGGATGTTCCTGCCGACAGACGTCGTGACGAGGGGCTCCAGTCTGCATTCAGCAGTGTTTTCCCAATTACGGACTACAATGATACCACCTCGATCGAATTTATCACGTATACGTTGAGCGAGGCGAAAGTAACGCCCAGGGAGTGCATCGTGAAGGGTATTACCTACGCCGCGCCGCTGAAGATAAAGGTCCGTCTCAATCTCTGGGACAAGGACGAAAAGGAAAACCGCATACTCAAGGAGCAGCGGGAGCAGGAAGTCTACATCGGCGAGATGCCGATTATGACCGATACCGGCAGCTTCATCATCAACGGTATCGAGCGTGTCATCGTCAGTCAGCTGCATCGCTCGCCGGGTGTCTACTTTTCACCCGACAAGGGCAAAACCCACGCGAGCGGCCGGCTTCTTTATACAGCCCGTGTCATTCCGGTTCGTGGTTCATGGCTTGACTTCGAGTTTGATGCAAAAGACCTGCTGTATGTCCGCATCGACCGTCGCCGCAAGCTTCCGGCAACGATTGTGCTGAAGGCGCTCGGATACAGCAATGAAGAGCTTCTGAAGACCTTCTATCCGGTCGAAAAGATACGCATCAAGAACAAGGATACCTATTTCCGTCCCACGAGCGAAGTGCTTGCCGGCCTCCGGGCCAAGCA
Source organism: Nitrospiraceae bacterium (assembly GCA_012517735.1). GTDB lineage: Bacteria > Nitrospirota > Thermodesulfovibrionia > Thermodesulfovibrionales > Dissulfurispiraceae > JAAYUK01. The sequence continues at coordinate 4,623 of JAAYUK010000104.1, forward strand.
GAACATCCTCGGCCCGGACGGCAAGGAAGTCATCGTAAAAGAGGGCAGCAAGATCACGAAAAATGCCCTCCGGAAGCTGGAGCACTACGGCATCAAGGAAATTGCCATCTCGCGGAGCGAGATCGTCGGGCGCGTTACGCTTTCCGACATCGTCGACCCGGCAACCGGCGAGATCATTCTTGACGGCAACAAGGAGATTTCCGAGGACATCTTCCACAAGATCGTCGATGCGAAGATCACCGAACTGCCGCTGCTGTTCATCGACAATGTGAATTATCTTCCGTCGCTCCGGGAAACGCTTCTGACCGACAAGGTCGGCAGCCAGAAGGATGCGCTGAAGGAGATCTACAAAAAACTGCGCCCGGGTGAGCCCGCAACCGAAGCCGCTGCAAGCGAGCTCTTCAGCGGTCTCTTTTTTGATCCGAAGCGATACGACCTTTCGCCGGTCGGCCGGTTGAAGGTCAATGAGAAGCTCGGACTCGACACTCCGCTTGATACCCGGGTGCTGAACGACACCGACATAATCGAGATCGTCCGGTATCTGCTGAATCTGCGCACTGGCAAGGGCGAGGTGGATGATATCGATCACCTCGGCAACCGTCGTGTCCGCGGTATCGGTGAGCTGCTTGAGAACCAGTTCCGCATCGGTCTTGTCCGCATGGAGCGGGCGATCAAGGAAAAGATGACCATTACGGAACTCGATACCGCCATGCCGCACGACCTCATCAACGCAAAGCCGGTTCTGGCGGCGGTAAAGGAATTTTTCGGATCGAGCCAGCTCAGCCAGTTTATGGATCAGACCAATCCGCTTTCGGAAATTACCCACAAGCGCCGTCTTTCTGCGCTGGGGCCGGGCGGTCTTACCCGTGAGCGGGCCGGATTCGAAGTGCGTGACGTTCATACCACCCACTATGGCCGTATCTGCCCGATCGAGACGCCGGAAGGTCCGAATATTGGTCTCATCACATCCCTTGCAAGCTATGCAAAGATCAATGACTACGGATTCATCGAGGCGCCGTACCGCAAGGTGGTCAACGGCAAGGTCACCGATGAAATCGAGTATCATTCCGCGCTGGAAGGCGAGCGCTATATCATCGCGGAAGCAACGACTCCTACCGACAAGCACGGCCAGATTCTCGGCGAAGCGGTTTCGGCCCGGGTCGGCGGCGACTTCAAGATGGTTTCGCCGGAGGAAGTCCAGTACATGGACGTTTCGCCGAAGCAGGTTGTCGGTGTTTCTGCGGCACTGATTCCGTTCCTCGAAAATGACGATGCCAACAGGGCGCTCATGGGGTCGAACATGCAGCGTCAGGCGGTGCCGCTGCTCAGGCCGGAAGCCCCGGTCGTCGGCACTGGTATGGAGCACGCTGCAGCCCGCGACTCCGGCTGGCTGACCCTTGCAAAACGCAACGGTATCGTGGAGAGCGTCGACTCGTCGCGCATCGTCGTCCGGGTAACCGAACGCGGCGGCGGTGCCGACATTTACCCGCTGGTAAAGTATCAGCGTTCCAACCAGGGAACCTGCATGACGCAGAAGCCGGTTGCCAACGTTGGTGACCGCGTTGTCCGCGGAGACATCCTCGCTGACGGTCCGTCGACGGAACTGGGCGAACTTGCGCTCGGCAGAAATGTACTCGTTGCGTTCATGCCGTGGGGCGGGTACAACTTTGAAGATGCGATCCTCGTCAACGAACGCCTGGTGAAAGATGATGTGTACACGTCGATTCATATCGATGAGTTTGAGGTAGAGGCTCGCGATACCAAACTCGGACCTGAGGAAATTACCCGCGACATTCCGAATGTCGGCGAAGACGCGCTCCGCGATCTCGATGAGAGCGGCATTATCCGCATCGGCGCGGAAGTAAAAGCAGGCGATATTCTGGTGGGCAAGGTCACGCCGAAGGGCGAGACCATCCTGACACCGGAAGAAAAACTGCTCCGCGCAATTTTCGGAGAAAAGGCCGAAGAGGTCAAGGAGAGCTGCCTCTATGTTCCGCCGGGAGTCGAGGGTGTTGTTGTCGATGTCCGCGTGCTTTCGCGCAAGGGCATCGAGAAGGACGCCCGGACCAGGAGCATCGAGGAAGATGATATCAACCGGCTGCAGCGCGATCTGAATGAGGAAATCAAGATCATCAAGGAAGAACGCGCAGACCGCATCCGCAAACTGCTCAAGGACCAGAAGGTACTCGAGGAGGTCAAGGATTCCAAAACGAAGGAGGTTGTTTGCGCCAAGGGCAAGAAGCTGACTGAAGCTGCCCTTGAATGCGTCAAGGATGACCATCTTCTGAAGATCAAGATTGACGATGCTGACGTAAAACACAAGATTGATGAACTGACCAGCGAAATCCATCAGTACATCAAGCAGCTGGAAACCCGCTACCACGAACGCATTGAGCGGGTAAAGAAGGGCGATGAGCTCTCTCCGGGCGTCAACAAGGTGGTCAAGGTCTACATCGCCATGAAGCGCAAGCTGCAGGTCGGCGACAAGATGGCAGGCCGTCACGGGAACAAGGGCGTTGTTTCAATGATCCTGCCGGAAGAGGAGATGCCGTATCTTGAAGACGGAACTTCAGTTGACATTGTGCTGAACCCGCTCGGTGTTCCATCCCGAATGAACGTCGGCCAGATTCTTGAAGCACATCTGGGCCGTGCGGCGCTGGCACTGGGCAAGTTTGTTTCGACACCGGTCTTTGAGGGTGCGAAAGAAAAAGAGATCAAGGAACTTCTCAAGTCGGCGAAGCTGCCGCCTTCAGGCCAGGTGACCCTCTTTGACGGCCGCACCGGCGAACCGTTTCAGCGTCCGGTAACGGTCGGCTGCATGTACATGCTGAAGCTGCATCATCTCGTAGCGGACAAGATTCACGCACGCTCGATCGGACCATACTCGCTGGTGACGCAGCAGCCGCTCGGCGGCAAGGCCCAGTTCGGCGGTCAGCGACTGGGAGAAATGGAAGTCTGGGCGCTTGAGGCATATGGTGCATCGCATACGCTCCAGGAGTTCCTGACGGTCAAGAGCGACGACATCAGTGGCCGTTCGCGCATGTACGAAGCAGTGGTCAAGGGCGATCCGGTACTCGAGCCCGGCATCCCCGAGTCGTTCCATGTATTAATCAAGGAGCTCCAGAGCTTGTGTCTCGATGTTGAGCTTCTCGAGAAAAAGCGGGCGAAGGAGGCGTAACGTGGAAGACATTTATGCCCTGTTTCAAAAACCGAAGAATCCGCGGGATTTCGATGCCATCCGCATCAAGGTGTCGTCACCCGAAAAGATACGCGAGTGGTCGTTTGGTGAGGTAAAGAAACCGGAAACGATCAACTATCGTACGTTCAAACCGGAACATGACGGTCTCTTCTGCGCCAAGATTTTCGGTCCGGTAAAGGACTGGGAATGTCTGTGCGGGAAATACAAGCGCATGAAGCATCGCGGTGTCATCTGCGACAAGTGTGGTGTTGAAGTCATTCAGGCAAAAGTGCGCCGCGAGCGTATGGGCCACATCGAGCTTGCAACACCGGTTGCCCATGTATGGTTTCTGCGCGGCATCCCGTCACGAATCGGCACACTGCTGGACATGCCGATCCGTCAGCTCGAAAAAGTACTCTACTTTGAAGAGTACATTGTCATTGATCCGGGCGATACGCCGCTCAAGGAAAAAGAGCTGCTTGGTGAAGATGCGTATAAAAAGAATCTTTCGGAGTACGGCAACAAGTTCAAGGCGGGCATGGGCGCGGAGGCGATCCGTGAACTCCTGAAGAAGGTTGATCTTGAGGCGCTTTCAGCGGAGCTGAAGCTCAAGATCGACTCCGTATCGTCTATCGGCATCAAGCGCAAGCTGACGAAGCGCCTGAAGATTGTCGATGCATTCCTCAAGTCGGGCAACCGGCCGGAGTGGATGATTCTCGATATCGTTCCGGTGCTTCCGCCGGATCTGCGGCCGCTCGTGCCGCTGGACGGCGGCCGGTTCGCGACGTCTGACCTGAATGACTTGTATCGCCGCGTGATCAACCGGAACAACCGGCTGAAGCGTCTCATGGAACTCAAGGCGCCGAGCGTCATTATCAAGAACGAAAAGCGCATGCTGCAGGAAGCGGTCGATGCGCTGTTCGATAACAGTAAAAAGTCCAAGGTGCTGAAGGCCGGCGGCAAGCGCGCCCTGAAGTCGCTGAGCGACATGATCAAGGGCAAGCAGGGCCGGTTCCGTCAGAACCTGCTCGGCAAGCGCGTTGACTACTCGGGCCGTTCGGTTATCGTCGTCGGACCTGACCTGGAGCTCAACCAGTGCGGTCTTCCGAAGATGATGGCGCTCGAGCTCTTCAAGCCGTTTGTATTCAACAAGCTCGAAGAGAAGGGGTTTGCAACGACGATCAAGCAGGCGAAACGCCTGGTCGAAAAAGAGCGCCCCGAGGTCTGGGATGCGCTCGAAGAGGTGATCCAGGAGCACCCGGTACTGCTGAACCGCGCACCTACCCTGCACCGGCTCGGCATCCAGGCGTTCGATCCGGTTCTGGTTGAAGGCAAGGCGATCAAGCTGCATCCGCTGGTCTGTACTGCATTCAACGCGGACTTCGACGGTGACCAGATGGCGGTCCACGTGCCGCTTTCGATCGAAGCCCAGATCGAGGCCCGTACCCTCATGATGTCGGTCAACAACCTGCTCTCGCCGGCAAACGGCAAGCCGATCGTGTTGCCGACGCAGGACATGGTTCTCGGCATCTATTATCTGACGAAGCAGAGAAGCGGCGTCAAGGGCGAAGGCAAGATTTTTGCCGATTTTGAAGACGTCATGGAAGCCTATGATGCAGGCGCTCTTGACGAACATGCTGCAATCAAGGTTCGCCTGAACGGAAAGCTCGTCGAAACGACGGTCGGCCGGGTTATCTTTGGAGAAATTCTGCCGGAGAGCATCGCATTTGAAATGGTCGCGGGCAAAGAGCTCACCAAAAAGGAGCTTGGAAAACTGATCGAGTATATCCACCGTGTTGCAGGCAAGCGCGAAACCGTTGTCTTCCTCAACAAGCTGGAGAAGCTCGGCTTCAAATATGCCACATACTCCGGCATCTCGATCTGCATCGACGACATGCATATCCCGGTGACCAAGAGCGCGCTCATCAAGGAGGCCGAGCAGGAAGTCATCGAGGTGCAGCGCCAGTATGCGGATGGTCTCATCACCCAGGGTGAGCGTTATAACAAGGTGATCGACATCTGGGCGCAGGTGACCGAAAAGGTTGCTGACGAGATGATGAAGGAACTCGGTGCCGAGGACGGCAAGAGCCTCTCCGAGGAAGAGCTGAGGGAGCGTCGCTCGTTCAACAGCATTTACATGATGGCGGACTCCGGAGCCCGCGGCAGCACGGCCCAGATCAGACAGCTGGCCGGTATGCGCGGTCTCATGGCGAAACCGTCGGGGGAGATTATCGAAACCCCGATTACCGCAAACTTCAGAGAAGGGCTGACACCGCTTCAGTACTTCATCTCGACGCACGGCGCGCGTAAAGGTCTTGCGGATACTGCGCTCAAGACGGCAAACGCAGGGTATCTGACGCGGCGTCTTGTCGACGTTGCGCAGGACATGATTCTCTGCGACGATGAGTGCGGAACGCGCGACGGCATTGTCGTCAGCGCGCTCGTTGAAGGCGGCGAAATCATTCTGCCGCTGGAAGAGCGTATCTTCGGCCGCACCGTTGCCGAGACGATCAAGGACCCGGTTACGCATGAAATCATCGCACAGCGGAACACCGAGATCGATGCGGAACTGGCGACGAAGATCGCGGAGTCGGGCATCGACAAGATCAAGATCCGCTCGCCGCTTACCTGTCACGCCAAGGTCGGTGTCTGCGCGCGGTGCTACGGCAGGGATCTGGCCCGGGGCGAGGCCGTCGAGATCGGCGAGGCGGTTGGCATCATTGCTGCGCAGTCGATCGGTGAACCGGGTACCCAGCTGACCATGAGAACCTTCCATATCGGTGGTGCTGCAACCAAGGTCATCGAGCAGGCCGTTCTCATGCCGAAAAACTCCGGCATTGTGAAGTACATCGATGTGAACGCGGTCAAGACGAAGGAAGGCTGTTCGGTTGTTCTCAACAGAAACGCCATGATTGCGATCGTCGACAAGGCCGGCCGCGAGAAAGAGAAGTACAATCTCGTGTACGGCGCCAAGATTTTTGCCGACAATGGCAGCCGGGTCGAAGCAGGCCATCGCCTGGTCGAGTGGGATCCGTATTCGACGCCGATCCTCACGGAAATCGGCGGTAAGGTTGCGTTCGGCGATATTATCGAAAGCGTCACCTTCAAGGAAGAAGTGGACGAGACGACCGGTCTTGCCCACAAGGTCATCATTGACTACCCCGGCAACATGCGTCCGCGTCTGTCGCTGAAGGACGAGCACGGCAAAACTGGCAAGATTCCGGGCACGAACAATCAGGCCCGTTATCTGCTGCCTGCAGGTGCGCATATTGTGGTCGAGAAGGGTGCCATGGTGGAACCGGGAGACATACTTGCAAAGATCCCGCGTGAAACGACCAAGACCAAGGACATCACCGGCGGTCTGCCTCGTGTCGCCGAGCTGTTTGAGGCACGCAGACCGAAAGAGCAGGCGATTGTGTCGGAGATCGACGGTATTGTCGAGTTCCGTCCTCCGCACAAGGGCATGCGTGTTGTTGTGGTCAAGGGCGGCGAGGATTCACGCGAGTACATGATTCCGAAGGGCAAGCATGTCACCGTGCATGAGGGAGACTGGGTGCAGGCGGGAGAGCCGCTCATGGACGGCTCGGTCAATCCGCACAGCATTCTCGACATCCTCGGTCCCAAGGAAATGCAGCGGTATCTCGTCGATGAGGTCCAGAAGGTATACCGCCTGCAGGGTGTTACGATCAACGACAAGCATATTGAAGTGATCGTTCGCCAGATGATGCGGAAAATCCGCGTAGAGGACTCGGGAGATACATCGTTCCTTATCGGCGACGAGGTCGATCGCATTGTCTTTGCCGAAGAAAATGAGCGTGTCAAGGCCGAAGGCGGCAAGGCCGCTTCCGGCAAGCCGTTGCTGCTCGGCATCACGAAGGCATCCCTTTCGACCGAGAGCTGGGTTTCTGCCGCCTCGTTCCAGGAGACGACCCGTGTTCTCACGGAAGCCTCGCTGGCCGGTCTGGTGGACGAACTCCACGGTCTCAAGGAGAACGTCATCATGGGTCGGGTCATTCCGGCTGGTACCGGCATGCCGGTCTACCGCGACACCTTCGTCAAGGGCGACTTTTACCAGATGCAGCTTGAAAACGAAGAAGCAGAGAGCGTTTAGGCTCTCCGTGCTTCATGCTTCCCGAAGGCAGGTGGGGCTCCCGCCTGCCTTCTTTTTTTCCGCTGATTTGCTGTGGTAAAGTGAAAGAGTCATGCTACCGCATCACACGTTCGAGCTTCATACGCCGCCGTCTGAGGGAGACGATTCCCGGTTATGCAGGAACTGAAGATAAAGCTCTTGTTGGCTTTTGCGCTGCTCCTTTCGGTCGTGTCATTCGGCACGGTCGGATACATGGTCATCGAAGGATGGAGTTTTATTGACGCGCTCTACATGACGGTCATTACTCTTGCGAGCGTCGGGTTTCGGGAAGTTCATGAGCTGTCGGAGCGGGGCGTCATATTCACCATTGTCCTGATCATTGTCGGGGTCGGATCGGTCGCTTACGCCTTGAGTGCGGGAGCACGTATCATCCTTGAAGGCGAATTTCAGCAGGTATTCGGGAGGAAGAGATTGGAAAAACGACTCCGTGAACTGAACAACCATTATATTGTCTGCGGCTATGGACGCATGGGCAAGATCATTTGCCGTGAACTGAAAGCGGAAGGCATTCCCTTTGTCGCGATCGAGAAAAATCCTGAGAGCATGCCGATCGACTCAGACCTGTTCACTGTAGAAGGCGATGCCACGCATGACGATCTGCTGAAGCATGTCGGCATTGAACGCGCCCAGGGGCTGATATCGGTGCTGCCGACCGATGCTGAAAACCTTTACGTCGTCCTGAGTGCCCGCGAGCTCAATCCCGATCTGTTCATCGTCGCCCGTGCCGGTGAAGAAGGATCGGAGAAAAAACTGATCCGCGCTGGCGCGAACAAGGTGGTGTCGCCGTACCATATCGGGGGGCTCAGAATCGCCCATACGGTCCTGCGGCCAGCGGTTGTTGATTTTATCGAATTTGCGACGCGCAGCGGCAATATCGAGCTCCAGATGGAAGAGGTGACGATTCCCGACTATTCAAAACTGGTCGGCATGAGCCTCGACCAGTGCGGGTTCGGACGCGAGCTCGGCGTAATCATCGTCGCGATCAAACGCTCTCATGGCGAGATGAAGTTCAATCCCACATTCCGTTCCACCATCAAGGTGGGCGATACGCTGATTGCCTTGGGCGAAACAACCAAGCTCAAAATACTGGAAGAGATGGCGCATGCGAGAAAGTAACCGGTCGGAAATGGAGAACGGAACACCGCAATATTCAAAAATGACATTGGCATTCATCGGTGATTCGCTCACCGAGGCGTTCGACTGGCAGCATCGTTTCCCACCGCATCGCATCCTGAATCTCGGTATCTCGGGGGAACCGATTGAGGGCCTGGTCAACCGCGTGCTGGAAGGGTGTTTTTCCGGAGTCAGGCCGGATATGCTTTTCGTGATGACCGGCATCAACAATCTCCGCCGCGGTGATCATGCTATTGCGGAGCGTCAGGAACGCCTGCTGTCAGTGCTTCATCGTTTACTCCCCGATACACGGATTGTCATCCAGAGCATCCTGCCGGTGACCATGTGGGTTCCGTGCGCGATTATTGAAGCGCTCAATGCCGGCTTGCAAAAAATGGCAGGAGATTTTTCGATGGCCTATCTTGATCTCTATCCGCTTTTTCTCACGCATGACGGATTGCCCGATGTGGCCTGTTTTGAAGAGGACGGCATCCATCTGACCCCAGAGGGGTATCGCCGGTGGTCCGGGGCGGTCGCGCGGTTTCTGGAGGACCAATCGCTTACCTCCGGCGTATGAGATAGTTTTTGTTTGTATGATCGCTGGTTCTCCCGGGAGAGTGGCTCATGCGAATCCTGATCGTTGAAGATGATCCGAAGATAGCTTCATTTCTGGGCAAGGGGCTCAGGGAGGCTGGATTCCTGGTCGAGACCGTATCAGATGGTGAGGACGGTCTCCATCGTGTGCTGACAGAACGGTTTGACGCATGTATTGTCGATATCATGCTGCCGAAGCTGGACGGACTCAGCCTTGTCAAACAGATGCGGCAGGAAGGCAACGCAACACCGGTTCTCATGCTCAGCGCGAGGCATTCTGTTGAAGACCGCATCAAGGGTTTGCAGACCGGCGGTGATGACTATCTGATCAAGCCGTTCGCCTTTTCGGAGCTTCTTGCCCGGGTCCATGCGCTGATCCGGCGGGCGAACACCTCCGTTTCTTCGCCGTCGTCGCTGACGGTCGGCGATCTCACGATGAACCTCCTGACACGCGAGGTGTTTCGCGGAGAGCGCCGCATCGATCTTCAGCCGCGTGAATTTTCCCTTTTGGAATATCTCATGCGAAACGCCGGCCAGGTGATGTCCAAAACCATGATTCTGGAACATGTCTGGGAGTACAGTTTTGACCCCCAGACCAACGTCGTCGATGTACTTGTCTGCAGACTTCGTGCGAAGATCGACAGAGGCTTTGAGCAACAAATGATCTCTACGATACGGGGTGTCGGCTATGTCCTTCAGTCCGGCCCGTAGACATATCAGTATCAGGCTTACCGTCTGGTATGCCGGAATCTTCCTGGGCACGTGGGCGCTCTTGTTCGTTGTGTCGTACGCATGGATTTCAGCGGTTTTCGAAAAGGAGGACCGTGACGAACTACGCCGGAAGTTCAAAAGTTATGCGGGTGCCTATGAAGAGAGCGATCTGTCAGGACTGCAGGATGTGATCAATGGCGAACGGGATTTCGGCAAACCTGTTCCGTATCTTGTCAGGGTGGTGGATGTTCAGAATGTGACGCTGTTTTTGAGTCTTCCTGACCAATGGAGCCGTACGGATAATCTTGGCGTGATGGCATCGATCCCAACGCGCGAAGGGTACCATCGTGTCAGAATCAGTACCGCCCAGGATGGAGCGGTCTATGAAATCGGCGCATACCCCCTTGATGACGGCAATGTGCTGCAGATCGGCAAGGATGTTACGCATCGTGAAGAACTGCTTTTGCAGTTTCGTCGCGTTTTTTTCGGAGTCTTTCTTCCTTCGATCATGATAGCCCTTGCTGTAGGGTTCTTCCTTACCTTCCGCGCCCTGAAACCGGTTCGCGAGCTTACCGCTGTAATGCAGGACATAGCGGCGACCCGGAATCTGCGGATGCGGGTGCCGGTCAATGCGGCGAGTGATGAGTTGGCGGAGCTCGTCCGTCTCTTTAACGCCATGCAGGATCGCATTGAGCAGCTCGTAAAGGGGATGCAGGAGTCGTTGGACAATATCGCTCACGATTTGAGAACTCCCGTGACGCGCCTTCGGATGTCGGCCGAACAAGCGCTTCGCTCCGGCGGCATGAACGATTGCCGCGAAGCGCTCTCGGACTGTCTTGAGGAATCGGAGCGCATCATGAAGACGCTGACTGCACTTATGGACATAGCAGAAGCAGAGTCGGGTGCTCAGACGATCGTTTGCAAGGAAATCAGGCTTTCTCGACTGGTGGAGACCATAGCCGATCTGTACCGTCATATCGCAGAAGAAAAGGGCGTTGCGTTGCATGTGCGTGTTCCTGATGCGATAACGCTTGAAACCGACGAGGGCAAAGTTCAGCAGGTCCTTGCGAACCTTATTGATAATGCCATTAAGTATACCGCATCAGGCGGCAGCGTATCGGTCGATGCAACGACCGCAGGACCGGATGTTATCGTGACCGTCAGGGATACCGGAGCCGGTATCCCCGAGACTGAACTGTCGAGCATTTGGGAACGTCTTTATCGCGGCGACAAGAGCCGGACGGAACGCGGTTTCGGACTCGGACTCAGCATCGTTCGCTCGTTCGTAAAAGCCCTTGGAGGAGAGGTGGTCGTAGAAAGTGCGCAGGGCGAAGGAACAGCGTTTGCCGTGCGCTTGCCGCGCAATCAGCGTCAGATCCCTCTTTGATCATTACAAAAAATTAATCGTTCGGCAAGCTTCCGGTAATCATTGCTCCGGTACCATGAAATCAGGACACCCGGTGCATAAGCGCCGGATATCCTGATTATCAATAATATCTGGAGGGATATGCTATGAAAACGTGGATGAAACCGGCACTGGTGAGTATGGTGGCTGTTTTTGCGGCAACAATGTTTGTGGTATCGCCTGCCTTGGCGAAAAAGGACAAAAAAGGTGCTTCGTATGCAGCTCCGACCGTCACCGCCGAGCAGGCGATCGCAAAGGTAAAAACGGCCCTGCCGAATCTGACCACCGGCAAAGGATACATCAAAACCGGCAAGCGCGGCGAGAAAAATCTCGAGGTAACGCTTGTCCATGGCGGACAGATCGTTTCACGCGTGAAGGTGAATCCGTCCACCGGCGAAATCATGCCGAAAGGAATGAAGGTGCTGGTGCAGAATGTCTCAGCGACTCAGGAGCAGGCGATCAACATTGTCAAAGACGCAATTCCGAAATTCGAGGTCGGTTCCGCGCGCCTCGGCAAACATGGGGAATGGGTTGTCGATATAACCCTGAAGCAAGTGACGGTCGCGAGTGTCGCAGTCCATGGAGGCACGGGCGAGTTGATCCCCGACTGGAAAGCCTCACGGGATGCCGCGCGCTGGTAACAGCCATGTTCCGGGCGCCGGAGTTTGGGAATTCCGGTGCCCGGGTCTGATATTTTCGGTGCTGACAGCGCCATGGCGGGTGCATGACACGGATGATCAACGAGCCGCAGAGCCGCAACGGAAAAGATACGGATTTATCTCCATGTCCGGTTTCTTTGGATGGAGCTGCTGAACCGGCAGAATGTGATTGTGTTTCCTGTTACAGTGTTGAGCCGGGTGACAATGGATATGCGGTGTATTTTGGTATGTGCAGGCATAAGAAGGGCTGGCATGTCTGCACTATTTCTGATGTTCAGAGTCTCCAGACCATCAGGATCATTGAGACTGCTCTGAACCAGTACCTTTTGCGGAGATAATCAGGATACATCAGGGCCGATTCATTACTACGAGACAAAAATCCAAAAAAACATTAGCGAGCAGGTTCTAAAGTCGGTCATCAGCGAGGAAAGCGAATAAGTCATTGTAGGAGCGTTTTGGTCGAACCCAATGACGTAAAATAGAGCAAAGCGCCGGTAAACCGTCACATTGTTGTATCTCGTGTCTTCTTTTCTGCAATGCATTTCCCCTGGCATTCAGCATTTTCCCCACTCACGATTGCGGTTTGACCGCCACCATGATCATCCGCCGCGAGGTCTCGGTAAAAGGCGTCAAATCCCCGCCATACACCTGTTGCAGTCGCAATCCGGCCAGCTTCAAGAGCAATCTGAACTGGGGCAGGGAATACATGCGTACTCCGGATCGGACCTTGAGCTCTCCATCGGGGCCGGTAACCGTCAGATGCGTTATCAGCCGCTCAGTCACCTCGTCCCAGAACACACTGCTCTCCTTGCCGGTTTCTGCTTCTTGCCTTCGCACAAGATTGCCGAGAATCCCTTTGCGATTGGGTACTTCAATCAACAGCCGGCCACCGGGGCGGAGGGCATCCGTGAAACGCAAGAGCACCTGGAAATCATATTCTATGCCGAAATAGCCAAAACTGTTGAACCAGTTGACTATGGCGTCAAAGGTGTTTTTGTCGGCCAGTTCGCGCATGTCTCCGACACGAAGCTCCGCAGGAATTCCGGCCTCTGCGAACCGCTCACCGGCACGTGCGATAAATCTGGGGTTCAGATCCACGCCGGTCATGACGGCGCCCTGTCTGGCCAGCAGCACCCCCACACGGGAATCTCCGCAGGGGCAGTCCAGCACGCGCTCTCCTGCAGAAAGTCCAAGCGCACGCCAGATAATATCGGCATCCCGTTGCGACTCGGTTTCCGGCTTGAGCCAGCATTCGTCGGGCACATGGGCAAACCAGTCATCCTGGCTTTCAAGGGATGCATCGGCCGGGCTCATCTCGAACAGCAGGTTTTGCGCTTCCATCTCAAGCTCCCGCAAGGTGGCCCAGTCGGCATCTATCACCGACTGATCCTGATGATAGAGAAAAACACAGGCCGGGCTGGTGAGCAGATCCACGGTGCGCGACACATGACCCTTGGAAAGCGCACTGATGAAGTTGCCGCAGCGCGCAGAGGGGAGGCGCGCGGCCAGGGCAATAGCCGGAATGGCCTGGATATCCCCGTCCTGGGTGGATATGAGGGTTTTCATGCACATGGCGTGGGTTGGCCGGTACTCTCTTGCGGCATTGGCCGCAAAGGCTTCGGCATCAACATAGCTGTCCACTGCCCACTGGACCTGGGTATGGCCCACGGATTCCTGGATCAGTTCCTGCGGAAATGTCCCGCCCATGGGGCGCGCACCCGATTCAATAAGCACCGGCCCTTGATCGGTGAGCATGATTTCGGTGTGGGCCGGACCGATCCTGATACCAAGGGCATCCAGTACCTGGAATGTGTAGTCGATAATCGCACGGCTATTCTGATCCAGAGTGCGCACGAGTTGGGTCCGGTCATACAGGGGAGCGCCGCCCGGTGTGGGAATCTTTTCGTATGCCCACAGGTCCGACAGGATGTGCCTGCCATCCCGGGACACGGTGTTGACCGCATATTCGCGACCCTTGGCGCATTGCTGGACAAGCACGAGGGCATTGCGATCCCCGAACTGGGTAACCGTGCCCAGAAGTGCTGAGAATGCTTCCCTGAGTTCTTCAGCAGAGCGGCAGAAATGCACCCCTTCGGTAGCGGCGCTGCGAAGCGGCTTGACTACAACTGGCCAGGAAGCCAGGTCTGCGGCAAAAGCAAGTGCTTCATCAATGTTGTTCGTGGCAAGTGAAGCCAGGGACGGCAGACCAGCCTTGGCCAGTGTGTCGTGCATGGCCAGCTTGTCACGCCGGATATGGCTGGTGGCGGCATCGTTGCCGGAAAGTCCCAGGCGCCTGGCCAGCATGTCCGCCATCTCAACGCCCATCTCGCAGCCGGGCATGACGCAGCAGGGGGCCATGTCAGCCAGACGTGCGATCAGTTTTTCGATGTCGTTCCAGCCATGAAGCATGGCATCGTAATCATCGCGCATGTGATCAAGCGCCTCGGTCACGTAAGCCTCAAGTCCCGGAGAGTGTCTTTCGGTTCCGGAGGAGACATGGACCGGCCGCAGTCCTTTTGCCCTTATGGCTTTTGGGTAGAATTGGCCGGTTGAATAACCGTCAACGACAACGGCAACGCTCAAGGGCGCAATGGTCTGATCCATGTCGATACTCCTTATGGAGTCTTTTGCCCCCTGAACTGGTGGCAGTCATTGCAAATGAACTCAAATGCTTTGTGCCCCTTGTGGCAAACTGCGCATTCCTTGTCGCCAATGTGCGTGTAGTGAGGGTTCGGATTTTTCGACGCGGTAGCCTTGGCAAGTTCCTCGTAAGAGCCGCCGTGGCACTTCAGGCACATATCCATTTTGGGAGCCTTCGAGGGCACCTTTTCCGTATGGCATTGAGCGCATTTCAGACCCCGTTGCACGTGACGGTCAGCGAGATAGGAGTCAGCTACAGCGCTCGTCGCAAACACAAAGACTGCTGCCAGCAAAAGGAACGCCAAGAGATTCTTTTTCATATTCATTTCTCCTCGGGGTTTGGTCAGACCTTTTTGTTCTTCTTGCAGACCTTGGCAATGTGCCGTGATGCAATGCGGCCAAAGACGGTAGCGGCGCCCAATTGGCTTCCGCCGATGTAGTCGCTGAAGAACAATCCGCCTGCGGCGTTACCGGCAGCGTAAAGGCCCTTAATGGGCCTGTCTTCCCACGTGACTACCTGTGCATTTGCATTAATCTTCGGACCGCCGAAGGTGGCGGTGATGCCACCTTCGAACGGGAAGGCATAGAACGGACTCTTGTCCATAGCAAACGGGTTTTTGTATGTGCACGGCGGATTCAAATCCTTCAACCTGCCGCTCTTTACGGCGTCATTGTATCCTTTTACGGAAGCGACAACTGCTTCCACGGGCAGTCCCGCCTTCTTTGCCAGGCCTTCCACCGTATCGTCCTGATAAAACCGCGTATTCAGATGGGTGAACTTGTCAACCATCTTCCTGACAGCCGTCCAACTGCTATCGACCAATTGGTAGGCCATGTTTTCCGGCGTCAGGCTGGGCAAAGCCCGTGCCTTGGCCACATAGGTATTGGCTTCATCGATGATTCGCTTGCCACGCACATCCACGATGATCCCGTATCCGCTGTTTAATGCATCAGCAGGATTGGCATGAGTCGCTGACACGATCGGACCGGCGTGGAATTGATCCAGGTGAACGAGTTTCGCAAAAACGGGTTTGGTGAGCGAGATGTTTTCCCCCGTGAGGTACGGAGATCCCCGCAAAGCCAAACGCGACGTGGCCCCGCCCATGTAGCTGCAGAGCATTTCACGATTGGCGGAGAATCCGCCCGTCGCTATGATCACCCCGCCGCGTGCCATGAATTCAACTAATCCGTCTTCGGTCAAGGCACGGACTCCGGTTACAGCCATCTTCTTGTCGGTAATGAGTTCAACCGCCTTGGTGTTATAGAGAATGGGGATATTCCGCTTCTTGCAGGCTGCCAGCAACAGACGAATCAATTTCCCGCCACCTGTAATCGAACCGCCGTCAACACGGTGGATACGGCCCAGGCGAGGATATGGCAGCTTCTGCAGCTTGAGGAACGTGACGCCGATGGTATCCTGCAGCCAGTCAACATCGTCTCCAATGTGTTCAACGTAGGTCCGCGTCAGTGTGGGGTCTGCCTGGCCGGCGGAAATTTTCATCATGTCCGCAAAAAGCTCGTCTTTACTGTCGGCAATACCTGCCTGTTTTTGCATCCGGGTGCAGCATGCATTCAGGGAGCCCAGCGCGTAAATGGTGTTGCCGGATGGCAAGTCCATTTTTTCAAGAACAACCGGCTTGATGCCTTGATCGTAGGCCTCGACAGCCGCCACGAGGCCGGCTGTGCCGGCACCCAGAATGATCGCATCGTAAACCTGAGTGGCAGGGACGCGTTGAGCAGCCTCCGCTGCTGTTGCAGCCGAGCCCACAGTCCCCGTGGCAGCAGCCACAACCAGCGCTTTCATCATACCGCGGCGAGTAATTTCCGGATCCATGTGTATGTTCCTTTTGTGTCTGTTCTCACCATCGCTTTTGCGAGTGGTGCGTTTCTCATGATTTCGTGATGCCGGTTTCCATCCTCAATCCAGCATCTTCACCCGCATTTCGACCGGCTGTTTCTGCGGGCCGCCGGTGTCACGCTGGGCATAGCCGACCGGTATCACCGCCATGAACTCTCCGGCGGGCTCTCCGAGCACCTGAAGCACTTCGTCTTTCATCAGAAACAGGATGCCGAGCCATACGGTCGCGAGGCCGAGTGAAGTTGCCGCGAGCAGCAGGTTCTCGACCGCCGCTGCCGAACTCTGGATTTCCATGGTGCGGAAAAAGTCATAGGCCATCTCTTTATCAACCTTGAACAGGTCGGTTCCGTGACTGATCAACTCTCCGGTATTGGCGACTGCAATGACAACGGGCGCGCTCTGGATGCTCCGGGCTGCCATGCGCAGCAGTGCAGACGAGGGGCGCGGAAATTCGTTGGCGCGACTGCTTACCAGATCGGCCAGCTCCTGTTTTTTTTCATTGCGCAGGACAATGAATCGCCACGACTGCTGATTATGGGCCGAAGGTGCCTGATTCGCGGCTTCCAGCAGCACCCGTATCTGTTCATCTGTTACCGGATCGGTTGTGAAGGATCTGATGCTGCGGCGGTTGCGGATGGTCTTCAGGGTTTCGTTGTCGTGCGGGCTCATGATTCCTCCCGGGAGATGATAGGATTATTGCAAAAGTATACCACTTCAGGCTGCGGAATGCGGAAAGGGCTTAGGGATACACCGTGAGGATCATTTTTGCCTCGGCCTCGGCAAGCAGCTCGCCGGTGGCAGCATCGATGAGTCTGCCGGTGCCTTCGACCACACGGGTGCCTTTTTTGGTGACCATGCCTTCGGCAGTGACCGGCCGGTCGATCAGAACCGGTTTTTTGAAACGGACACGCAGGTCGGCGGTGACCGGAGACAGTCCTGCCGCCATGGCAGCGTGGACGATCACTTCATCCAGTACCGCGGAGATGATGCCGCCATGGAGGATGTCGCGATAGCCCTGAAACCGTTTTGCCGGGGTGAAGTCGCTGCAAATCTTCTCCCCATCGCGCCGAAACGTGAGTTGCAGGCCATGGGGATTATTGCTCCCGCAGACGAAGCAGAAGCGGTCGTCTTCGAGCTGCAGCGCCATTACTTGTTCATCATCTCCAGAAATTCCTTGTTGTTCTTCGATGCTTTCAGCTTGCTGAGGAGGAATTCCATGCTTTCGACGGTGCTGAGCGGATTGAGCACCTTGCGGAGAATCCACATCTTGTTGAGCACGTCCGGCTCGACAAGCAGCTCTTCTTTCCGGGTGCCGGAGGCATTGATGTCGATCGTCGGGAAGATCCGCTTGTCGACCAGCTTGCGGTCGAGATGGATTTCCATGTTGCCGGTTCCCTTGAACTCTTCAAAGATGACGTCATCCATACGGCTGCCGGTGTCGACCAGTGCCGTTGCCAGAATGGTGAGACTGCCGCCTTCTTCGATGCTGCGGGCGGTGCCGAAGAAACGCTTCGGTCTCTGGAGGGCGGTGGCGTCGAGTCCGCCGGAGAGCACCTTGCCGCTTGCCGGGGTAATTGCGTTATAGCCACGGGCGAGACGGGTCACGCTGTCGAGCAGGATGACGACATCTTTTCCTTCTTCGACCAGGCGCTTGGCGCGCTCGATGACCATTTCCGATACCTGACAATGACGCTGCGGTACTTCGTCGAACGTTGAGCTGATGATCTCGGCTCCCGGCACCTGACGTTTCCAGTCGGTGACTTCTTCAGGACGTTCGTCAATGAGCAGGATAATCAGGAAGATTTCCTCATGATTCTTCTTGATTGCCTTTGCGATCGCCTGCAGGAGCATCGTCTTTCCCGTACGGGGTGCCGCGACGATCATGCCGCGCTGTCCCTTGCCGACCGGCGTGATCAGATCCATGACCCGCATGGACATTTCGTTTTTATCGGTTTCGAGACGGATTTTTTCGGTTGGGTAATACGGCGTGAGGTTATCGAAGAACGGACGCGATACATTCTCCTCCGGCGTTTCATTGTTGATCGTTTCCACCTTCAACAAGGCAAAGTAGCGTTCGTTTTCTTTCGGCGGTCTGATCTGCCCCGAGACGTAATCGCCGGTGCGGAGCGAGAAACGGCGGATCTGCGACGGCGAAACATAAATATCGTCAGGCGAAGGCAGATAACTGTAATCAGGAGAACGGAGGAAGCCGAACCCGTCGGGCAGAATCTCAAGCACGCCCGCGCCGTAAACACTGCCGGCCTTCTCCGACTGTGCCTGCAGGATGGCGAAGATCAGCTCCTGCTTGCGCATGCCGGTCGCACCTTCGACATTCAGGCTCTTGGCAATGTCGGTGAGCGTGCTGATGCTCTTTTGTTTGAGTTCGGAAATCGAAATGTAATTCTCCATGGTATCCTCTCTGGAATGAGTTGCTCTCGAATTGGTCATGCGCACGCACCCTGGCGGCTGAATGATGTTCGGATGATCGATTGTTACGTTGTGATTGTCGGTAATGATATATCCCAAAATACGGCAGGGCCGAGCTGAACTCTAGATACGTAGGATACACAAAGCATTTTTGTTTGTCAACAGCCGGAAGCCTCTGATTTCGCGGTTCGGACAGGGGGTGCGCCGCTGTCCGAACCGCGGCTATTTGTATTTAATCGTTATCGTGTATGCAACGTCGGAGCACTCGGGTGCAGAGCAGTTCTCGCAGCTGATCTCTCCCTTTGCAGAGGTCTTGTGCGCTTTCATCATCGACTTGATGATCCTGGTGAAATCAAACACGCTTTCCGGGCAGTCGGAGCAGAGGCAGCTGATCTTGAAGACAGCAGCGCTGTCAGGCGTGAAGTTCACCATCCGCATCAGCGGATCGAGAACGCCGATCTGCGCGTACTTCATCGATATGGTGATTTTCGAGACTTTCGGCGACAGTGATGAGATCGAGCCGGACTCCAGCTTCTGCTGTTTCTTTTCGGTTTTCGCGGCCGCTGTTTTTACTTTGCGGGTCATACGTCCTCCATTTGTAGCTCAGAACGATAAAAAGCCATGCAGAGACTTTAGCGCAAAGCGGCAATTAATACAACTGAATCTTTCTCTTGCATTGCCGTTGTGCCACTGCAGGCAGGTTTTCGGACTGCCATCGAGTCCCCTGGAGTTACCTTTTTGGAACCCATTGAATTATACTAAATGACTGTTTTGCCGGAGTGGTGGAATTGGCAGACACAAGGGACTTAAAATCCCTCGGGAGCAATCCCGTACGGGTTCGACCCCCGTCTCCGGTA
>JAAYUK010000105.1 GCA_012517735.1 Nitrospiraceae bacterium
CCGGAAGCTGCTGGACGAAGGGCGTGCTGGGGATAATGTCGGGTGTCTTCTGAGGGGCATCGGCAAGGAAGATGTGGAGCGCGGCATGGTTTTGGCGAAGCCGGGCAGCATCACCCCGCACACCAAGTTCAAGGCGGAAGTCTACATTCTGACCAAGGAAGAAGGGGGCCGTCACACGCCGTTCTTTAACGGGTATCGTCCGCAGTTTTACTTCAGAACCACGGACGTGACCGGGGTAGCGCAGCTTCCCGAGGGAGTGGAGATGGTCATGCCCGGAGATAACATTGCAGTTTCGGTAGAGCTGATTGCGCCGATCGCCATGGAGAAAGAGCTTCGGTTTGCAATCCGCGAGGGCGGCCGTACGGTTGGTGCGGGCGTCGTTACCGAGGTGTTGGGGTAGACCGTGAATCAAAAAATCAGAATTAAACTCAAAGGCTATGATCACCGCCTGCTCGATCAGTCGGTGAAAGAGATTGTCGACACTGTTCACAGGACTGGCGCGCGTATTGCTGGCCCGATTCCGTTGCCGACCAAGATCAGCAAATTTACGATTCTCCGTTCGCCGCACATCGACAAGAAGTCGCGCGAGCAGTTTGAAATCAGGACCCACAAGCGGCTGCTCGATATTTTTGATCCGACCGCGGATACCGTCGATGCGCTCATGAAGCTTGAGCTTGCTGCCGGGGTTGATGTGGAGATAAAGCTATGACAGGCATTTTAGGAAAAAAACTTGGAATGACCCAGGTCTATTCGGGGGATGGGAAGCTGGTGCCGGTAACCGTCATCGAGGCCGGTCCGTGCACGGTTGTTCAGGTAAAGACCCCGGAGAGGGATGGCTACAGCGCAATCAAGGTCGGTTTTTGCGAGGCGGCCAAGGTCAAGAACATTACCAAGCCCATGCAGGGGGTGTTCAAGAAGGCAGGCACGCCGGTATTTCGCGTGCTGAAGGAATTCGGCATGGAGGGGCGTGCGGTTGGTGATAAACTCCAGGCGGACCTCTTTGCCAAGGGCGATGTAGTAAAAGTCGCGGGACTGTCCAAAGGCAAAGGCTTTCAGGGTGTTATGAAACGTCACCGCTTCAAGGGCGGCCCGAGCGGCCACGGATCGATGTTCAACAGGGCTCCCGGCTCGATCGGCGCAAGCTCGTATCCGTCGCGGGTCTGGCGCGGTCAGCGCATGGCCGGACATATGGGGCATGAGCGCGTCACGGCAAAGAACCTTACGGTGGTGGATGTGCTTCCGGAGCAGAATCTGATCCTCGTCAAGGGAGCGGTTCCGGGCGGGAAAAATACAATCGTTGAGATCTGGAAGGATTAGTCATGGTGCAGATCGATATTAAAGATACGAATAATGCAATAAAGGGGTCCATGAGGCTGAGCGAGCTGGTGTTCGCCAACGAGGCTTCCGAGGCGCTTGTGCATGAAGCGGTCGTTGCATACCTTGCCAATCAGCGCCAGGGAACGCATATGACCAAGACTCGCGGACTGGTCAGCGGCGGCGGCAGAAAGCCGTACAAACAGAAGTCGACCGGGCGTGCCCGCGCGGGCAGCAGCCGTTCTCCGCTCTGGAGAAAAGGCGGCACGATCTTCGGACCGCAGCCGCGCGATTACTCCATCTCCATGCCGAAGCAGGCCCGCCGTACGGCGCTCTGCAAGGCATTGACCATGAAGTTGAACGATGGTCAGATTGTGGTGCTCGAGTCGCTGTCGGTCAGCAAGCCGAATACCAAGGAGATCGTCAAGGTTGTTGCCAACCTCGGCCTGAGCGACCAAAACATCTACCTGGTTATTGCCGACACCGATCAGAACATTCTGCTGTCGTCCCGCAATCTGCCGAATGTGGATGTGATCCGGGTGGCCGACCTGAACGCCTATCATGTGGCAGCATGCGACAGCCTTGTATTTACTGCCGATGCCATGAAGCTGCTGGCCGGCGAAGAGGAGGCTGCGTAATGAAGCATGTTTTTGATGTGATAAAAAAGCCGCTGTTTACCGAAAAAGGCATGGATATGAAGGAGAGCGACAACAAGATCCTCATTCAGGTCAATGCCGACGCGAACAAGCACGAGATCAAACAGGCAATGGAAGAGATCTTCAAGGTGAAGGTCGACAAGGTGAACGTCGTCAATATCAAAGGAAAGAAGCGCCGTTATGGCAAGTCCATCGGCATGCGTTCCGACAAGAGAAAGGCGATTGTAACCCTGAAACCGGGTGAAAAACTCGACTTTATTGAGGGTGTATAACGATGGCGATTAGAAAATACAAACCAACTTCACCGGGCCGCCGCTTTCAGTCCGCGTCTGATTATGCAAATGTGACGACCGAGACCCCGAAAAAAGGTCTGGTCGAGCCGCTGAAAAAAACGGGAGGCCGGAACAACACCGGCCGGGTAACTGCATGGCATCGAGGCGGCGGCAATCGCCGTCATTACCGCGTTATTGACTTCAAGCGCAACAAGATTGATATTCCTGCTACGGTTGCGGAGCTGGAGTACGATCCGAACCGTAACTGCCGCATTGCATTGCTGAAATACCATGACGGCGAATATCGGTACATCCTTGCACCGGAAGGCCTGAATGTCGGCGATGTGGTCATGTCCGGCCCCAATGCCGAAATCAAGCCAGGCAATGCCCTGCTGATCAAGGATATGCCGCTTGGTACCGTGCTTCATAATATTGAAATCAATCCCGGCGCCGGTGCGCAGCTCGTCCGCTCCGCGGGCGGTTCTGCGCAGCTTGTTGCGAAGGATGAGGTGAATGCTCAGGTCAAGATGCCGTCGGGCGAAGTTCGTCTTGTCCGGGTCGGCTGCATGGCGACCGTCGGGCAGGTCGGCAATCTTGAGTTCGAAAACATTTCGTATGGCAAGGCAGGACGCAAGCGCTATCTCGGCAAGCGTCCGCATGTCAGAGGCGTCGCGATGAACCCGGTCGATCACCCGCTGGGTGGCGGTGAGGGAAAGTCATCGGGTGGCCGTCCGCCGGTATCGCCGTGGGGCAAGCCTGAAGGCGTCAAGACGAGAAACAACAAGCGCACCGACATGTTCATCGTCAAGCGCCGGAATAGATAGGTAGGAGGAGTCAGTGCCAAGATCCCTGAAAAAAGGCCCGTTTGTCGAGCCCAAACTCACGAAGAAAGTCCAGGCGATGATCGATGCGGGCGACAAGAAGATGATCAAAACCTGGTCACGTCGTTCGACGATAGTTCCCGAATTCATTGGGTTCACCTTTGCAGTACACAACGGCAAGAAGTTCATTCCGGTCTACGTGACCGAGAATATGGTCGGCCACAAGCTTGGTGAGTTCTCTCCCACGAGAACTTTCAAGGGGCATGCCGGCTCTGATAAGAAAGGTTAAGAGCAATGGAAGCGAAGGCGATCTTACGATTTGCAAGAATAACTCCGCGCAAGGCACGGCGCGTCGTTGATCTGATCCGCGGCAAGCGGGCGTCAGAGGCGATGGTGTCGCTGAAGTTCATGCCGTACCGTGGTGCAAAGCTGGTCGAGAAGGTTCTGAAGTCCGCGATGGCGAACGCAGAGCAGGTGAACGACCACCTCGATATTGACAAGCTCCGCGTAAAAACCGTGCTGGTCGATCAGGGGCCGATGATGAAGCGCATGGAGCCTCGCGCGCAGGGTCGCGCCAACATGATCAAGAAGAAGACCAGCCACATTACCATTGTGGTTGCGGAGGAGTAGCATGCACGGCTACAGGCGAATTATGAACGAACAGCGCATTATACGGGGGTGTTGATTTGGGCCAGAAAACCAATCCGATAGGGAACAGATTAGGCATTATTCGTACATGGGAGTCGCGGTGGTTCCTGAAGAAAGGCTACGCCGATCAACTTCTCGAGGATCTCAATGTCCGCAAGCTGATCAAGAAGAAGCTGTACCATGCCGGCGTTGCAAAGATTGAAGTCGAGCGTCCCGGGCAGAAGATCAAGATTATCATTCATACTGCCCGCCCGGGCATCATTATCGGCAAGAAGGGCGCTGAGGTCGAGAAACTCAAGAACGAAATCGCAGAGAAGACCGGCAAGCAGGTGCAGATTGATATCAAGGAAATCCGCAAGCCTGAGCTTGACGCTCAGCTCGTTTCCGAAAACATTGCGCTGCAGATCGAGAAGCGTGTTGCATTTCGTCGTGCGCTGAAGCGGGCGGTTTCTTCCGCCATGCGTTTTGGTGCCCTCGGCATCAAAGTGCAGTGCTCCGGCCGGCTCGCTGGCGCGGAAATCGCGCGTACCGAATGGTATCGCGAGGGCCGCGTTCCGCTGAGCACGTTCCGGGCCGATGTGCAGTACGGTTTTGCCGAGGCGAATACCACATACGGAAAAATCGGAGTGAAGGTCTGGATCTATCACGGTGACATTCTGCCGGAGCAGACTGCCGCTTCTGCAATAGGGGAGTAAGATGCTAGCGCCAAAGAAAGTCAAATTCAGAAAAACCATGAAGGGAAACATGAACGGCAAGGCATACCGCGGTTCAGAAGTTTCCTTCGGCGAATTCGGCCTGAAGGCAATGGAGCCGGGCTGGATCACCAGCCGTCAGATCGAAGCTGCCCGTATCGCCATTACCCGTCAGGCGAAGAAGGGATGCAAGCTCTGGATCCGGATTTTCCCGGACAAGCCGATCACCCGGAAGCCTGCCGAAACCAGAATGGGCAAGGGAAAGGGCAATCCCGAGTTCTGGGTCGCCGTCGTGAAGCCCGGACGCGTGCTGTATGAAGTGTCGGGGATTACCGAGGAAGTTGCAAAACAGGCGTTTGTGCTGGCATCCAAGAAACTGCCGCTTGCAACGAAGTTTGTGAAGAGACAGGAGGCAACGGTATGAAGGCTGCCGAGCTGAAAGGGCTCAGCGTTGACGAGCTGAAACAGAAGGAGGCGGACTTCCGCAAGGAACTGTTCAATCTTCGTTTCCAGCTGGCCAAGGGCGAGCTTGAGAATAACCAGAGAGTCCGCCAGGTGCGGAAGGATATTGCGCGTGTCCTGACCCTGATCGTCGAGAAGGAACAGTCGTCGAAGGCCGCGAAGAGGAGAGCAAACAATGCCTAAGAAGGTGTATACAGGTAAGGTCGTCAGCGACAAGATGGACAAGACGGTCGTGGTTGCCGTGACGCGCACCTTTCAGCATCCGGTGCTGAAGAAGACGGTCAGGCGGGTCACGAAGCTGAAGGCGCACGACGAAACCAACCAGTGTCAGGTCGGCGATATCGTGCAGATTGTTGAAAGCCGGCCGATCAGCAAGGACAAGCGCTGGGCGGTCATCAAGGTTGAAGGTGAGGGGCGCTAGCGATGATTCAGGCACAGACAATTCTTGAAGTAGCCGACAACTCCGGCGCAAAGCGGGTGCAGTGCGTGCATGTACTGGGCGGTACCCGCCGCCGTTACGCTCGGCTGGGCGACATCATTGTGGTGGCCGTCAAGGAAGCCCTTCCTGACGGTACCGTCAAAAAAGGAACTGTACAGAAAGCAGTCGTCGTGCGGGTCAAGAAAGAAACGAGACGTCCGGATGGAACGTACATCCGTTTCGACCAGAATGCGGCGGTTATCATAAATAATCAGAAAGAACCGGTCGGTACCCGTATCTTCGGTCCGGTCGCAAGAGAGCTCAGGTGGAAGGAATTCACCAAGATCATCTCTCTTGCTCCTGAAGTTCTTTAAGGAGGCAGCAGTGGGTTTGAGGATAAAGAAGAACGATACCGCCGTTGTTATCACCGGCAGGAACAAGGGAGCAAAAGGCCGCGTGCTGAGCGTGGCGACCGACAAGAACCGCATCATTATCGAGGGCGTCAATGTCGTAAAGAAGCACATGAAACCAAACAAGCAATACCAGCAGGGTGGCATCATCGAAAAGGAGTCATCCCTTCATATATCCAACGTCATGCTGGTGTGTCCGAAGTGCCAGAAGCCGACTCGCATTGCGAACAGCGTGCTGGAGGACGGCAGAAAACTCCGGTCCTGCAAGAAATGCAAGGAGGTCATCGACTAGTATGGCATCCAGAATGAGAGAAAAATATACCGCAACGGTGATTCCGGGGCTGATGAAGGATTTCAACTACGCCAACGTGATGCAGGTGCCGAAGATCCAGAAGATCGTCGTGCATGTTACCCTTGGCGAGGCAACCCAGAACATCAAGCTGCTGGAAGCTGCTGAAAAGGAGCTTGCGGCGATCACCGGCCAGAAGCCGCTGGTGACGAAATCGAAAAAGGCGATTGCAGGCTTCAAGCTCAAGCCAAACGTCCCGATCGGTGCGAAGGTTACCCTTCGCGGCGAACGCATGTACGAGTTTCTTGATCGGCTCATCAGTCTTGCGCTGCCGAGAATCAGGGATTTCCGCGGTCTTTCGACCAAGTCGTTTGACAGTCGCGGCAACTACTCCTTCGGTCTCAAGGAACAGTATATTTTCCCTGAGATCGATTATGACAAGGTTGAGATGGTGCATGGCCTGGACATCACTATCTGCACCAGCGCAAAAACCGATGAAGAATGCCGGGCGCTCCTGAAGCATTTCGGCATGCCGTTCAGAAAATAAGGAGGACGTGTGGCAAAGACCTGCTTAATTGAAAAGTCCAAGCGGCCCCCCAAGTTCAAGGTTCGGGCCCATAACAGATGCAACGTTTGCGGCAGACCGCGCGCATACATGCGCAAGTTCGGCATCTGCAGAGTATGTTTCAGAAACCTCTCGCTCCGCGGTCAGATCCCGGGCGTTACGAAATCAAGCTGGTAGGAGCGCAGGTATGATGACCGATCCAATAGCAGATATGTTGACGCGAATCCGCAATGGGGTTCGCATAAAAGCTGAGAAGGTTGATATCCCGGCATCCCGCATGAAGGTGGAGATCGCCAAGATTCTGAAGGAAGAGGGTTTTATCAAGTCCTACAAGATTATTAAAGACAAGAAGCAGGGCATCCTGCGCGTTGCGCTCAAGTACGCGGTTGACAATGAGCCGCTGATTACGGGATTGAAGCGTGTCAGCAAGCCGGGCCGTCGAGTGTATGTCGGCAAGGAGAACATCCCGTCCGTTATCGGTGGCGTCGGTGTTGCCGTGCTGACGACGCCGAAGGGTATTCTGACCGACAAGTCGTGCCGCCGTGAAGGTGTCGGCGGCGAAGTCCTGTGCTATATCTGGTAAGGAGATTTCCATGTCGAGAATTGGTAAGAAACCGATAGATATCCCAAGCGGCGTCACCGTTGCAGTCGACAACCGGTCGATTACGGTGAAGGGGCCGAAGGGACAGTTGAGCCATACCTGTGCCGGCAACGTTGCCGTTGCGATTGAAGACGGCAAGGTTGTTGTGACCAGGGCGACCGATACCAAGGCCGACCGCGCGCTGCATGGCCTTTTGAGAAGCCTTGTCGCGAATATGGTTACCGGGGTATCGCAGGGATTCACCCGCGTGCTTGAGATCAAGGGCGTCGGTTACCGTTCGCAGGTGAAAGGGAATAAGCTGGCCTTTACTCTTGGCTATTCCCACCCGGTCGAGTATGACCTCCCGGCCGGCATTGCTGCCACGGTCGATGACAAGCAGACGACCATTACGTTGACCGGCATCGACAAGCAGTTGCTTGGTCAGGTCGCCGCAAAGCTCCGCGAGCTCCGTCCGCCGGATGCATACAAAGGCAAGGGCATTCGGTATGCCGGTGAACGCATCAAGCTGAAGGCCGGCAAGACGGGCAAGAAATAAAGGAGGTTTTTCGTGCTGCTTAAACAACAGGCTAAACAGAGAAGACAGGAACGGATCAGAAAAAAGATCTCCGGGACCCCTGAAAGACCGCGCCTCAGCGTTTTCAGGAGCCTGAACAACATATATGCACAGGTTATCGACGACACCAAAGGCGTAACCCTTGCAGCTGCATCCACGCTTGACGCGTCGTTTGCAGAAGCGAAGAAAAACCGCGGCAATGTCGCATCGGCTAAAAAGGTCGGGCAGCTTGTTGCGGAAAAGGCAAAGGCAGCCGGCATTACCAAGGTTGTTTTTGACCGGAGCGGCTTCCGGTATCATGGAAGCATCAAAGCCCTTGCAGACGGCGCAAGGGAAGCTGGACTGGAACTGTAAGGAGGCGTGGTGAAAACCGAGCGAATCGACCCAGAAGGTCTTAATCTCAAAGACAAAGTTGTATACATAAACCGGGTTGCCAAGGTTGTGAAGGGCGGTCGGCGTTTCTCCTTCAGTGCTCTCGTCGTTGTCGGCGATGAGGCTGGAACCGTCGGTATCGGCAAGGGCAAGGCTTCCGAAGTGCCGGAGGCAATCCGCAAGGCGGTTGAACAGGCAAAAAAACGCCTCGTCAAGTTCCCGATGGACGGCACAACCGTTACGCATCGCATTATCGGCAAGTATGGTTCCAATTCGGTGGTCATTAACCCGGCCCCCAAGGGAACCGGTATTATTGCCGGCGGGGCGGTCCGCGCCGTATTTGAAGTGGCCGGAATCCAGGATATCGTTGCCAAGGCCTTGGGCGGACACAATCCGTTCAATACCGTCAAGGCGACCCTGAGCGGGCTGACGCATTTGAAGGATCCTGAAGCGGTCAGGAAGCTGCGCGGCAAGGCAGAGGGTGAAGCACCCGCAGCTGAAGAAACCAACGAATAAGCGATATAGAGGTTAGGCATGAAGATACATGAACTGAAACCTGCAGAAGGCAGCAAAAAAGCCCCGCGCCGCGTCGGCAGGGGCATGGGCTCAGGCCTCGGCAGAACCGCCGGCAAGGGGCACAAGGGGCAGAAGGCCCGCTCCGGTGCCGGAAAGGGACCGGTATTTGAAGGCGGCCAGACACCGCTTGCCCGTCGCCTTCCGAAGCGCGGCTTCAAGAATGAGCCGTTCCGCGTGGAGTTCGCGGTGCTCAATCTGGCACAGATCGAAGAGCTTGGTCTGGCCGAAATCACTCCGGAAATACTGATTGCCAACAGAGTCGTCAGGGACATGAAGGACGGTATCAAGATTCTCGGCAACGGCGAACTGACGAAGGCGGTGAAGGTTTCCGCCCACGCATTCAGTGCCGCTGCGAAGGAAAAAATCACCGCTGCCGGCGGCACGGTCGAGGAGCTGTAGCCTTGAAGGTCCTCGACAGTCTCCGGAACATTTTTAAAATTCCCGAACTGAAGAGCCGCATATTATTTACTGTGGCTCTTCTGGCTGTTTACCGGATTGGCGCCCATATCCCGACACCGGGGATCGACGGAGCCGCCCTCAGCAAGTTCCTGCTCGAACGCGGGGGCGCGATGATGGGCTTCTTTGACATGTTTTCGGGCGGTGCACTCTCGCGGCTTACCATTTTTGCGCTCGGCATCATGCCGTACATCAGCGCATCGATTATTTTCCAGTTGCTGACGGTTGTCATTCCCGCACTTGGCCGTATCGCCAAGGAGGGTGATGCCGGCAGAAAAAAAATCGTTCGCTATACCCGTTACGCTACTGTTGTTATTGCCGCCATTCAGTCATTCGGTATTGCGGTCGGTCTTGAAGGCATGTCGGGAGGTCAATTCATCCAGAATCCGGGATGGGCATTCCGCATTCTGACCATGATCACCCTTACCTCGGGGACCGCATTTCTCATGTGGCTCGGCGAGCAGATTACCGAGCGAGGCATCGGCAACGGTATTTCGCTGATCATTTTTGCTGGTATCGTGGCCCGCTTCCCGGAAGCGGTGTTCAATACCCTGAACCTGATCAAGGTCGGGGAACTCAATGTCTTTCTGGCCGTGTTCATAGTTGCCTTGATGCTTGCCGTTGTTGCGGGCATCATCTTCATTGAGCGTGGGCAGCGGAAAATTCCGGTGCAGTATGCAAAGCGCATGGTCGGCAACAAGATGTTCGGCGGACAGACAACGCATCTGCCGCTGAAGGTGAACACTGCGGGTGTCATTCCGCCGATTTTTGCCTCATCGATCATCATGTTCCCGGCTACGGTCGCCGGGTTCATCGCGATTCCTTGGGTGCAGGAAGTGGCGAAAATGCTGTCTCCCGGCCACGCGCTTTACACCGCCTCGTTTGTCGGGATGATCATATTTTTCAGCTTTTTCTATACCGCGGTCATTTACAACCCGATGGATATCGCGGAGAACCTTCAGAAAAACGGCGGCTTTATTTACGGAATCAGGCCGGGACAGAAAACGGCGGATTATATCTATAAGGTTCTCACCCGGCTGACATTCATCGGTGCGTGCTATCTCTCGGTCGTCTGCGTACTTCCCGAGGTCATGATACAACAGTTTAATGTGCCGTTTTACTTCGGCGGGACATCGCTCCTGATTGCGGTTGGCGTTGCGCTTGATACGGTTTCACAGATAGAGTCGCACCTGATTACCCGTTCCTATGAGGGGTTCCTGAAGAAGGGCCGCATACGGGGCCGGAGATAATCCGGTCGCATCCGGCGCCGTGATAGTCGTCAAGTCGCAGGCTGAGATTCAAAAGATGGCTGCAGCAGGCAGTATTGTTGCGGAGATTTTTGAATCACTGAAGACGTTTGTTTCAGCCGGGATGAGCACGGCTGATGTTGAGGCATATGTTGACGGGGAGCTGAAAAAACGGAAAGCCATCCCGGCATTCAAGGGCTACCGCGGGTATCCCTCGAGCATTTGCGTCTCGCTGAATGCCGAGGTTGTGCATGGGATACCATCAAAGTCGGTACGGATTCGCAAGGGAGACCTCGTCAGTATAGACCTCGGAGTGATTCTGGGTGGCTATTATGGCGATGCGGCCATCACGATTCCCGTTGAAGGGGCATCTCCCGATGCGCAGCGTTTGTCGGACGTTACTGAACAGGCTTTGTATGCCGGTATCGAGCAGGCGGTTGTCGGCAACCGGGTGTCTGATATCTCCTCAGCAATTCAGAAACATGCCGAGGCAAACGGCTTCAGTGTCGTGCGTGCGTTTGTCGGCCACGGTATCGGCCGCCAGCTGCATGAAGAGCCTCAGGTCCCGAACTACGGCAAGCCGGGGCAGGGGCCCCGTCTGCGCGAGGGAATGACCCTTGCGATCGAACCTATGGTCAACGCCGGCACCTTTGATGTGGTTATTCTCCGTGACGGCTGGACGGCGGTGACTGCCGACGGGGCGCTGTCCGCGCATTTCGAACATACGATTGCGATTACCCGGCAGGGCCCGCGGATCTTGACGAAAATATGATGCAAAATCTATACTAGAAAGCTCTATATGGCAAAAGAAGACAATATAGAAGTTCAGGGAACGATCATTGAGCCCCTTCCGAACGCGATGTTCAAGGTTGCTCTCGAAAACGGGCAGCAGATTCTCGCGTATGTTTCAGGGAAAATGCGGATGCATTTTATCAAGATCCTTCCTGGAGACAAGGTCACGATCGAACTATCACCATACGATCTGTCCAAGGGACGCATAACGTACAGATTTAAGTAAATGCAGGATATGCCGGTTTCGCGGCTTAACCGGCACATTCCGGTATTTACGCAAGGAGGAGCAAGTCTATGAAGGTACGGCCTTCGGTAAAACCTATTTGTTCAAAATGCAAGATTGTGAAACGCAAGGGCGTCATCCGCGTCCTGTGCGAAAACCCGCGTCATAAGCAGCGCCAGGGTTAGTCGCGATCGGGAATAACTGATAATTCAATTGGCAAGGAGCATATATGGCACGTATTGCAGGTGTTGATCTTCCCAAGAATGAACGTGTCGAGATCGGACTGACCCGCATCTTCGGTGTAGGCCGTCCTGTTTCGAACAAGATTCTCGCGGAGACCGGCGTCAATCCGAACATTCGCGTCAAGGATCTGAGTGACGAGGATCTTCTCAAGATCAGAAACCTGATCGAGCGCGACTACAAGGTAGAGGGTGACCTCCGTCGTGAAATCGCTTTGAACATAAAGCGTCTGAACGAAATCGGCTGTTATCGGGGCCAGCGCCACCAGGCACACCTGCCGGTGCACGGCCAGCGGACGAAGACCAACGCCCGCACCCGCAAGGGACCGAGAAAGCTCGTCGTCAAGAAAAAGTAACAAGGAGGATTATCCATAGATGGCGCAGAAAAAGAGAACCGGCAAAAAAATCAAGAGAAATATTCCGATCGGTGCAGCGCACATCCAGACGTCGTTCAATAATACGATCGTCACGATTACCGACGCCAACGGCAATGTGATTGCGTGGTCGAGTGCCGGCAGCCTCGGATTCAAGGGCTCCCGGAAGGGCACACCGTTTGCCGCTCAGATGGCTTCCGAGACGGCTGCCAAGAAGGCCATGGAAATGGGCCTCAAGCAGATCGATGTGTATGTCAAGGGACCAGGTGCCGGCCGGGAAACCGCGATCCGCGCACTGCAGGCATCGGGCCTGGAGATCACCATGATCAAGGACGTCACGCCGGTGCCGCATAACGGGTGCAGACCGCCGAAAAGGAGGAGAGTCTAAATGGCGAGATATACCGGCCCGCTCTGCAGGCTCTGCAGACGTGAGGGCGAAAAGCTGTTCCTGAAAGGGATCAGGTGCAATACAGAAAAGTGTGGCGTTGAGCGCAGGAAATATGCGCCGGGTCAGCATGGTCAGAATCGGGGCAAGCTGTCCGATTATGGTATCCAGCTGCGTGAGAAGCAGAAGGTCAGACGGATTTACGGCATCATGGAACGTCAGTTCCGTGGTTACTTTGAAGAAGCGGCAACTACCAAGGGCATCACTGGTGAAGTTCTCCTGCAGCTCCTTGAGCGCAGACTTGATAACGTCGTGTGCCGCATGGGCTTTGCGGCCAATCGCCGCCAGGCGCGTCAGCTGGTGCGCCATAACCATTTTCTCGTGAACGGTCGCAGGGTCAATATCCCGTCGTTTCTGCTCCGCGCGGGCGATATCGTCGAAGTGGTTGAGGCCAGCCGCGAAAATCCGATAATCGCCGATAATCTGGCGGTCGCCGAGCATCGTGGTGCGCCGGGGTGGATCGAGTTTGACGCAAAAGGGCTGAAAGGCAAATTCGTACGCATTCCGACCCGGGAAGAGATCCAGCTGCCAGTTCAGGAACAGCTCATTGTCGAGCTCTACTCCAAATAAGGCGATACGGAACGAAATGAACGTGCTTAAGAAGGCAGAGGAGGCCTGAGAATGGATCTTGTGAAGAAGGGCTTTCAGATACCCAAGAAGATCAATTTTGACGCTGATACGCTGACTGATTCTTATGGAAAGCTTGTTGTCGAGCCGCTTGAGCGCGGATTCGGCACGACGATCGGCAATTCGCTCCGTCGCATCATGCTTTCATCGCTGGACGGTGCTGCTGTTACCGGTATCCGTATCCCCGGGGTGCTGCATGAGTTTTCGGCGATCAAGGGTGTCAAGGAAGATGTCGTTGATATTATTCTGAATGTCAAGAAGCTCCGTTTCCGCGCGCATGGCGAAGGCGCCCGTACGGTTACGATCAAGGTAAAGGGACCGAAGGTGGTTACTGCTGCAGATATACTGACGGATGGCACCGTAGAGGTGTTAAACAAGGATCAGTATATCGCATCTGTTGACAACGGAGTGTCAATTGAGATGGAAATATCGGTCAAGCAGGGGAAGGGATACGCTGCTGCCGAGCAGAACAAGGACGAGAACGCCCCGATTGACGTCATTGCGATCGACTCGGTCTTCAGCCCGATCCGGAAGGTCAATTTCTGGGTAGAGAAGGCACGCGTCGGCCGCGCCACTGACTATGACCGTCTGGTCATGGAAGTATGGACGGACGGCAGCATAACGCCGGAAAAGGCGATCAGCGATGCCGCCGCAATTCTGGTTGAGCATCTTGAGCTCTTTATTTTTGTCGAGGACCCGGAATCCGCCGCGGAACCGCAGGGTGTGTCTGCGGCGATCGGTTCACCGGCATCGCTCAATGAGCACCTGCAGAAAAATATCGACGAACTTGAGCTTTCGGTTCGTGCGTATAACTGCCTCAAGAATGCCAACATCAAGACGATCGGCGATCTGGTGCAGAAGACCGAGAATGAAATGCTGCGTACCAAGAATTTCGGCCGCCGATCCCTGAATGAGATCAAGGATATCCTGCATTCAATGGGACTGCAGCTCGGCATGAAAATAGAAGAAACAGACGGCGCTCCTGCCGGCAAGAAGTAGGAGGAATCTGAAACCATGAATCATAATGTTGCTGGCCGGAAATTCGGTCGGACTGCCAATCAGAGAAAAGCCCTTTTTCGGGGCCTGATATGCTCGCTCTTCGAACGTGAGCGCATTGAAACGACGGTTGCCCGTGCAAAGGCGATCAAGGCCACTGCAGAAAAGCTGGTCACGTTCGGCAAGCGCGGGGATCTGCACGCAAAACGGGTGGTGATGTCCTATATCCCGAATCGTGCTGTTGTTGCAAAACTTTTTGCCGAAATCGCTCCGCGTTTTGCTGAACGGAACGGCGGCTACCTTCGTATTGTTCAGACGCGTCAGCGTGTCAATGACCGGGCTCCGATGGCGATCATTGAGTTCATCGACTATGCTGCACTGAAGGCAGGCAAATCAGCCTCCGCTGAGGCGGCGAGCGAGACCCCTGCTGCTGAAAAAAAGGAAGCAAAGGCGAAGAAGCCGTCGGCGCCGAAGAAGGAAAAGGCTGCTCCGGCGGAAACCACGGAAAAGAAGCCTCGGGCTGCAGCCAAGAAGAAAGCGGATGCCGGTGAATGATCTTTTTGCGCTCGGGGCAGTGATCGCCGTTTGGGTTATTGTGCAGAAGGTTATCCTGCCGAAACTCGGACTGCCTTCCTGAATGGTGGATTCCAAGGGTCAGGGTGACCGCAAAAACTGTAAGTAAGCAGCTGAAAGGGCATTGCGACCGGAAGCGGGAGCAATGCCCTTTTTTTGTGAGGGCAACAATGATCAGACGATATGGCAGCATCACGTTGTTTTCGCTGTTGTTTCCGGTAGTGTGTTGCGCTGAAGCGATCGTTTTTGCACCGGAGCATGAGTGGGATTTCGGCACTATTGCCGCCGGTGCTCCAGTGGTTCACTCGTTCATCATGAAAAATGCCGGCACTACCGATCTGCTCATCTCGAAAATGTATTCTACCTGAGGCTCCCGAGCACGTCTGGTTGGGTCCAACCAGTTGAGGCCGGGGGAACAGACGGCGGTTGAGTTGTCTGTTCCGACAGCGGGACTTTCCGGCAGGGTGATAAAATCGGTTGATGTTCATACCAATGCTGAAAGGATCAGTATCGTCAATTTTGAGGTCCGGGCCGAAGTGATTGCAGATGTCGGCGCGGAAGAGAAAGGAGCTGTATGCCGATGATCGACCACGCTGATCATGAGTTGTCCGGCGTTATCCATCAACTGAAGCGCATTGCCGATGCTCTGCACCCCGTGGCTGACGAGCAGGTTTTTCAGGATCACTTCGCCTATCGGGCGGTATCGTATCGCGGTGTGCTGCACTTACGTGGGATCAAGACTCCTGATCCCATAACATTTGCCGAACTGTGCGGCATTGATCGGCTGGTGCAGAAGCTTCGCGCAAATACCGAACAGTTCCTGCGCGGCTTGCCATGCAACAATGTCCTTCTCTATGGGCCTCGCGGCACCGGCAAATCGTCGGCAATCAAGGCCCTTCTGAACGAGTATGCACCAAACGGACTGCGGATGGTCGAAATGACTCGCGAACTCCTCCATTTGCTGACGGATCTCGCCGATCTGATACACGACAGGCAGGAGAAATACATCGTTTTTTGTGATGATCTCTCGTATGGTGAGGCGGATGGTTCATACCGTGAGCTGAAGGCTGTTCTTGAGGGTGGTTTGGAGCTGAAGCCGTCCAATATGCTGATCTGTGCTACATCGAACCGTCGTCATCTCATGCCGGAAAAGGTTGCGGATAACCTTCCGGTGATGGAGGATGACGAGCTGCATCCCTCCGACACGCTCGAAGAAAAAATGTCGTTGAGTGACCGTTTTGGCCTGCGAATCGGGTTATACACGTTTGATGCCGATACTTACTTGAGCATTGTCAGAAACTATGCCCATCTTCGGAGGCTTCCGGTTGATGATGCCGTACTGACAGCTGAAGCCTTGCAATGGAGCCTCTCGCACGGCAATTATTCCGGCCGAACAGCCCGGCAGTTTGTTGATGATCTCGAAGGGCGCCTGAATCTGTCACGGTGAGTGGAAATCCGTTTTTCATGGTACACTGATCAGAAAGGGGGCTGATATGAATAAAAAACATGTTTTTGTCTGTGTGCAGAGGGACATTGTCAACTCCCTGAACTGGTCACTGAAGGAGTTCGACAAGAGCCTGTCAGTCAAGTATCTCGATTCAACCAATGATCTCGAAAAGCAGTTTGCGGCAGGGCATGCCTGCTCAGTGCTGATCCTTGACTCCATCATGGCTGACAAACCGACAATAGAACTCGCCCGAAAACTCAAGGACGCGCATAAACATATGAAAATTCTTCTGATTGTTTCCTCGGGGACGACCAAGGAAGAACTGGTTCAACTCATCCAGACCAAAGTAGTCAGCGGTGTGCTCATCCGGCCGTTTACTGCCCAGCAGGTCAGTGACAATATTTATAAGCTCTGCAACTTTGAGAAGCCGGCGGAAACCCCGTGGTACATGCAGACCAACATCAAGCAGCCGTAATCTCTCGGTGAAAATAGCAACCGCTGAAGAAATGAGTCGTATCGACCGCAGCTCGATTGAGCATTACGGCATCCCCGCTGCGGTGTTGATGGAGCGGGCCGGGCTTGCCGTGGCAGAACGGATACGCGCAGTGTATCCGCCCTGCACGGTTCGGGTTCTCTCCGGGGCCGGCAACAATGGCGGGGACGGAATCGTGGCTGCCCGGATACTGCATGCATGGGGCTACCGGGTCTTCGTGCATATGCTCTGCCGGCGCGCTGCTCTTTCGTCTGACTGTCAGGCGCAGTTGCGTATTGCTGAAAAATTCGGCATCCCCTGTGCTTTCAGCACAACGTTGACCCCGGCGGAACTTCATGGTGCTGTTGTTGTCGATGCACTGCTCGGGACCGGGCTCAGCAGGCCCGTGAGCGGTTTTCTGGCCGACACGATACGCATGATAAACAGCGCGTCGGTTCCTGTGGTTTCAGTAGACATACCGTCCGGCATTTCGTCCGATACGGGCGAAGTTTTGGGTGAGGCGATTCGCGCGACACATACGGTCGCATTCGGGTTGCCGAAACGTGGTCATTATTTCTACCCCGGGGCGGAGCACACCGGATCACTCACTATTGCCGATATCGGATTCCCGCCAGCGCTTCTGGAGGATGAGCGCATGGTGCTTGACCGGGTTGATCGTGCAATGGTATCCACTCTTGTTCCGGATCGTCCCGCTTATGGCTATAAGAATATGTTCGGCCACGTTCTTGTCGTGGCGGGTTCGACCGGCAAGACCGGAGCTGCGCTGATGACGGCGAAGGCATGCCTGCGTGCCGGTGCCGGTCTGGTTACCATCGGGGTGCCGGAAACACTGCTCGATATGTTCATGGGAAGGGTTATGGAAGAGATGCTGCTCCCCCTGCCCGATGACGGTTCCGGCGAATTGGCGCCGTTTGCCGCCGATGAGATTGTCCGTCATGTGGCGGAGCGTTTTGATATCCTTGCGATCGGCCCCGGACTCGGCCGGTCTGATGCGATTTCCCGAATTGTCGCCGATGTCGTGCTCCACTGCCGAGCCCCTCTGGTCATTGATGCTGATGGACTCCATGCGCTTTCGCGGAATATAAACGTGCTGCAGTCGGCAAAGGCGCCGATAGTTCTTACTCCACATGACGGAGAGTTGAGAAGGTTTTTGCCGCCGGGGCAGCAGGTTCCTCGCGGCCGCCTTGATGCAGCCCTCTCGTTGGCTGCCGGGCAGGGTGTCTATGTCGTTGCCAAAGGAGCTCCGACGATTACGGCACTTCCCGAGCGCCGGGCGTTTCTCAATACCACCGGAAACGCGGGCATGGCAACAGCCGGAACCGGCGACGTGTTGACCGGGGTAATTGCCGGATTGCTTGCCCAGCATCTTGCACCGGCGGATGCCGCTGTTCTCGGAGTCTATCTGCACGGCCTGTCAGGGGATCGTGCGGCTGCGCGTCTCGGCTCGCATTCGCTTATGGCGACTGATGTGATCGATGCCCTGCCTGAAGCGTTTCTTGCCGTGAAAGACACCGCTGAGTGACCATGCTCAATTATCTGGTTGTCCCCGAGTCTTTTCAGCATTTTCCGGTTGCTGGTTTTTTTACGACGAAACAGGCTGATCATGATCTTGCAGTGCTTGCGCGGCATGCTGGCGTTGCGGAGCATTCAGTATATCTGCCGATCCAGAAACACACTGATACTGTCCAGATCGTTGAGACAGTCCTCCCCCCTGTTGTTGCCGATGCGGTGCTTACCCATCGCACGGGTCTCATGATCGGCGTGCAGACTGCCGATTGTGTGCCCATTCTGGTCTGTGATCCCCTGCGTCGGGTTGCCGGGGCGATCCATGCCGGATGGCGGGGAACAGCAGCGGGAATCCTGCTCAAGACCATAGGACACTGCTCAGATCATTATTCCTGC
Source organism: Nitrospiraceae bacterium (assembly GCA_012517735.1). Classification (GTDB taxonomy): domain Bacteria; phylum Nitrospirota; class Thermodesulfovibrionia; order Thermodesulfovibrionales; family Dissulfurispiraceae; genus JAAYUK01. The sequence goes on from JAAYUK010000105.1 coordinate 18,464, forward strand.
AATCCGTCCGATCTGTACCTGGCGATCGGGCCGTCCATCTGCGGAGACTGTTATGAAGTTGGCTCCGAGGTAGCAGAAGGAGTTCAGCAGATGACCGGCAGGGGAGATTACCTCTTTGAACGGCAGGGGAAGCCCCATGTCGATTTGAGACGGGCAAACCGCCAGCAGGCGCTTGCCGCAGGCATTCCCGCCGACAATATCTGGATTTCTCCTGAATGCACCTTCTGCCTTCCCGATAAATATCACTCCTACCGGTATGCAAAAGGCTTTGCCGGACGGCAATACAGCTTTATCGCCCTTCGCGACTAAAGGGCGTCATTCGTCAGTTTTTCACTGATATCCTGCTGAATCGTCTGCAAGGCTTTTTTTACAAATGCTTCATCAATCATTCCCACAGGACTTTTTGTTTCATAGATCCGGCGAGGGATTTTCAGCGGATCAAACGAGAACCCTTCGCGGACCTTGAAACGGAATTTCGTCGTGTGAATGATTTCGCCAAGAGCGCGGAGCGATTCTTCCGTATGATCAAAGCCGCTCAGCCTGAGGGCGTTCAGGATCATGTCCGGCTTGTAGAGTTCGCGGGCAAAAAAACAGACAACGAGCGATGAAAGAATCTGGCGCCATCGTTCTTCAGCGAGCAACTCTGATGCAACCATTTCGGGCGTCATAGATTTGTTGACCATCATTTTCTTGTCGATACCATATCCGCCGCCATCAAGATGACAGTGACGGGCTCCGGCAAGATAGCCGATATGGGCTGCCGGCCCCGTGTGATATCCCGGCATCTCATTGCCGCCGAACGCGATGGAGAATTCCTGCCCGCCGTATTTACCGGCAGCAAAGTCGGACCCTCTGGCAATTGCAGCGTAAAACTCGTTGGGCTGTTCCACAAGGAGAGCGAGAGCCTCCTGATACGCCGCATAGTCTCCCCACGCAAAACGGACGCCTTCGGTCTGTCCTTCCGTTATCAAGCCGCGCTGAAAGGCTTCAGTCGCCCACGCCAGAACCACGCCGGTACTCATGCAGTCCAGACCGTATGCCTCAATACTGTCGATCAGTTTCATCATGCCCGGCACATCGGACCCTCCGAGCATTGAACCGACTGCGTAAATCAGTTCATAGTCGTAACCGATCATGGATGTCTTGTAAAAGTAGGGCTCGTCTTCATACGGCTCCCGAATGGCGGCAATGTGGATGCAGGCGACGGGGCAGTGTGCGCAGGCAATGCGCTTGCCGAGGTAGTTCTGCGCGATCGCTTCACCAGAAATCCTGCCTGCATCCTCAAAAGTACCTGCCTGAAGATTTCTGGTCGGCAGACCTCCCATTTCATTCAGCGGCACAACGTTGATGGGGGTTCCGATTTCATGATACTTTTTCATGACCGGTGATTCGGTGGCGTTTCTGAAAATGGCTTCGTATGCTTCCCGGTACTGCTTCTGGTCAGTAACCGGAATGGAGCGCTTGCCTGAAACAACCAGAGCCTTCAGTTTCTTGCTGCCGAATACAGCACCAAGTCCGAGCCGGCCGAAGTGGCGATAGGTCTCCGTTGTCACACAGGAATAGGGAATCATCTTTTCTCCTGCACGGCCGATGCGCATGATCGTCCGGAGTCCTGATGACGGCTCGTTTGCGCGAATGATTTTGCCTACTGTCGCGCTTTTGCCCATGCCCCAGAGCGTGGAGGCATCCCGGAAGAAAACCTTGTGACCCTGCACGGAAAGGTAGCAGGGGCGTTCGCTCGCCCCTTTGATGACAATCGCACCATAGCCTGCCATGCGTATCGAAACAGCGCTCCGGCCTCCCGCGTGGCTTTCCCCGAGATTGCCCGTGTGCGGCGACTTGAACATGGCAACGGTCTTGGACGCGAGCGGATACAGGCTGGTGAGTGGTCCGACCGCCATGATGATCGGGTTATCAGGTCCAAGCGGGTCTGCTCCCTCGGGGCATTCTTCCATGAGCAATCTCGAAGCCACTCCGGCGCCGCCGAGATACGCTGAAAAGAGATCGGATCGGTTTGCTATATGAAAATTCTTTTTCGAGAGGTCAATATAGAGGACATAGCGAAGCGGATCACTGTTCAGCATTGAGCACCTCCGCGCCTTTTTTCACCTTGTCCATATTGATGACGCCATATGGACAGTGTTGCGCGCAATACCCGCAATGTCTGCAGATGAGCGGCTTCTGGTTCTCATCGTCCCAGAAAACCGCGCCGAGAATACATGCCTGGCGGCAGATGCCGCAGCCAGTGCATTTCTCCGGTTTCAGCAGCACCCCGCCGCCTTTTCGCAAGATGAGAGCATCCTCAGGGCAGGCACGGGCGCATGGCGGATCATCGCAGGCCCTGCATACCACCAGCAGAAAGCCGTGCTGCATGCCCCCGGCGGATTTTATGCCGATGCATGATTTGCCCAGGCCGGCATCCTGGTGAATTCGAGTGCAGGCAAACATACAGCACTGGCAGCCAACGCATTTTTCAGGGTCGATCACTGCAAGTCTCATGCTGACTCCTTTGCGACAAGGGATTGAGCCGGCGTCTCCGCCCACTGGCGTACGGCGGCATCAATGTCCGAGGTGCCCCTGAACACCATGATGTCCGTCCAGTCAAGCAGCCTGCCCTGATCGTCGGCAGGGTAAAGATATACCCGGGGCTCGTGTGCCGGGAGCATGGGAACGGAGGCGACGACGTAATCGGTTAGTGCCGAGTTTCCCTCGTTCAGCAGATATTCGGCCGGCGGATACACTTTATAGAGATGGGCCTTGCCGGCATACATTTCGCTGATGTCCTTTATGAAAATCAGACTGCGTTTCATGGTTCTGCCCCCATTATACATCAATCCCGGCGCTCAGAGACGATCTGAAATGAAAAAGCCCGCAGGACTCCTGCGGGCGTCAGGCAACTGAGAAGAAATGGTAGGCGATGAGGGTATCGAACCCACGACCTCTTCCGTGTGAAGG
>JAAYUK010000106.1 GCA_012517735.1 Nitrospiraceae bacterium
TCATTCAGGGATATCTGGGAAAACTCCGAACTCTTCAGACAGCTCCGGGATTTCAAAAGCTATAAGGGCAAATGCGGGCAATGTGAGTTCGTCAATGTCTGCGGCGGTTGCCGCGCCCGTTCCTACGCAGTAACCGGCGACTATCTCGATCCCGAACCCTTCTGTAACTATCAACCGACGAGAGTAAAGAGAAAAGAGTAAAGTTAAAAATATGGATTATTCTTCCAACTCCGGAGTTCAGAAGCGGGCGTATCAGTTTGCACTCTCTGTTATCACTATTGTTGATAACCTGCCCGTACGCGGAAGTGCAGCAGTCATTGGAAATCAACTGCTCAGAAGCGCAACCAGCATTGGTGCGAATATTATTGAGGCACAGGCTGCCTCTTCACGTAAAGATTTCAAAAACTTTTTAAATCATGCACTGAAATCGGCAAATGAAACCAAATATTGGCTCTCACTCCTGAGAGATTCCCATAAAGCTGAATCTGGTACAATTGCTCCTGCCTTGAAGGAGGCATCGGAAATTGCCAACATACTGGGGGCCAGTATCGTTACCTTGAAAAAGAAATCAGAATAATATGCTTTCTGATCATTTTTTTGAACTTTGCCCTTTTAATTTTTATCGTTGAGGTGTCCATAATGAACGACGTTTTTCTTCGTGCCTGCGCCGGCAGGAAAACCGATTACAAACCGGTCTGGCTGATGCGGCAGGCAGGACGCTATCTGCCCGAATACCAGAAGGTCCGCTCGAAGGTCGACTTCCTGACTCTCTGCAAGACGCCTGAACTCGCCGCTGAGGTAACGATGCAGCCGGTCGACATTCTGAATGTCGATGTTGCCATTCTCTTTTCGGATATCCTGATACCGGTCGAACCGATGGGCATGCGGCTGGAATTCTCAGAAAACAGAGGGCCGATCTTTCACAATCCGGTCAGAACGGCTGCTGATATTCAGGCATTGCGGGCTATCGATTCCCCGACTGACGTGCCCTATGTCCTTGAAGCGATCCGGCTCCTGAAACAATCGCTCAAGGTGCCACTGATCGGTTTTTCCGGGGCTCCGTTCACACTGGCAACGTACATGATCGAAGGGGGAAGCTCCCGGAACTTTATCCATACCAAACGGATGATGTATCAGGCACCGGATCAGTTCCATGCGCTGATGAAACTGGTGAGTTCGGTGGTGACCGAATACCTGCTCGCACAGATTCGCGCCGGAGTGGACACGGTTCAGATCTTCGACTCGTGGGTCGGTGCTCTTTCACCGCACGATTTTGAGCAGTATGCCCTGCCGTATGTACAGGAAATCATCCGCGCTGTCCGTCAGGCGGAACGAAAAGTGCCGATCATCTATTTTGCGTTCAACAGCAGCGGCATGATGGATCAGGTAAAAAAAGCGGGGGCTGATATCTACGGTCTCGACTGGCGCATCGACATTGCAAAGGCTGTTGACCAGCTCGACCGCAAATATGTGGTGCAGGGCAACTTCGATCCATGCGCACTTTTCGGCACCAGGGAAACCATCCATGCCGAAGTACAGCGGATTCTCGAAGGCGCCCGTTATGCGCCGAATCATATCTTCAATCTCGGGCACGGTATTCTTCCTGAAACTCCCGTTGATAACGCAAAGGCAATGGTTGATGCTGTGCACGAGATCAGCCTCAGGGCCCTCTAGGAGGTGGTCATGCTGAAACTCGGTGTTCTTGCTTCGGGTCGTGGCTCGAATTTTCAATCGATTATTGAATCGACAGAAAACGGCTGTCTCAAGGGGAAAGCGGAAATTGCCGTTCTGATCGTCGACAAGGAAGAGGCTTTTGCACGGAAACGTGCCCGTAATCACGGAATTGCCGAAGTCTGGCTGAATCCGAAAGATTCTCCGACAAAAGATGCCTATTTCGAGCGTATCCGCGATGAACTGAATGCCCGTGCCGTCGATCTCGTCGTTCTTGCCGGATTCATGCGCATTGTGAGAAAGCCGCTGATTGACGCATTCCCCAACCGGATCATGAACATTCATCCTGCACTCCTGCCGGCATTTCCGGGGTTGCACGCACAGCAGCAGGCGGTCGATTACGGAGTGCGGGTGAGCGGCTGTACCGTTCATTTCGTGGATGAAGGCATGGACACCGGTCCGGTCATCATCCAGTCCGCTGTTCCGGTAGCTCCCGATGATACCGAAGAAACCCTCTCTGCCCGTATCCTGACAGAAGAGCACCGCATTTATCCGGAAGCCATCAGGCTGTATGCTGAAGGGCGACTGTCGGTTGAGAACCGAAAGGTGAACATTGCTGCTGCCCGCACCCCTCAGTCAGGCTTCACCAATCCGCTTCCCGGAAACTGACCATGAGGATTTCGGGCGGTTCTGCAAAAGGGCGCAAGGTCATCCTCAAAAAAGCCTTTGCACAGAAAAGCGATGCGGACGAGCTGCGGCCCACGTCCGGAAAGGTTCGGGAAGCGATTTTCAATATTCTCGGCCAGCGCATTACCGGCAGCAGGTTTCTCGATCTCTTCGCCGGTACCGGTGCGGTCGGTCTCGAGGCCCTGAGCAGGGGAGCGTCCGGCGCAGTCTTTGTCGATATCAGTTCGCATCGGGTCAAGTTCATCCGGGATCTCGCCGCCAGATTCGGACTGGGCGAGCGGACGGTCATTGTGCAGTCCGATGCGCTCTCCTTTCTCCGCCGCAACGAGATGCCGTTTGACATCATCTTCGTCGATCCGCCCTATGCTTCAGGAGACCTTGCCGCTGTCCTGCCGCTGCTGGACGGCGACGACATCCTGAATCCGGACGGGACCATCATTGTCGAGCATGCAAAAAAAACGGTCATGCCGGAACGGCTGGAGCACGCTGTCCTGAAAAAATGCTATAAATACGGAGACACCATGCTTTCGCTCTATCGAAAGGAGCCATCATGAAACGAGGAATCTATCCCGGCACATTCGATCCGATAACGTTCGGCCATCTCGATCTGGTCAAACGGAGTGTCAGGATATTCGATGAGGTTGTCATTGCCGTTGCACCGAATCCGCGCAAGCAGCCGTTGTTCGATCTGGAAGAACGTATTGCGCTCATTCGTGATTCGGTCGAGGGCATGAAACAGGTATCTGTTGAACCGTTTGAAGGGCTGCTGGTGGACTATGCCCGCGAACGGGGCGGCGTGGCGCTCATTCGCGGCCTTCGGGCCGTTTCGGATTATGAATACGAACTCCAGATGACGCTCATGAACCGGCGGCTTGACCGCACCATCGAAACCGTCTTCATGATGCCGTCGGAAGAGTATTCGTTTATCTCTTCAACCATTGTAAAAGAAGTCGCCTCGTTCGGCGGATCCGTCAAGAGCCTGGTTCCCCCGGCAGTCGCCGCTGCAATAAAGAAGAAATTCGGTGCGGTCAAGCGCACTCCCGGACAGAAGAGCTGATACGGTTTCAGGATCTGCGATTCACCCGCAGGTCCTGAAATATGCCTTAACCGAGCCGCTCCAGAACCCACGCCATGTTTTCACCCAGTTTCTTCATGGTCTGCATGCCCTCCTCATCGGACTGCACTTCGCCGATTTCCCTGCCCCGGCCGATATTCCAGTAGCTCGATCCGACGACGATCATCTGGCTGATTAAAAAAAAATAGTTCAGGGAACTGAACACATGGGAAGCACCGGCACGGCGCACGGCAACAACACTGGCGCCGACCTTGCGCTGATACAGATCGGCATTGGCGCGCGCCACCATGCCGCACCGTTCGACAAGCGCTTTCATATTGGCCGACGTATCAGCAAAATAGGTCGGCGATCCGAGCAGGATACCGTCGGCATCGATCATTTTGGCGATATACTCGTTCATCGGGTCGGCCGTCACGGCGCACTTCCGGTCCTTGCGTTTGAAGCATTCATAGCAGGCTATGCATCCGCGCAGATTCTGCCCCGCAAGCTGGACAAGCTCGGTATTGATATTCCGGACATTCATCTCTTCCAGAACGGTGTTCAGCAGAATGGCCGTATTCCCGTCTTTCCGTGCACTTCCGTTAAAGGCAACCACTTTGATCATACTCCCTCCGCAATGTTCAATACGCCCGAAAGAGCGGTATGTGTTTCTTCGGTGTTTTTGCAGCGCCCTTCTTTTTCGAAGACGGCCTGCACATGGCACAGCGCGTCCCGCTGCAGTGCTGACAAAAGGAACAGTCCGGGCAAGGATGTTTTTTCGCCGCTTCCTTTATTTTCTCCATATTTCTTTATTATACCGTTTGCCACAACGGTAGGCACTGGCATTTTCAGCCCTCGTCAGGTACACTGTGAACATTCTACACTAAATGCCGGCTCCGCCCAAGGAGGATTCCCGTGAAACATGCCGTCATAACATGCCTGGTAACCGCTTTTCTTGCCCACTCGGCCATTGCCGCCGACCACGCACCTGCGCTTGCGGTTTCAACAGCCGACGACCAGTCGTCAGTTGCCATTACCGTATACAACAGCAACATCGGGCTGGTGAAAGACCAGCGCACCATTCGCATGGCCAAAGGTCTGAGCGAGCTCAGGTTTATGGATATCGCAGGCCAGATCATGCCGGCAACCGTTCATATCAAATCGCTTTCGCATCCGAACGGCCTGACCGTGCTGGAACAGAACTATGAATATGATCTGCTGAATCCCCAGAAGCTCCTCGACAAGTATGTCGGCAAGGAAGTCAGTCTGTACCAGAAGAATCCGTATACCGACAAGGAAGAGATTGTCAGGGCAACATTGCTTTCTAACAACAACGGACCGATCTGGCAGATCGGCGACCAGATTACCTTCGGACATCCCGGCCGCGTGTTGTTTCCGGAAGTGCCGGCGAATCTCATTTCGCGCCCCACCCTTGTCTGGTTGCTGAACAGCAGCACCCCCGCCGGACAGAAGATCGAGGCATCGTACCTGACCAGCGGCATCACCTGGAGGGCCGATTATGTCGCAACCCTTTCCGCGCAGGATGACAGGGCGGACCTTGCAGGATGGGTAACCATCGACAACAAGAGCGGCGCCGAGTATCGGAATGCCACCCTGAAACTGGTGGCCGGAGAAGTGAACCGGGTCAAAGATGAGGTGCAGTACAAAATGGCTTTACGTCCTATGGCGGCTTCCCGCGATGCAGCCCCGCAGTTTGAAGAAGAGTCGTTTTTCGAGTACCATCTCTATTCGCTCCAGCGGCAGTCGACAATCAGGGATAATCAGACGAAGCAGATCAGTTTCATCACGGCTGAGAATATCCCCGTAAAAAAGGAGTTTGTGTTCAAAGGCCAGCCCTCATACTACTGGAATCAGCTGCCGGAGCCGATCCGCAACCAGAGGATCGGTGTCTATGTCGAGATCGAAAACAAGAAAGGCAATCATCTCGGCATGCCCCTACCCAAAGGAATCGTCCGGGCATACAAAAAGGATTCAGCCGGTGTCCTGCAATTTATCGGCGAGGACCGGATCGATCACACCCCAAAGGATGAGAAGGTGCGCATCAAGCTCGGCGATGCTTTCGATATCGTCGCGACAAGAAAACAGACCGATTGGAAAAAGAGCGCAAAGAACATCACCGAGGCAAGCTACGAAATTTCCTTCCGCAATCACAAGAAAGAGGCGATAGAGATACGGGTAATCGAACCGGTTCCCGGGGATTGGACCATGCTGTCCTCGTCACACCAATACCAAAAAACATCCTCGAAAACCGCTGAATTCGTGATCCCGGTGCCGGCTGACAAGGAAATCGTCCTGACTTACGCTGTCCGGATGAAGTATTAGGCTCCGATGCTGATTTTTTGTATACTATTCCGCATGACTGATTTCTTCACCGGGAGCCTGACATGAAACGTTATCTCATCGCCCTCAGCGTACCGCTGACAATCACGGTATTGAATGCCCTGATCTATCCGTTTCTCCGGGAACAGATCCCCCCGGATACGGCAGTTGTCGTCATGAACATGCTTCGCATTCTCTCTGTTGTCGCGGCAGGGTGGATCATCGTTATTCGGAAGCTGGGGGGCCTCCCGATGGCGGGATTTGCCGGGGTGATCCTCATGGTCATCGATTACCCGCTCATCAGCGGGGCGCGACATCTCCTGGCCGGCCAGACGCCGGTTTTTCTGAATGTCCTTGCCTCGTTCGGCGTATCGTTCTGGATCCCCCTGATGCTGGGAGTCCTCGGCGGATTGGCGGCACGACGGAAACTGAAGATCTCCGCCCTGCATGAAACAACGGCAGAATGAACTTCTGAGTATTCATCCGACAATAGTCATGGGCCCGATTGCTGCAATCTCCTGCCGATTCGGCACGCCCGCTGAATCCGTGTCTGAATCCCTTTGAGAAAAACATCGCGCTGACCGATGACAAGGACTCCCTTCCTTGCCCGGGTTATCGCCGTGTAGAGAACCTCCTGCGTCAGCATTCTCATTTCCTGACCGGGAAGAACGAGCGCTATGGTTGTATACTCGCTTCCCTGGCTTCGATGGACCGAAACCGCATAGGAGAGCGACAGGCTGCCGCGAAGCGAATCAAGCGGATAGGCAACGTACCCTTCCCCACGCCTGAAAACCGCCATGAGTCGGAGCTCTCCTTTCCGGAGTGCAACACGCAGCACAATCCCCTGATCACCGTTAAAGATACTTCTGGTGTAATCATTGCGTTCCATGAGAACCGGCTCTCCGGGGGCAAACTCA
>JAAYUK010000107.1 GCA_012517735.1 Nitrospiraceae bacterium
ATGGAATCAATGGGGGCGGAATCGAACACCTTGCGGAGAAACTTCAGGCTGCCCAGGTTATCGCGCTGGGTGCCTGGTGCCTTCGCCGGCACGATTTCCTTTTCGTACCGTTCGAAGATGAACCGCAGCAGGCCGGTGTCGGCCGGGATGTCCTGGCATTCCAACTTTGCCCACTGGCGTTTGGCTTCGTTCAAGTCCTGGCCAAGCGGGAGTTTCACGCGGCGCCCTTCAGCGTCGCGGCCGTTGTAGTAGTAGGCGACCCATTCGGCGCCCGACTTCAGCGTTTTGCGGACGCGGATCATTCGGGGCGGCAGGTCGCGGTTCGTGGATTTCGGGCGCATAGACCGACATTACCTTACGGAGCCAGAGCAGAGAAGTCGGGCTTCCATGCCGGGGCGGTACCGCCGTTCGCGGTGGGCTGCACGCCGGCCAGGCGCATCCTGGCGAACCAACGGCCAACGATCGGGCGCCGCGCGGCGTTCAGCACGTACTGCCAGCCGTTCGCGTCGAGCCATTCCTTTTGGCTGCCTGGGTGTTTGTATCCGGTGATTTCGGCCAGTTCGTCGGCCGTGAGAACTTCGGTGTCGGGCTTTGCCGCTGCCATCTCCCTCTTCGAGACCGAAGAAGAAGCCCGCGCAGCGTTTGCATGAACAACCTGTCGGCACACGTGATCCGGCCGGCGAAGCTCTCGGAGCTTCCAGGCATCCTTGCCTGGATTGCTGAGTGTGCCGCCCGCCAGGGATTTCACGCGGACCGGATAAACCAGATCGAGGTAGCGGCGGAAGAAGCCCTCGTCAACATCATGAACTACGCCTATCCCGACGGCAACGGTACCGTCGAGATCCGCTGCACCGGCACCGGACCTTCCTCCCTCGTCCTCGAATTCATCGACACCGGCAGCCCGTTTGATGTACTCTCGGTGCCCGATCCGGATCTGGCAATTGCCCTTGAAGACAAGGAGATCGGCGGGCTTGGTGTTTTCCTGATGAAACAGCTGATCAACCATGTCGAATACCGGCGTGACGGAGCAGCAAACCGGCTGACATTCATTATCGGCGAGACGAAAGATGCCGCTGTCTGAGCGCACCATGAAATGGGTCTTTCTCCTCGTTCTGACCGCTGTCCTGATTTTCCCCGCCTCCCAAGCCGTTTCTGCGGAAGAGCCTCCCTGCAAAAAAATAACCTTCATACCGCACTGGCTTCCACAAGCCCAGTTCGCCGGATTTTACGTTGCACAGGAAAAAGGTTTCTACCGCAAACGGGGGCTGGACGTCGTTATCCTGAGGGGCGGCCCGGAGAAGCCTCCGGTTCAGCTTCTCAAAAACGGAAAAGCCGATGTCGCAACGCTGTGGCTTACATCGGCACTTCAGGCACAAACCCCGCAGTTCCGGCTGCTCAATGCAGCTCAGCTCATTCAGCGGTCGGCCCTCATGCTGGTAGCCCGGAAAGACTCCGGAATCACCAAAGTCCAGGATCTGCAGGGCAAGCGCGTAAGCCTCTGGGAGGGCGACCTTTCGATCCAGCCGCTCGCCTTCTTCAGGAAGCATTATCTTCAGGTCACGGTCGTTCCGCAGTCATCCACGCCGAATCTCTTTCTGCGCGGCGGAGTTGATGCTGCCTCGGCAATGTGGTACAACGAATATCACACCATCCTGAACGCAGGCGTCAATCCGGAGGAGCTCACGACCTTTCTCTTTGCCGACTATGGGCTGAATTTCCCGGAAGACGGCATCTATGTCCCGGAAAAAGCCTTTCGCAAAGACCCTCACTCCTTCTGCGCCTTTGTCGAGGCGTCGCTGGAAGGATGGCGGTATGCCTTCGCGCATCAGGATGAAGCGGTCGATATTGTCATGCAACGCCTGCGGCAGGAAAAGCTTCCGGCAAACCGGGTTCATCAGCTATGGATGCTCAAGCGTCTGAAAGATGTGTATGGTTCCGACCATGCTCCGATCGGAATCCTGCGTGAGGAAGACTATCTGACCGTTGCCGGAACCATGCAGGCCAACGGGCTGATCAGCGGATATCCGAATTTTGAACGCTTTGCGGCAGGGTGCGACAGTCATGGCCGGTAAGGGGATTGCGTTCCGCCTCATTGTCATTCTCGGCATCACAACGTCGGTCGTCTTCGGAATCCTGTTTCTCTGCCAGTATCTCTTTATGCGCTCGTTCATGGAAAAAGAGGTCGAAAAGGATGCCCGCACGCTTGTTACCGCAGTAACGTTCCAGATTGAATCGGTGCTGGCTCCGGTCGAAAAAGTGCCTGATACGATCGCATCGGTGCTCGCATTCCGGACGCTCACCGAAACGGAGGTCACGGAACTGCTGAAAGACGTCGTCCGCGCGAATCCTTCGATCTTCGGGGCCACCATCGCCTTTGAACCCTACGCTTTTCTGCCGAACCGCAAGTATTTCGCGCCGTACGTGTTCCGCAAAGATGGCGATATCGCCCTCACCTGGCTGGATGGCACATCATACCGCTATGCCGCTTTCGACTGGTACCAGATCCCCCGTGAACTCGGCAAGGCGGTATGGAGCGAACCGTACTATGACGAAGGGGCCGGCAATATCGTCATGACGACATACTCCGCGCCGTTTTTCAAGTCGCGGGGAACCTCCCGGGAAATCGCGGGTATTGTCACTGCGGACATTTCGCTCGACTGGCTGTCGGAGACGATCGGGAAACTGACCATACTCAGGACCGGATACGGCGCGCTCATTTCAAAAAACGGCATGATCGTTGCCCACCGGCAGCGTGAGCTGATCATGCATGAAACGATCTTCAGCATCGCGGAAGCCCAGGACAATGCTGAATTGCGCGAAATGGGCAGGCGCATGATCCGGGGAGAACAGGGACTTGTCAGCATGCGTGATCAAACCGGCCGGGACTTCTGGGTCTATTTTGCGCCCGTTCCGTCCAATGGGTGGTCCCTGCTGCTCTTCTTCCCGAAAGACGAACTGACGGCTGATGTCCGCTTTCTGAGCACGCTGACACTCGGTCTCGGCGTGTTCGGCGTTGTCCTGCTCTGCATCTCGATTGTGCTGGTCTCGCGGTCGATTACGCATCCGCTGCGAAGGATGACCAAAACCGCGGCAAGCATCGGCAAAGGCAATTTCGACATTGAACTCCCGCACCTCCGCAGCCGCGACGAAGTGGCGCAACTTTCGGATTCATTCCGCGCCATGCAGCAGGCGCTCAAAAACTATACCGCCCAGCTGCGTGAGACGACGATGATCAAGGAGCGCATTGAAAGCGAATTGCGCATTGCCCACGACATCCAGATGGGAATCCTGCCGAAACTGTTCCCGCCGTTTCCGAATCGGGACGATATCGATGTCTATGCCATTCTTGAACCGGCAAAAGAGGTCGGCGGCGATTTTTATGACTTCTTTTTTGTTGATGAGAACCATTTCTGTTTCGTCATCGGTGATGTCGCAGACAAGGGGATTCCCGCCTCACTCTTTATGGCGGTTACCAAGACGCTCCTGAAAGCAACGGCGCTGGAGGGCGTCGATCCGGCGCGCATACTCGAAAAGGTAAATCAGGAGCTTGCCCGCGACAATGAGCGGAGCATGTTCGTTACGGTCCTGTGCTGTATTCTCGACACCCGGACCGGTGAGGTCGTCGCCGCCAATGGAGGACATTATCCGCCCATGCTGCTGAGGGAAACAGCCCCGCCCGAGCAAATGAACGTTCCGCCCGGACTCGCAGTGGCTGCCATGGAAGATGCGGTCTATCAGTGCTCCCGGTTTACTCTTCAGCCGGGAGATACGCTGTTCCTGTACACCGACGGAGTCACGGAGGCAACCAGCGTTGCGGGAGAGCTTTTCTCGTTTCCG
>JAAYUK010000108.1 GCA_012517735.1 Nitrospiraceae bacterium
AAACTGCCCAAAACATTATTGACCATCGCGCATGTGCAGAAAGCGCATCCATGCAAACACGAGCATTGGTACCTGCTTTTTCTGGGGGTATTGCCTCGCAATCAGGGGAGCGGCATTGGAAGCCTGCTGCTTGAGCCGGTGCTGTCCCATTGTGACAGAACAGGTTTACCTGCATATCTTGAAACAGCCCTCGAATCGAACATCCGTTTTTACATGCGCCATGGATTCTCTGTGCTGCAGGAAATAATTATCCCCAACGGTCCTCTTCTCTGGGGGATGTGGCGGGATCCGCTCCCCCGGAGCTGAGAAGTGTTTTCTCAGCGGAGCTTCCCGAGCCTCGCCGGAGCCTGTCTGACTGCACTGTATTCAGCCCGGAATTGTCACTAGCCCGGCAGGGCAGTTTCCGGTTGCGTGCAAAAAAAAGGGGGGCTCCGTGCTGCGAGCCCCCTTTGGTATGCTGAATGATTGTTTATTCTTTCGTTATCTCGTACCGGCCATGCGGATCGATCTTGATATTTGCGTTCAGGAAGCTCACGTTGTAACCAGCATTCTTGAGCGCATGGTACGCAAGCTCAGCACGGACTCCCGTCAGACAATGCACAACAATCTTCTTGTCTTTCGGAATTTCGGCGAGCCGCTTCGGCACGTCCTGCGTCGGAATGTTCTTGGCGCCTATCAGCATGCCGTTCTCTGCCTCTTCGGAATCACGAACATCGATAATGAGGGTGTCCTTTGGATGCGTTTCCACGATTTTCTTGAAATCTTCGAGCGCGATTTCTCCCGGGCGAGGCTTCGGTTCGTAGACTATCTTAGTGGGCATGTCTCCGGACTCGACCTTGTATCCGGCCTTCTTCCACTCCCTGAACCCACCGTCCAGTACCACGATATTCGTAAAGCCGCCCCAGAAGCTGATCACCTCAAATGCCTGTATCGCGGATGGCGTGTCATATGAGTAGAGGACGATCGGAGCCTTCTTGTCCTTGGGGAATTTATCCACCGCATGACTGACTTCCGTTAACGGGATGGAGATAGCTCCCGGAATATGTTCCGCCTTTGCTTCTCCGGTCGGCCGCAAATCAACAATGATCGTCGGGATCTGGAACTTGATGCGCTCAGTCAGACAGGGAACGCATGCAATCGAAAGCTGCCCCGCCTGTTTCCACGCCGGCATCCCGTCTACATAGATTTTTACGTTGGTATAGCCGAGCTTTTCTGCCTTCTTCGCCGAAGAAGGACTCAGTCTTCACGTAGGGCCGGCACAATAAAAGACGAGCAGTTTGCTCTTGTCTGCCGGCAGTTTATTGATGTGTTTATCGAATTCGGCATCATAAATATTGATCGCTCCCGGAATCGCGCCTTCATAAAAACGGGCGGCCGGCCGGGAATCAATGATAACCGCATCCCCCTTCTGGACATGATCGATCATCTGGGCAGTTGACATGAGCTTCTCCGGCGGGATGACAGCCGGCTGCTTAACCGAAACGGCCTTTGCGTAAATCTGACCGTCCTTTTCGACATAGCTGACCGCAATTTCCTTTTCCTTCGGAATCTTGGCAAGCGGCTGTCCCCACCCGCTCAGTTTGGTGCTGTCATCAAACTTTACGGTCCAGATGGCTCCGGTATTGACGGCAAAGGTCTCGGCCTTACCCGAAATGTTGCCGATTGTCCCGCGCAGCACTTTTTCCTCAGGGGCATGACACTGCGAGCAGGGCTTGAGCAGCGTCGGTTTTTGCGGGGCTGCCGGCTGGGCCAGCGCAGGAACCGCACTGAGCAGGCTTACTGCCGCGACCGCTCCAAGGCCCTTCAAAACAAGTGAAGAGACTTTCATAGGTTTACTCCTCCTTTTTTCCGACATGCATAGACTTTGTCTTAGTTATAGCACCTTCTGGCGCTGATGTAAACAGAGCAAATCCTGTGCCTTGCGTTGTTTGGCATCAAAATTGAATTAACACTATGAAAAAACTTTAAAAATCAAGATGCTAATAACTACCATACCTGCGAGGAGTGTTCAATATGTTAACAGATGTGTTAATATCTGCCATTCAAAGATTAACAGTTAACAACATGCACGACCTTCTTAACACACCGGACTTTCTGAACAGCATCATCGAAACGATGACCGACGGCCTCATGGTTATCGACCGGGACAGTACGATCCTGTTCTTTAATCGTGCTGCGGAAGAGATCACCGGCTTCCGCAGCGAGGATGTCATCGGCCAGCGGTGCGCCATGATCGACGGCAACGCCTGCAGCAAAAAAATCGAGGTCGGGAACCAGAAAAAATGCACCCTTTTCGAAAGCGGCAGCATGACCAAGATGCGCTGTCAGCTCCGGGCAAGTGACGGCAGGGAGATCCATCTGCTCAAGAATGCCGTGCTCCTCAAAAATGACGCCGGCGAGGTCATCGGCGCTGTAGAGGTAATGACGGACGTCACTTCACTCTATCTCAAGGATCGCGAGATCGAGCAGCTGAAGAACGAATTGATGCAGGAATACGGCTTCATGGGTCTCATCGGCACCAGCCTTCCCATGCAGCGCCTGTACGAGCAGATACGCAATGCCGCCGCCAGTGAAGCTCCCATTGTCATTACCGGCGAAAGCGGCACCGGCAAGGAACT
>JAAYUK010000109.1 GCA_012517735.1 Nitrospiraceae bacterium
CCAAAGGAGTTGATGATTCGCGTTTCACTGGTCGTGAAGCTGGTCGATGCCTTGCGAACTTTGGTAATGCGCTTGTCGGTATCGAGCGCTGCCTGTTCGACAGAGAGTGCGGTACGAATCGCCTCTGTTTCGGGAATGGTCGCAATAGCGTCATCGTAGACTTCAACGTTGCTGAAACCGGATACAGACGGCAGGACGTTGTATTCATCAGGTTCTGTATGGCGGGATGACTCGATTGCCCGGGCAACGACGGATTCCCATGCGCCGGGGTCGGTTGCAAAGGAAAAACCGAGGCGGCCGTCACGGATTACCCGCACACAGAACCCCTGTGTGGCAGATGTTTCAAGTGTTTCGATCGCCTGATGCTTTGCTTCGATGCTCAGGTTTGTCGAATTCCGCAGAAAGACTTCGACCGATTCCGCACCGGCCGTTTGTGCAGCTTCAAGCATGCGCAATCCAAAATCGGTGTTCACGGGATTACTCCTTAGTCCAGGGAATACGTTGCCGAGGAGGTGTCGGATTCCCAGACCGTCACCGCCGAAGGCGCAACGGACGGATATTCGGCGAGACGCTTCTGCATGGCATCAAAAATCCATCGGGCGAGATTTTCAGAGGACGGATTCCGTTCAGTGAACGGAAAGACATCATTGATGCATGCATGATCAAGCGGAGCGATGATTTCCTGGGCCATACGCTTCAGGTCATGAAAGTCAATAGCCAGGTCGATTTCGTTCAGCTCCTCCGCAGAGACATAAATCTGCACTCTCCAGGTGTGTCCATGGAGGTTTTCGCACTTGCCTTTATAGCCGCGCAGCTGATGCGCTGCGGAGAAGGTGGTTTCAACCATGAGTTCGTACATCAGCCCTCCTTCAGGGAAGCACTGCAGCTACTTTTTTTTGGTGAAAATAGCGATATACGGCATGTTCCGGTAGTGGTTTTCGTAATCGAGTCCATAGCCGACGACAAATTGGTTCGGAATGGTGAATCCGACGTAGTCAACCGGGACATTGACAACCCGTCGTTCCTGTTTGTCGAGCAGGACGCAGAGCTTCAGGCTTGCGGGATGCTGGGCAAGAATACCTTCCCGGATTGCATCGAGCGAGACCCCGGTATCGATGATATCATCGATAAGCAGGACATGCTTGCCGGCAATCTGCTCCCGAACATCGTAATGAACCGTTACCTTTCCCGACGATCCGGTTTTTATATAGCTCGTGGCCAGGATGAAATCAACGCTCGTCGGAACGTTGATCAGACGGATGAGGTCGGCAAAGAACATGAACGAGCCCTTCAGAATACCCACGGCAAGGATCTCCTTGCCGGCATAGTCCCGCGATATTGCCGCAGCGAGATCGGCGACTTTCTCCTGTATCTGTTCGGCGGCAAGCAATGGCTTTCCAAAGATCATACTATCGATATCCTCCCCCCAATATGAATTCGCTATAATAACTGGATGAGCAGGTTTTTCTCAAGCATGACAGGCAGTTACATTACGCGCCGGGATGGCTTGAGAGTCACGGATTTTTCATGATTCGTTCCTGACGGGGATATTCTTGCTTGCCGAAGGTTCCGCGGTGGTATACTGAATGAACGTATGTCGGATGGCTTTCTGTTGGGTATCCGTAGTCTCTTCAACGATGGATGGGTGGTGCATAGCGCATGAATGATGCTGATCTCGAAAAAATCATTCTCCAGACCGGTGACATTCCGAGTCTGCCGGCTGTTGCCGCAAAGGTCCTTCAGATGATCAGCAGCGAAAACCTCTCCCTCAACGATCTGGAGAAAACCATTGAGAACGACCAGGCATTTTCTTCACGGGTGCTGAAGATCGCCAATTCATCGTTTTACGGGCGCAACAGGACGGTGGATTCCATTTCGACTGCGCTCATGCTGATCGGGTTCAAAACCATGTCCTCGCTGGTTATTGCAACGGCGATGAAAGACGTGAACCGGCGGTTCGGTCTCTTTGAACAGAAACTTTGGGATCATAGCCTCGCCGTCTCTCTTGCGGCCTCCATGCTGGCGCGGGAGACTCGCCTCGTGCCTGCAGATGAGGCTCATGTCGCGGGCCTCATTCATGATGTGGGCAAGACCGTGCTGAATAACAATATTCCCGACCAATATGTCATGATCGTTGAAAATGTCTATGCGGGCGGCGGATCTTTTCTGGAAGTTGAAGATGCCATGCTCGGCTACAATCACTGCAATGTCGGTGGTTTCATCGCCCGCAAATGGAAATTGCCCAAGAATCTCGAAGTGGTCATCGAATTTCATCATCATACGGAGTCATCCCGGGACATTGATCCGACTCTCGAGCCGCTCTGTCAGCTCGTTGCGGTCGCTGACTCCATGGCAAACAGTCTCGGTATGGGGTTGTCCGGAGAACGTGTTATTGGGGATCGCCTCTTCGAAGTTGTTGGCCTGGGCGAAAAACGCTATGCCGAGCTGCTGGAGGAGTTCCGTAAGGTTTTTGAAGAACAGAAACAAAGCCTTTCAGCTACGTGATGCAAGGACAGCGGAATGCCCCAAGTCCTGTCCTTCCGGTAGTGCAATGAGCATATTCTGAACAGGGGTGTTTGCATGGTTTGTATCAAATGGAGACTGATCGTATTGGTGATGCTGGTATCCGCTATTCTGTCAGCGGGAGGCTGCACTCCGCGCGAAGTTGTTCAGCCGCCGAAAGCGCCCGCAAAAATTGCGCTGGTGCTTGGTGCCGGGGCTGCGCGCGGATTTGGTCATATCGGTGTCTTGAAGGTGCTTGAAGCGAACGGAGTTCCTGTTCACATGATCGTCGGGACGAGTGCGGGCAGTTTCGTCGGGAGCCTTTCCGCATACGGCTTTAATGCCTTTCAGCTCCAGAAAATGGCCCTTGACCTGCAAAAGGGCGATGTCATCGACCTTGCCATCCCGGACAACGGTTTTGTCAAGGGAGAACTGCTTGAGGCATATGTCAACAGGATGGTGCGCAATACGGCAATAGACAAAATGCGGACACCGTTTTATGCGGTGACCACCAATGTGCGGACCGGCGAAGAAGTCCTGTTCGGCAGCGGGAACACCGGCATGGCTGTTCGGGCAAGTTGCGCGATTCCCGGCGTATTCCGCCCGGTTGCCATTGCCAACACAGCATATATCGATGGCGGGGTCGTCAGTCCCGTTGCGGTTGACGCAGCGCGCCGCATGGGAGCAACGGTTGTCATTGCCGTCGATATTTCATCCGATCTTGACAGTACTGTCCCGAAGGGCACGATTGATACGATATTGCAGTCAGTAAACATCATGTATGCGAAAATATCGGCAGCGCAACTGCAGCGAGCCGATGTCGTCATCCGTCCGCGGGTCGGTCATATCGGATCCGGTGAGTTTGAAAAACGTCATGAGGCAATTCTGGAAGGAGAGCGTGCGGCGATTGAGGCCATGCCCCGTCTCAGGGAGCTGCTCTCGCAGCTTCGGGCTGACGGACGGTTATGATCGCGTGCCGACTCGGCATGCCCTGCACGTGAAACGACGATGAAAAGTTTCCGGAAAGAGCTCTGGTTTCAGACTCCGACACGGCGTGCTTTTATGAATATCACGTCCGAAGTGGAGCGTTGTGTCCGCGAAAGCGGTATTGCAGAGGGACTGGTGCTCGTCAACGCAATGCACATTACCGCCTCAGTCTTTATCAATGATGACGAGCCGGGATTGCACCATGATTATGAACGCTGGCTCGAAAGGCTGGCTCCGCATGAACCGGTATCTCAGTATCGTCACAATGTCGGTGAGGATAATGCCGATGCGCACATGAAGCGTCAGATCATGGGACGCGAAGTGGTCGTTGCCGTCACCGGCGGAGCGCTCGATCTCGGACCGTGGGAGCAGATTTTTTACGGCGAATTCGACGGCAGAAGAAAAAAACGTGTTCTGGTGAAAATCATCGGCGGATAGCGCGTTATCCGCTCAATTTCTGAGGAGGTCTTATGAGTGTCGTGCAAGAGGTTCCCGGAGTTCAGGTCGTCGGTCAGATGCACAATGGTTTTGATGCGATTCTCACCCCCGAAGCTTTGTCCTTTGTCGCGAAGCTGGTCCGTTCATTTCGCGACCGCCGCCTGGAGCTGCTCAGAAAACGTGATGAACGCCAGAAACAGATCGATGCCGGCATGATGCCGGATTTTCTGCCTGAAACGGCTGCAATCCGCAATGGTGACTGGACGGTTGCCCCCGTTCCTGCGGACCTTCAGGACAGGAGAGTCGAAATTACCGGCCCGACCAGCGACCGGAAGATGGTCATCAATGCCTTCAACTCGGGAGCCAGTGCCTTTATGGCGGATTTTGAGGATGCCAACTCTCCGCTGTGGGAGAACATGATCCGCGGGCAGATCAACATGCGCGATGCTGTTGACGGCACGATTTCGTTTGTGAGTCCGGATGGCAAGACCTATACGCTTGCCCAGAAACCGGCGGTTCCCATTGTCCGCCCCCGCGGATGGCATCTGGTCGAAAAGCATGTGCTCATTGACGGTGAGCCGGCGCCGGGCGGGATATTCGATTTCGCCCTCTATTTTTTCCACAATGCACAAAAACTGATCGCAAAGGGATCAGGCCCATATTTCTACCTGCCGAAGATGGAGAGCCATCTTGAAGCGCGCCTCTGGAATGAGGTATTTGTGATGGCGCAAAAGGAGCTTGGCATACCCAACGGCACGATCAAGGCAACGGTATTGATCGAGACCATTCTTGCCGCCTTTGAAATGGACGAAATCCTCTACGAGTTGCGTGATCATTCTTCGGGGTTGAATTGCGGGCGGTGGGATTATATCTTCAGTTACATCAAGAAATTCAGAAACCGGCCGGAGGTCATTCTCCCCGATCGTGCGCAGGTGACGATGACATCACCGTTTATGCGCGCCTATTCGCTGCTTACCATCAAAACATGCCATAAGCGGAAGGCTCATGCGATAGGCGGTATGGCCGCCCAGATTCCGATCAAGAATGATCCTGCAGCCAATGACGCGGCATTCGCCAAAGTGCGTGCCGACAAGGAACGCGAGG
The DNA here is from genome assembly GCA_012517735.1 of Nitrospiraceae bacterium. Lineage (GTDB taxonomy): Bacteria > Nitrospirota > Thermodesulfovibrionia > Thermodesulfovibrionales > Dissulfurispiraceae > JAAYUK01. The sequence goes on from JAAYUK010000109.1 coordinate 5,032, forward strand.
CGACTGACGGACATGACGGTACCTGGGTGGCGCATCCCGGTCTGGTGGGTGTTGCCATGGAAGTATTCAACCGCCTCATGCCGGCACCGAACCAGATCGACAGGCAGCGCGATGATGTGCAGGCGACTGCGAAGGATCTGCTCGCCGTGCCGGAAGGAACGATTACGGAACAGGGTGTCCGCCTGAATATCGAGGTGGGAATTCTGTACACCGAGGCATGGCTGCGCGGAAACGGAGCAGTCCCGATTCACAATCTCATGGAGGATGCGGCAACAGCGGAAATCTCCCGCGCCCAGCTGTGGCAATGGATGCGACATCCCAAGGGAGTGCTTGATGATGGCCGCAAGGTGACGAAGGAGCTTTTCCGACAGATGCTTGGCGAGGAAATGGCGAAGATCAAGATGTCTGTCGGCGATGAACGGTATGCTGCGGGCAAGTATGAGCAGGCGGCGCGGCTTTTTGCCCAGCTGAGCGAAGACGATCATTTTGCCGACTTTCTGACGGTTCCCGCGTACGAACTTATTGCATAATCATTACGGACCCGGTGCAGCATGTCGTTGAGGCATGCTGCACGTTTTTTTGAGGGTGCCAGAGCCGCCTGATCCATGTGATGCCGAGCAATGGCACGGGCGGAATCCCGGTTATTTGTGCCGACTATGCAGTATAATAAAAAAAAGACTCGAAAATACTGATTCGGCAGGAGGGGTCATGTTACCGTCGTTTGCCACACTGATTTTTCTGGTTGTTCTTGCCGTCTACCTGGTGAGCAGTGCGATCCGGATTCTCAAGGAATACGAACGGGGAGTGGTTTTCCGGCTTGGGCGGGTCATTCCGGTAAAGGGCCCCGGGCTGGTATTGGTCTGGCCGGTTATCGACAAACTCGTCAAGGTCAGTCTCCGGACCGTGACCATGGATGTTCCTCCACAGGATATCATCACCCGCGACAATATCACCGTAAAGGTGAATGCGGTTATTTATTTCCGGCCTATTGATCCGGTCAAGGCAGTTACTGAAGTGGAAGACTTTTACTATGCGACCTCCCAGATCGCTCAGACCACGCTCAGAAGCATTCTCGGACAGAGTCAGCTCGATGAGTTGCTGACCAATCGCGAACAGCTGAACGCCGAGCTCCAGAAGGTGATTGACACGCAGACAGAACCGTGGGGAGTAAAGGTGTCTGCAGTCGAGGTGAAAAATGTTGATCTGCCGACCGAAATGCTCCGGGCGATTGCGCGGCAGGCAGAGGCTGAGCGCGAGCGGCGCGCGAAGATCATCCATGCAGAGGGCGAGCTGCAGGCATCTCAGAAACTTGCTGATGCTGCACGAATCATCTCGACAGAACCGGCGACATTGCAGCTGAGATTTCTGCAGACGCTGACCGAGATCGCTACTGAGAAGAACTCAACGATTGTTTTTCCGGTGCCGATCGATCTGATATCGAATTTCATGAAGGTCTATGGCCAAACGAACAATGACGAGAAAAAAGCAGGGCAGTAAACCTGATGCGGCTGACGCGAAGCCTTCCGCTTCGCGTCAGCATATCTGGCTGAATCTTTTTGCTTTCCTTGCAATCTGCGTGCTGCTGGTCTGGCTGATGTATGAAACCGACCTGATGCGGCTGTTTACCGATCATGCATACCTCGAACATTTTTTGTCCCGCCTGAACCCCGCTGCCACGATTGTTGTGTTTATTATTCTCCAGTCGCTCCAGGTGGTATTCGCGCCGATTCCAGGTGAAGTTACCGGACTGGTCGGGGGAGTGCTTTTTGGCGAGTTCTGGGGTGTGGTCTATTCGACCATAGGACTTACCATCGGCTCATACTGCGCATTTGCCCTCTCGCGGCGTTTCGGTCAGCCGTTTGTGGACCGGTTTGTGAGCAAGGCACTGATCGACAAATTTGACTATCTCCTTCACCATAAAGGCGCTTTTCTGGTGTTCCTGCTTTTTCTCATTCCCGGGGTTCCGAAAGACGCTTTATGCTATATCCTCGGCCTCGGACATTTGACAACCGTCGAGTTTCTCGTGATCGGCACGACCGGACGTCTTTTCGGAACCATATTGCTGACGCTCGGCGGAACCTATATCAGACATGAACAGTACGAAAATTTCTGGATTCTGGCAGGGGTTGCCGTTTTCGTTGTTCTGCTGGCAATGCTCTTTCGCGAGCGCATAGAACGGGTCTTGCGTATTCTCCATATCCGTGATTATCAACGGAGGAAAACCAGGCGTAAGTAACGCTGGAGGAGGGCCATGCCTGCTCTCTTGAGTCTGATGTTGGTGCTGTCTGTTCCGGATGTAACATTCGGATACGTTCCTCACGACTATCCTGCGATCTATACGCATCAAATCGGCAATATCTATTATATCGTTGCGTGCGTAGCATTCCTCTGGACGATTGTTCACAACGGGCTCAGAAAACAACCCGGCTGGCGTTTCATTTTCATTGCGGTTGTTTTCTTTCTTTGCTGGGATGCGATGGTCTTTTTCGGTCGTCTCGCCGAGGCGCTCTTTTCGGCTTCGGTTGCCGCAACTCCCGGCCAGACTGCGGTCGGATGGGAGTATTTCCGGAGAACGATTGAGATAGAAGGCGCTGGGTATCTGCTTTATATCGGACGCTTTGATTTTATTGTACTTGATATTGCGATGTTCTTTTTCTATCGGGGATTGCGGGAGCATCTGGGCCATGTCGAAGGGAAATCTTCAGTCACTGCGCTGCCGGTGGTCGTGTTACCGATGTTGCCGATCTACCTTACCGAGATATGCGGCAACATACTCTTTCTGGTTCTTGCATATCTCTGTCTGGTGACCAGCATTCTCCTTTTCCGCCGCGAGCGTGAAAACATCCTCTGGAGCTACATGGTCTGGCTCTCTTCCGCGTTTCTGTTTTTTGCCTGTTCCCGTTCGTTCGGTCATGTATTTCGCCATATCCTTGTCCCAATGGAAATGGATTATCTGTGGACGAATATCGAAGCAATCGCCGGAAGCCTGAATACCGCCGTTCGCTTTGCCGTTGCCACGCTGACGCTGTTTTTTGTCTGGATCTATCAGATCTATCTCAAGATGTCCGAAGACAAGAAAAAAATCGAAGCAGTGAGCGCCGATATCATGAACCTCAATCAGGAAATGGAAGAACTCGGGGCGGAGCGGACATTCGCTCTTCTCGGACTTCGCATTGCGGACAATATCAGAAATCCGGTTTCCATCATCGGGTGTGTTTCCCAGCGCATGTTGAAGCGGAACGATATGCCGGGGCCCCAGCGTGAAAATCTCGAAGACGTGCTGGATGCATGCAGGAAACTGGAGCAGATCGTGACCGATTTTGAAAGCATTATCAAGAATCGTCCGCGGATGTTCCGCTATGAGGATGTGAATGAGGTTGTGAGCGATATTGTTGAGGTCATGCAGCCCGAGGCGCAGCAAAGGGGAATCAATTTGCGTGCGGATCTTTCCCCGGAGCCGGCAAAAATCAACCTCCAGAGGAACCTGTTCCGGGTCGGCCTGTTCTACCTGATGCGGAACGCGATCAATGCGACATCGGCCGGCGGTTCAATAACAGTCCAGACATTCGTCAGCGGAGAGCTCGTAACGGTCCGCATTTCCGACACCGGCTGCGGAATGCCTCAGGACGTGCTTCAGCGCCTGTTCGATCCGCTCTTCAGTCAGAGCGGCGAGCGGCTTCGCATGGCAATGCCGCTCGTCAGGCAGATTGTTACCGAACATCTCGGCGAGCTGGTGGTGAACAGCCAGGAGGGGAAAGGAACGACATTTGACATGATATTCCCGGTGAAGTGGTGTCTGGTATCGAATCATGTCGGAAAGCAGGGTGGATGACGATGAAAAAAGAGCACGGCAGTCTGCAGCATGTCTCCGAGCGTATACGGAAGAAGCTTCTGGAACACTATGGAAACGCCGTCCCCGAATATGTGGTTGATGCCGGTAAATCACATATCACGCTCCGGCTTGCCGATGACCTTTGCAATTATCGTGACTATGTTATAACCATCTGTCATGTGCATGAATTTTTTGCGCGGCGCAGAAAGAAACGTGAGCCGATCATCGCCCTGGGCGGGTATGCCGGAGAGGAAGAATATATGCGAAATATTGCCCTTGAGTGTCTTCGCTGGTTCAAGTTTGTGAGTCCTGAGGAGTTTCAGGAAAGAAAAACCTACCGGAACGAGCCGTGAACTGTCGGTTTGTTTTTTTCAGCGCATGAAAAAAGCCTGATGTATTTGTGTCAGGTTTTTTTGTCAGGCAGGACAATCACCACTTGATCAAGGCCGATGCCCACGTAAGTCCGGCACCGAATGCTTCAAGCAGCAAATAATCTCCCCTGCGGATACGACCGGTCCGGACTGCTTCATCCAGCGCGATGGGAATTGAAGCTGCAGAGGTGTTTCCATAACGATCAAGATTGAGCATGACACGGTCCATCGAGAGGCCGAGTCGTTTCGCCGTCGCCTGGATAATGCGGAGATTTGCCTGATGCGGGATGAGCAGGGCGAGCTGGGAAGGCTTCAGGTTACATTGTTCCAGCGTATCCACGACCAGGGTTTCGAGGGTTTTTACCGCAACCTTGAAGGTTTCATTGCCTTTCATCCTGATCGTATTGCTGCGCTTTTCCAGAACAGTCTTTGATGCCGGTTCCTTGCTGGCGCCTCCCGGAATCTGGATATAATCCCAGTACTCTGCGTCAGATTTGATATGCGTGTACAGAAGTGCACTTTCATCGTCCGACGGCTCAAGAATAACAGCGCCTGCTCCATCCCCGAAGAGTACGCAGGTCGTACGATCTTCCCAGTCGACAAAGCGCGTCAGCGTTTCCGCTCCGATCACCAGCGCGCGGGTGCAGGTTCCGGTCCGGATGAATTTGTCCGCAACCGAGAGACCATACAGGAATCCGGAACATGCGGCATTTATGTCGAACGCTGCCGCATGGACAGCGCCGATCTTGTGCTGAACCATGCATGCGGTGGAGGGGAAAAACATGTCAGGGGTGCAGGTCGCTACGATGATCAGATCGATGTCCTTTGCCTTCAACCCGGCTGATTTCAGCGCCTGCCGCGCGGCTTCGGCTGCCAGATCGGACGTGGACTCATCTTTTGACACGACGTGTCGTTCACGGATACCCGTACGCTCGAGAATCCATTCGTCCGATGTGTCGACCATGCGCTCCAGATCTCGGTTTGTCAGGATCTTTTCCGGCACAAACGATCCGGTGGCGATGATTCTAGACTTTAGCATGTTTTTTTTCCCCGTCGTTTTTTTTGTGCAGGGCATCAAGCCGCTCGGCGATACGCCTGTGGACACCCTTTTTCGCCATTTCCGACGCCATCTTGAGCGCATTTTTGATGGCGCGGGTTGTCGAACGGCCGTGGCATACAATACTGGTTCCGTTGATCCCGAGGAGCGGCGCACCGCCGTATTCATCATAGTCGGTGCGCTTCTTGAAATTCCTGATCGCCGGTTTCATCATGAGATAGCCGATTTTGCCGGTTACCAGGCTGGCGATTTCCCGTTTCAGCATTTTTATGATGGTATCGGCGAGCCCTTCGCTGACCTTGAGCAGGACATTGCCGGTGAAGCCGTCGCAGACAATGACGTCCGCCGCACCGACAAAGACATCCTTGCCTTCAATGTTACCGACGAAATTGAGGTCCGCATGCTTGAGCAGGCCGAAGGTTTCCTTGGTCAGTTCGTTGCCTTTGGAATCTTCTTCCCCATTGCTGAGCAGAGCCACCCGGGGTGCCGGTTCATCAAAGATCGCCTGATAATAGGCGTTTCCCATGGCGCCGAATTCGAGCAGGTTCTCCGGTTTGCAATCGACATTTGCACCGGCGTCAACAACCACGAAAAAACTGTTCATCCCTGGCATCATCGCCGCAATGGCCGGCCGGTCGACATGCGGGAGCTTGCCGAGCACAAAGAGCGAGGTGGCCATCATGACGCCGGAATGCCCAGCACTCACCACGGCATCGGCAGCGCCGTCGCGAACGAGTTCGACGGCGCGACGGACGGACGAGTCCTTTTTCTTGCGCAGGGCTGCCGACGGGGATTCATCCATCCCGACGACTTCCGACGCATGAACGAGCGAAATTCTTTCCTGCGGGTAGCGTTTTCCGCTGAGGGTTGCCTGGATGCGCTGGCGATCACCGACGAGAATGACTTCGAGATCCGCTTCAGTGACCGCCTCAATCGCTCCGGCTACCGTGACGTCCGGAGCGTAGTCTCCCCCCATCGCATCGAGGGCGATTTTCATTGCTTATTTGGAAACGACTTCCAGAACTTTCCTGCCATTGTATGCACCACATTTCGTGCACGCACGATGCGGCTGCTTCGGTTCCTTGCATTCCGGGCATGCAGTGAGATTCGGGGTCTCTCCCTTCCAGTTTGCACGACGCTTGTCCCGTCTGGAACGGGAATGACGGTGTGTTGGGTTTGCCATGGGTGTTACTCCTTTTTCGGTAATAGTTGTTGTAATACAGCAAGGCGTGGATCCGTCTCGGTGCGTTTGCACGTACATCCCGCCACGCTCAGATCGGCGCCGCACTGCGGGCAGATGCCCTTGCAGTCGGCCGAGCAGAGCGGTTTCATCGGCAGATTCAGCAGCAACTGCTCTGCCAGGATTTCATCCGTATCGATACAGTCATCCTGATAAAAGGCCGTATCCAGTTCATCGCCCTTCAACTGTCCGGGCTCGGTTTCCCGGATGGTCGAGAGCGGGTGAAAAACCATGTCGGTTCTGCCCGCGATGACAGCGGCGAAGTCTGCAAGACAGCGGCTGCATTGCAGCATGACGGTACCTTCGACGCTCCCGGTCACGATAACGTCAGCGTCCTGTTTATCGAAACGCAAAGCCGCACGGACCGGCGAGACGATATTCAGATCCTTTGCCTGGATACGGTCGTTCAGTTCAATTTCAAGCCCGTCATCGGGGATTTCGGATACGATAACTTTCATGGAATCCTTAGCATATGCAAAAATAGTGAGTTTTAATTATAAATTCAGAGGGTTATGTTTGTCAACGCGCCCTGCCCGGCAGGACGCGTTGACCATGAGCGGATCAACTACAATTTGACCTGAAGCTGCCAGCGGAAAAAGGTTGCGTTTCGCGCATTTCCGTTATAAAAATCTCCCGGCTGGAAGTGCTCCAGCTGGAGGAAACCGTCAATTTTTTTCGAAAACGTGTGGCTCAGCATCGCCTGATAGAGCCGTCCACGATCCTTTTCCTTATTGCCGAACATGTTTCTCAGCGTTGCGTTCGCGGTCAGGTTGGTTTTTTCGGGGGCGAGCATGTAGTTATAGCCGAGCATCAGATTGGTTGCATCGGAGAAATATACCTTTGCATTGATACGCAGCATCTGCAGATTGGTCCAGTATCCGGGGATGGCACCTCCCTGCGAGAGCGTTTCGTTGATGAGCGTATAGACATAGAGCTCATTCCACATGGGTGCGCGCGACCAGAGCGGATCCCACGCTTCATTTTTGCCGGTGGTTGTGGGATTGTCTCCTGACAGATAGACATAGCCGATTTCCAGCTCCGGTTTCAGCGGGAGCTGCTTGAAGGCGTATCCGAGTGATGCCTGCCCCCCGTTTGCCTTCCGATCGACGCCGTTTGAATATTCACCGAACTGGTGGGCAAATTCCGCCTTGATGGTCCAGTTTTCCGGTTTTGCCTCAATGCGGGCTCCAACCGTGTTGAGATTGAGCCGGGGAGTGACTGCTGTCGAACCGGGAACCGTGAATTTGTCCTCCGATTTCCAGATGTAATAGGGATCGACCGAAAGAAAATCAAAAAATTTGTTCTTGCTATATACAATAATGCCGGCTTCATCCGAGACGTTCAGGATTCGCTTGTTCTGGAAATAATTACCCTGGACGATGGATGAATGCAGAACCGGCATGAAGATGTCGGTCTTCGGGTTTTTGAGTGCTATCAGAGTAATGGAATGGTTCTGATGCGGCTTGATAATCATCTTTGCGGCATTAAAGAAGAACGAGCGTGAGCCGTCTCCCGGGGTACCGTCAAGAATCAAGAATCCGTCACCGAATTCGCCGAGAAAATCCTGACGTCCGATTTTGAGATCAACGGGAAGGCCGAATGCCTTTTTGTACTCTGCATAGAAATTGTCGACAAAGATCTCATCCTCTTCCATCTTGCGATAGACGGTATAGGCACCTGAATTTTGCGGAAGTTGATACGGGCCAAGATAGTATTTGAATTCGTTGGCGAGGCGAAGGTATCCGATAAAGGTATCATCTACATCGATTTTCCCCCACGTCTGCGTGCGAACGCGGAAAAAATTGCGGTCATAGTTGCCCGGAGCGGTTGGAGATGTGCCGAGCGTGACCAGGTTGTCCCAGATCTCCTGCCTGACTCTCACTGCCGCACCATAGTCGAACTTGACTTCCGCAAACAGTGCCTGCGCGTCCATCAGTCCGATCAGCAGTGCGACGAGCGCTGCGAATAATGCTCTCTTCATGCTGTCTCCCCTTTGATGATCTGCATTACTTCTTTCGCCGGTCAATGACGCGGCGTCCCTTCCCCTCAAAGCGTTCAAGTGATTTTTTTTCTACCGGACGGACTTCAACCGGAAAGCCGAGCTCCGATTCGAGGTCTCTCCTGATCCGATCCATGAAGCCCTGAAGGTCCTTTATTTCATCCGAAAAGAGCATGTCCGAGACTTCGAAGAGAATCGTCATCTCGTCGAGAGCTCCTTTCCGGTCGATTTCAATCTGAAAGTGAGGCGTGCCGCCTGCTGCCGCGCAGAGGACGGACTCAATGCGCGACGGGAACACCGTAATGCCGCGGAGTTTAATCATGTCATCGGTGCGTCCCATGACTTTGCTCATGCGCATCAGGGTGCGACCGCAACTGCACGGTTCGGTTATAAATCTGGTCAGGTCGCGTGTCCGGAAGCGGATGAGCGGAAACGCCTCGCGGGTGAGCGTCGTAATGACAAGTTCGCCGGTTTCCCCGGGGCCGACCGGATCAAGGGTCTCAGGATTGACCAGTTCAACGAAAAAGTGATCTTCATTGATATGGAGGCCGTTCCGTTCGAGACATTCTCCCGCTACTCCCGGCCCCATGACTTCGCTGAGGCCGTAGTTGTCGGTAGCGATGATTTTCAGTCGGTCCTGAAGCTCCGTCCGGACTGACTCGGACCACGGTTCGGCTCCGAAAAGACCGTATTTCAGCGACAGTGAAGAAACCGGGGTGCCGCTTTCGAGGATCGCTTCGGAAAGCGCCATTGCATAACTCGGAGTGCAGAGCAGGGCGGTCGTGCGGAAATCCTGCATGAGCTTGATCTGGCGCTGGGTATTGCCGGACGAGATCGGGATGACCGACGCGCCGATGCGTTCGGCGCCGTAATGGAATCCGAACGCACCCGTGAAAAGACCGTAATCGAAGGCGATCTGGACGATGTCGTTCTGAGTCACGCCTCCCGCGGTGAGAAGCCGGGCAACCAGATTCGACCAGTGTTTCAGATCGTTTTTGGTATAGCCGACAACGGTGGGCAACCCTGTCGTTCCTGACGATGCCTGAATACGAACCACCTCGCGGAGCGGAACCGCAAACATGTCGTACGGGTAACTGGCCCTCAGGTTGTCCTTGGTCGTAAATGGCAGACGGCTGAGGTCTTCGATCGACCGGAACGAGTCGGGATCAATTCCCAGGGCATCGAACTGTTTCCGGTAAAACGGCACATTCATGTACACCCGGAAAAGGGTTGCCTGCAGGCGTTCCAGTTGCAGCTGTTCCCGCTCCTCGCGTGACATGCATTCATTTACCGCTTCCCAG
>JAAYUK010000110.1 GCA_012517735.1 Nitrospiraceae bacterium
AATGCCGTGACCTCCGAGTTTTTGAGCCTGCTTGCGACATCACTCTCGTCGGAATCGGTGCAGAAGAAAAAATCGATATTTGCGGGCCGCATCGGAGAAACAGTGCTCTCGCCCCGCCTGAGCGTTGTCGATAGCGGCTTGTTGCCCGGCATGCTCGGGAGCCGGCCGTTCGATGATGAAGGAGTCGCAACGACCGCCAAGACCCTCATCAACCATGGCGAGCTGACCGGATTCCTTTACAATACCTACACCGCGCGGAAAGAGGGTGTTGCGTCTACCGGAAATGCCGTTCGCGGCGGAATAAAAGGTCTGCCCGCTGTCGGCATATCCAATCTCTTTGTCGATGCTTCATCTCCTGAGTTCCGGGCCCCGCTGGACACCCTGATTGCCAATATCGACCGCGGCATGATCGTGACGGAGACCATGGGCATGCATACGGCCAATCCAATCTCCGGCGAGTTTTCTGTCGGTGTTTCGGGTTTCTGGGTCGAAAAGGGAAGAGTTGTTCATCCGGCAAAGGAAGCAGTTGTTTCGGGCACCCTTCTGGACCTTTTCAAAGGAGTGGTTCTGGTTGGTGACGACCTGATTTTTTATGGTAATATAGGGGCGCCAAGTCTTCTGATTGAAGGGATCGACATCAGCGGTTGATCCGGTTATTGCATCCCTTCCCCGGCAATCATATCTATCTTTCAGATACGCAGAGAACAAAGGAGGAAGTGCATGGATTATTTTTTCAATGAAGAACAGGCGATGATACGGGATCTTGCCCGCCAGATCGCGGAGGAAAAGATCGTGCCGGTCCGCGCCGAACTTGATGAAACGGGTGAGTTCCCCTGGGAGATCATCAAGGTTCTTGCCCAGTCGGACATGCTGGGCCTGTATATTCCTGAGGAGTACGGCGGCCTCGGCAAGGGATGTCTTGAGCTCTGCATTGCAGTCGAAGAGCTTTCCCGTGCCTGCGTCGGTGTATCCACCTCGTATGCGGCCAATGCGCTCGGAACCTTCCCGATCCTCCTGCACGGCTCCGAAGAACAGAAAAAGAAGTATCTTCCGGACATTGCCGCCGGCAAGAAATTGGTGGCCTTCGGCCTGACGGAAGCGAATGCGGGCAGCGACGCTGGCGGAATTCAGACAACCGCCCGGCTCGACGGCGACCACTATGTGCTGAACGGGACCAAACAATGGATAACAAACGGCAGTGTGGCAGATATCTACTCTGTTATTGCCATCACCGACAAGTCAAAGGGGCCACGCGGCGCTTCCGCCTTTATCGTTGAGAAGGGAACCCCCGGCTTCAGCTTCGGTAAAAAAGAGAACAAGATGGGCATTCGCTGTTCCATCACGACGGAACTCGTTTTCGACAACTGCCGCATCCCGAAGGAAAACCTCATCGCAAAAGAAGGCATGGGCTTCATTGTTGCCATGAAAACCCTCGATGCATCCCGATGCGGCGTCGGCGCCCAAGGGCTCGGCGTGGCGCAGGGAGCGTTTGACGAAGCGGTCAAGTTCGCCCGTCAGCGTATACAGTTCGGCCATCCGGTCATCAGTTTCCAGGCTGTCCAGCATATGCTTGCCGACATGGCCATTGAGATCGAAGCGGCCCGTTCGCTCATTTATTCCGTTGCCCGCTTTGTCGACAGCGGCGCAAAGGATGTCTCGAAAGAATCCGCCATGGCGAAGACTTTTGCGACGGACTTGGGCATGAAGGTTACCACGAATGCGCTTCAGGTCATGGGCGGTTCCGGCTATATGAAAGAGTATCCGCTCGAAAAAATGATGCGCGATGCCAAGATCCTCCAGATTTACGAAGGCACGAA
>JAAYUK010000111.1 GCA_012517735.1 Nitrospiraceae bacterium
GTATAGCTTTTTGCAACATCTGCGGTGGTTTTCGAGAGGCGTTCCAGCAGGGTATTCAGAAAGACCTTGGTGAAGCGGAGCTGGCATCCCGGTGATGCCTGTTCGATGAGCGAATTGTTGATCTCAAGCAGCATGACATCGGAAAGCGAAATGATGCTGGCTGTCCGCTTTTCTCCTGTGAGATAGCCCATTTCACCAAAACAGTCGCCTTTCGCAAGCACGGCCACTGTACTGTCGCCTTTTTTTACCGCAACCTGACCGGATGCAATTACATAGAACGTCTGGTCAATGGTTCCTTCGGAAATCACTCGGGTATTCGGGGGGAACTCCCGCCAGGTAATGGCTCTCAGGACCTCCCAGATTTCGGCGTCACGGAACTCGCGGAAAAAGGCGAGTTCCCGGAGTATTGCAAACTTTTCCCCGAGATCGATCTCCTCGTCAGAATCCCGAAGATTTATGTAGGTAAGACTGAGATCGGTTGCAAACTGAGTGCCGGTTTTGTAGCGGTCAGGCAGACGTTTGCTCAACGCTTTGGCGACAATAGTTTCGAGTGTTTTCGGGATGTCGGAACGGTAGAAGCGGAGCGGCATCGGTTCTTCATAGAGAATCTTGCGAACCACACTCGAAAAAACATCTGCATGAAACGGCGACCTGCCGGTGAGCAATTCGTACATGACGATTCCAAGCGAGAAAAAATCGGTCTGCTGCGTCAGGACTTCTTCACGGATCTGCTCAGGCGACATATAGGCGGGGGAGCCCATCAATCCGGCCGGTTGCGTAGTGTCGGCGCGGATGATCTGCGCGATGCCGAAGTCGGCAATCTTGACGTTCATGCCTTCTGTCAGGAGCAGGTTGCCGGGTTTGATGTCGCGATGGATGATATTGTGGCGGTGCGCATAGTCGAGCGCCTTGCAGCATTTGAAGATGATCTCAACGACCTGCTCGACCGGCAACAACGAGCCGGCCTTGCAGAAATCCTTGAGCGTCCGGCTGTTCTGGACATACTCCATGACAATGTAATAATACGGCTCTTCAACGCCGGCATCGAACACAGTCAGGATATTCGGATGCTTGAGCATGCCAGCGACCCGGACTTCATTGAAAAACATCTTCTGGAATTTCTGGAGATACTGCTCGTCCGTAATGCCGGCGACGGAAGCGATCTTGATGGCTACCTCGCGATTGTTGTATTCGTCGAACCCGAGATAGACAATACCCATACCGCCCCTGCCGATTTCGCGGAGGAGGCGGTATTTGCCGATATGCTGTATCGGGAGCTGTCCCTGATCCACCATTCGTCGTTGACGTCCTTATCCTTTGATGAGATAGAATTGCATCTTGAGGCCCGGGACTTCGACAATATCCCCGTCCTGCAGGTCGTGCCGCTCGCTGATTTCGGCACCATTCACCTTGGGGAGTTTGTTTTTGGCGGCAGGGCTGATGAAATACCCTTCTTTACGGCGGTTGACCAGCGCCACAACCTTCGGGGTAAAAAATCCGCTGAGACGGATACCTGCAGAGGAGTCTTTCCCGATGGTGGTTACCCGATCCCGCAGTTCGTATTCCCGTTTTTCGGAAGACCCTTCGATCACCACAAATCCTCCCAAGGTATCGCTGCGCTCGGCAACATGCGGGCGATAGGTTTCCTGCGGCCTGTTTAATAGCTGCTGCTGAACGTGGGGATCGAGGACGACCGTCTCGTCCATAGCTTTTATGCGCTGTGGTTGCGGCTGCGGCTCCGGTTCTGCGGCTTTCAGTTCAGGTGCAACAAACTCGATCGAATGTTTTCCTATGAGAACGATATCGCCATGCCGGAGATTTTTGCGCGTTACCCGTTCGCCGTTTACGTATGAACCGTTGAGACTGCCCATATCTTCCAGGACATAGGCATCATTTTCACGAAAGATTTTTGCATGGAACCCCGAGACGGCCAGATTGTCGATTGCGACATCGTTCTCAGGCTTGCGACCGATGGTCACCTGATCCTTGTCGAACTCGATCTCCTTGATTACCGCCTCTTTAAATTTGAGTACCAGCTTTGCCATGGTTCTCCTCCTTGCATTCAGGAATCCTTCACAGATTATCGTCTTTTGCTGATATATGCAACAACAGCCGTAATATTATCGCGGCCGCCGTTTTTGTTTGCCAGTTGTACCAGGCGGGCACTTGCATCGAACGGATCATTGGTTTCACTCATAATCGCCAGAATCTCCTGATCCGGGACCATATTCGTAAGACCGTCCGAACAGAGGAGCAGCACATCACCGTCGGCCAGCTCCAGTTCATCAACATCAGGGTGCACATCCGGCATTACCCCGATAGCACGGGTCAGGACGTTGCGCATGGTCACCGGGCCGTTTCCGAGCCCGTTTCTGACCTGTTCCGCGACCACGGAGTGGTCGTCCGTCACCTGTTCGAGGATGCCCTGACGAAGCAGATACGCGCGGGTATCTCCCACATGCGCTATACGCGCCCGGCTGCCCTCAATAAGCATGCAGGTGAGCGTCGTTCCCATGCCGCTCAGCTGAGGATTGTTGGTTGCCGTCTCGTACACATGGGCATTTGCGGCGACCACCGCAGCAGCGAGCTGTCGTGTCAGCGGGTCTCCGGCCGATCCATCATCAGACTCAGGGAGTGTAGCAGGATTCCTGACACATTCGACAACGAGGTCAGCAGCCATGCTGCTCGCAACCTCGCCCGATTCCCGGCCGCCGACCCCGTCTGCCACAATCAGCAAACCGGTCTGCCGGTCGATGCGGAAGGCGTCTTCGTTGCGTTCACGAACCTGCCCGATGTCGCTCTTTCCGCCGGCACGAACCCGGAACTGATCGGTCTCGAATGTTTCGGAGTGGTCTTCACCGGCGGTATGAACGTGCGACATAGCAGAGCGGACAATCAACAGCAGGAACCCTGCCAGTATCAGCAGAAGCGGTTCGGTAAGCCTGATCCAGACAGACTGGGTCAGAAAGAGGGATGCCGCAAGGAGCTTCCAGAAAGCGGCAGCTCCGATCAGTCCAATGCAGAGCGTTCTGCCGGGCGCAGAGCGCAGCATCAGCAGCATGAAGGTACACAACAGAAGGGCGGCGGTTTCAAGAGCCGGAGCCCATCGGGGGCGCTCGACCTGTGTTCCAAGTACATAGGCATTGACCGCGGCTGCAAGATCGTCGATGGATGGGACCAGTCCGGCAGGCTGGGCCGGGAGAAAATCAAACGGCATGGTACGGCGATGGCCGATCAGGACGATCTTCCCTTTCAGTTGCCCCTCAGTTGTTTTGCCTTCGATCAGGTCGGCAAAGGATACGACGGTGAAATCTTTTGCTGTCGGAGACCGGAAGAGTACCCGGTTGTGCTGATAGAGCGGGATGGTTCTGCCGGCAACAACCAGGGTATCAACCCCTGGCTGCACAGCCTGGAGAGGCTGCTTTTGAACCCGTAATGCCATCTGGAGCGCAAAGGACGGGTAGAGCCGATCCTGAAACGCGACAAATGGCACATCGCCGCGCATTGCACCGTCACGATCCCGTATGGCGTTGAGATGGCCGAGACTGGCTGCCTGTCCGGAAAGGGCAGGCAGGGGAGCGGTCAGCGAGAGTGCGGATTGAAACTTTCCGGCGTTTTGTACGGCAAGCGAGTTCTTTTCGAGGGCAGCATCCCGGGAAACGGTTCCGGCCCGTTCCTGCCCTTTGAAGACAAAAGCCACCGGCAGCACGACGTTTTGCGCTTCGCGCAGAGCGGCAGCGAGAGCAGCATCGCCGTCGATACGGCGCTCGGCATCCTTGAGCAGCGGCAGCACGACCGTTTTGAGCGCACTGAGTGAGGATGACAGAATTGCCTGCTGAATTGATTTGCGCTCGTGGTCCTGCAGGGAGGGTAGAAGCGCACTGATCTGTCCCGGTTTCAACAGTGTCGGATCGGTTTCGATCTTCCGGATAATATCGCGAATTTCGTCGAGTCCCGGATTCGGATCCCGGTCTGCATAGAGCAGGGTCAGCCCAACGAGCGATGCCTTGCTCTCATGAAGCCGGGTAATAGCCTGGGCAAAATAGGAACGAGGCCACGGCCAGCTTCCGAGCCGGTGAGCGCTTTCTTCATCGATGCTGACCAGAACGATTGAATTGTCTTTTGAACCGGGAATCAGGGCCGCCCGAGCGTCATACAGGGCAAGCTCGAGATTTTCGAGCCCCGGCAACGGGGTCCAGACAGAAAGCAACAGGACCACGGCGAGACCCGCGATCACTGCAGCAGAAAGTTGTCGATAGCGTTTTTCTTTTTGCATACCTATAGAGCCATGTACGGAGCACCTACATTATTTCATATTGTCAGCAAGATGTAAAGCTCTGAAAAAAAAGGACGAACTGCAATTCCCGAGAGGGGGATTGCCGGAACGTGACGGCGGCTCCGGCAGGAAAAGGGAAGAGGTCGGCTGACTGCCCCGAAGAAGAGGAGTTTTCTCTTTGGTTTTGGCAGGGGAACATGGTAAAATCAATACCTTATGGGAAAAACCATTGTTGTGGCGAATCAGAAGGGCGGGGTCGGAAAGACAACGACGGTTGTCAATCTTGCGGCGTCAATAGCACTCGAAAAAGAGGGCGTGCTGGTTCTGGACAATGATCCTCAGGGCAATCTGACCAGCGGTCTTGGCGTATCCCGGAGTGACATCGATCGGAGCCTGTATGATGTCTATACCGGCAGGCATACGCTTGAAGACGTCATTTTACCCACACAGGTGCCGAATCTGTCGCTCGCACCGTCCACTATTGACCTGCTCGCCGTTGAGGTTGAGCTGGTCGGACGTGAGGGACGTGAACATATCCTGAAAAACGCAATAGCCGGGCTGAAGGAGCGTTACCAGTATATTTTTCTTGACTGTCCGCCGTCACTCGGTCTGCTGACGCTGAATGCGCTTGTTGCCGCCGATTCGGTGCTTATTCCCGTGCAGTGTGAATATTATTCCCTCGAAGGCGTCAGTCTGCTCTCCCGCACGCTTTCGCTGGTGCGGGGCTCGTTCAACCCTGAACTTGAGATCGAGGGCATTGTCCTGACGATGTTTGATGCCCGCAACAGTCTTTCGCATCAGGTTGCGGCTGAGGTGAAGAAGCATTTTGCCGACAAGGTGTATGCAACACAGATTCCGCGGAATGTAACCCTGGGCGAGGCGCCGAGCCACGGCAAGCCCGCAATCATGTACGATGCGCGTTCAAAGGGCGCGCAGAGTTACCTCGCCCTTGCATTGGAGATGCTCTATGAAAAGCGCGCTGGGTAAAGGACTCGAAGCACTGCTTCCCGAAAAGGGAGACGAAGTCATCAAGCTCGACATTGCGAAAATCGTGCCGAACGTGCATCAACCGCGCAAGGTTTTCAGGGACGAAGCGTTGCAGGAGCTTGCCCGCTCGATCAAGGAAAAGGGTGTGCTCCAGCCGATTATCGTATCGCGGGCCGGTGATGGCACCTTCCGCCTCATTGCCGGGGAGCGCCGGTGGCGCGCTTCGCAGCTTGCCGGACTGAAAAAGATTCCGGCTCTCGTGAAAGACGTATCTTCACAGGACTCGATCGAGATCGCACTGATCGAAAACATCCAGCGCGAAGAACTCAACCCGATTGAAACTGCAGAGGCGTTTGAGCGACTGATGAAAGAGTTCAGCCTGACGCAGGAGACCCTTTCAGAACGGGTCGGCAAGGAACGGGCGACCATCGCGAACTATGTGCGTCTGCTGAAATTGCCGGACGAAATCAAGGCATACGTAAATGCCGGCAGTATTACCATGGGCCATGCCAAGGCGTTGCTTTCAATCGAGGCGAAACACAAGCAGATTGAAGCGGCGAAGACCATCATCAATCTCGGCATGTCCGTTCGTGCTGCCGAAGCGCTCTGCAAAAAAATCGCTCACCCGCCTGCCAATCCGAAAAAAGCGGCCAGGATGCCAGAAGTTGTCGAGCTTGAGCATAAACTGGTGAGGGCGCTCGGCACCAAGGTAAAGATCCACCACAAAGGCAAAAAAGGCAGTGTCGAGATCGAGTATTATTCGCTTGATGAGCTCGACCGGCTGATCGATATATTTACGAAATAGCGCTCGGAAAGAGATTAATTTCAGAAAAAAGAAGAGGGACTGGACAGTCAAACCAGCCCCTCTCCTTTTTTTGCAGTCAGGCAACACCCGGTGCTACGGACAAGCCCCGCTGAGGATAAA
>JAAYUK010000112.1 GCA_012517735.1 Nitrospiraceae bacterium
CAGGCAGGGCTCTCTGTTTGTGATACTGTCATTTACTGGTTCGTTTGATGAGGATGCACGGCTTCCGTGAAATGACGACATTGACGCCGGGAGCGTCAATTTTTTCCTTCAGCACCGCTTCCATTTCGTCATGGTTAAACGGATCCACAACGGTTACGGATGCAACCCCGCATGCCTTGCAGAGGGCTTCAAGATTGATCTGTCCTGCAACATCGCCCTTTGCCGTGATGCCAAGCATTGGCGTCGGCTGATGGCCGGTCATTGCGGTTGTGGCGTTGTCAAGTATGCAGACCATGATATTGGCATTGTTATAGACTGCGTTGATGAGTCCGGTAATGCCGGAATGAATAAATGTCGAGTCGCCGATCACCGCAGCAACGCGCTTGACTCCTGCGTTGGCCATGCCGGCAGCCTTGCCGATGCTCGCTCCCATGCAGAGACAGGTGTCGATCGCATTGAGCGGCGGAGCCGCTCCCAGCGTATAGCAGCCGATGTCGCCGGTCGTGAAGGCCGGTGAAGCAGCTTTCAATGCTTTGTAAAATTCGCGATGCGGACATCCGGGGCAGAGGACTGGTGGACGAACCGGCAGTGCCCTCGCCGTTTTGTCAGCCAGCGATGCACCGCCGAAATAGGGCGCCAGCACATCAGGACCCAGTTCACCTTCACGGGAAATTTCTCCGGAGAGTTTACCTTTGACCCGGGATGAATACTTGCGTGCAATCTCTTCGACAATCGGTTCGCCTTCCTCCAAAACCCAGACTTCTTCAAGATCCGCTACAAAATCCTTGATCAACCTTTCATGGAACGGATACGCCGAGATCTTGAGCACTGAGCAGTCGGCGCCATATTCTCCCGCATACACGTTGGCAAAACCGCAGGCAATAATGCCCTTTTTCCTTCCGGGTCTGATAACGACATTCAATCCGGATGCTTCCACCCAGTCTTTCAGCTCTTCCTGCTTCTTGTTCAGGGATTTATGCAGGCGAACGATATTCTTTGGAACAGCAAGCATCTGGTCAGGATTCTTTTCGATTCTGACCGGGTTTTCCGGCCGCGGCTCCTCGATGGTTACCAGAGAGGAAGAATGCATGACACGGGTCAGACCGCGAAGCATGACCGGCAGGTGAAACTTTTCCGAGAGATCGAATGCCAGTTTCGTATAGTCCTTCGCCTCCTGCGAGTCGGATGGCTCAAGACACGGAATTTTCGCAAACCGGGCGTAGATGCGGGAATCCTGCTCATTCTGGGAGGAATAGGCACCGGGGTCATCGCCGATGGCGAGCACCAATCCGCCCTGTATCCCGAGATATGCGGCGGTCATCAGCGGATCAGCGGCGACATTGAGCCCGACATGCTTCATTGAGCAGATGACACGCCTGCCTGCATAACTGGCGCCGACCGCGGTTTCGAGAGCAACCTTCTCGTTGACTGCCCACTCCACCTGCCCTGAGCAGTGTCCGGCGAGATACTCAAGAATCTGCGTTGCCGGGGTGCCTGCATAGCTGCTTGCGAAGGAAATTCCTGCTTCGATGGCACCGCGGCCGATCGCTTCATTGCCGATCAGGAGTGCCTTTTTAGGGTTCTGCGTCATGGGGTCTCCTTAAAACACATATATTCTCAAAAAGGTGATCATTGCTGGAAATCAGTACCGGAAGCGCGATACCGCAAGCATTGACATTAAGGTATACGTTAGCATATGGAGAAAAACCAAGACAACAACCGCTCTCAGGACTCTTTCCGCTTCTTTTGTCCCGGACGGGGCGCAACTGCGCGGGCCACATCGAAGGTGATCTGCTTGATCGGTACTCCGGTCTTGCGCGAAAGCGCTTTCAGGTCATCATATTCGGGGGCCTGGTTCATGACCGTTTCTCCGAGGCGGGAGGTCTTGATGCGGACAGTTCCGTACGGCAGTCGAATGGTTTCGATGGTCCGGTCGAGCAGAATGCGTTCTACCGGATAAAAACGGATTCCGATCGAAGTGGTTTCCCGGAAAATCTGCTCCGCTATCTGAGAGGCCATTGCATCGCGGGCAAGAACACAGAGTTTAGTGCCTGGCCGGCTTTTCTTCATGACGATTTGCTCAAGCCACACATCCAGAGCCCCGGCAGCAAAAAGCTTGGTCATGACGTCCTCATAAATCTGGGGATTCATGTCGTCGATGTTGGTTTCGATCAGAACTGTCATTGCGTTCGGGGCGGCATCAGGGATGGCTTGAAGGGTATCCGCATAGGTGAGTCGCAATACATTCGGCTGACCGTCAATATCCCGATTGCCTGCTCCATGCGCTGTTGCAATGGGGCGGCAGGGAGGCATCGGCGCGCTGACGGCATCGAGCCCGCGTAAAATCGCCGCTCCGGTAGGGGTCGTCAGTTCAAAGGGCACCGAAGAACCGAAGGCAATGAACCCCTGCAGCAGTTCGGCGGTCGCCGGGGCAGGCACGGGAAGCATCCCATGATCGGTTTTCACCATCCCGCTTCCGAGATTGATCGGGGCGACCATGATTTTTTCGATGCCGAGCCACGTCAGCCCGATTACCGCGCCAAAGATGTCCACAATGCAATCAACTGCTGACAGCTCATGCAGATGCGCCCTCTCAAAAGCGACTCCGTGCACTTTCGCCTCGGCCCGAAACAGGACCTCGAAAATGCGGAGGCCCTTCGCCGCTATATCAGGGGAGAGTGAAGACTGATGAATCAGCGTCTGCACATCTTTCCAGATGCGGGCGGGGTGAATCTGCTTCGTCATGCGGACATCCACTTTCGTTGAAGCAATGCCGTGGCGCCGGACGACCGATGCAGTCAGCCGGTAGCCGTCTGCGGGAATCTTTTTGAGTTCTTTTTTCAGATGCGCGAGGGGTACTCCTGCATCAACGAGTGCTCCGAGGAGCATGTCGCCGCTGATGCCGGAAAAAGGATTGAGATATGCTATTTTCATGGTATGTAGTATAGCGCAAATGGAGGTGAAGCATGGAGATACTCGCAGAAAGAAGTCTCAATGGAAAGACGCTCCGGCTGGTGTTCGGAGATATTACTGAACGTGACGTCGATGCGATAGTGAATGCCGCAAACAAGCATCTTCAGCATGGAGGAGGCGTCGCCGGTGCCATTGTGAGGAAAGGCGGTACGGTCATTCAGGAAGAGAGCAACCGGATCGGGTTTGTGCCGACCGGCAATGCCGTAATGACATCGGCCGGACATTTGAAGGCTCAATACGTGATCCATGCGGTCGGTCCCCGCATGGGCGAGGGCGATGAAGAAACGAAACTCCGGCGCGCGGTGCAGCAGACGCTTCTGCTGGCGTCTGAACATGGCCTGAACAGTGTATCCATGCCGGCAATCAGCTCAGGCATTTTCGGGTTTCCGAAAGACCGGTGCGCTGCAATTCTGGTTGCCGAATCAAAGAGGTTTTTTGAAGAACAGACTGATACTTCTTTGAATTGCATAGAATTCTGTATTTTTGATGCCGAAACCCTTGGATTTTTTCAGCAGGAATTTGCTAAAATTTGAAGCTGTTGGCAATGCGAATGCGTTGCCGCCTTTGCCGAGATAGCACAGTGGTAGTGCAGCTGATTCGTAATCAGCAGGTCGTGGGTTCAAATCCCATTCTCGGCTCCAGAAAATCATTGGGGATTTCAAGGCTTTTTACGGCTCTTGCAATCCCCTTTTCTGTTTTAACAGGGTGGAACGCTACTTTGTTCTCTGTTCGAGCAGTTTCTGCTTGGCTTCTTCATACTGGGTCTGATTGATAATGCCTTTCTCGTA
>JAAYUK010000113.1 GCA_012517735.1 Nitrospiraceae bacterium
GCAAATCAATCTTTCCTGATGGGCGGTTTTCCAGGAAGTGATGGAAATAGTCCTCTTTTTCCGCCGGAGAGAGGCGGGGCTTGTTCGATACCGTGGGCAGGAGAATTGACCTCTCTGCGTAGTTTGCAACCACTTTATGGGAATCGCCGGTCAGCAGCGATTGATTCCAACGGTCGAACAATGCAGCGATTTCTTGCTCGGAGGCGGCCTTGCAGATTTCAGTGCGCGGCGCTTGCATATTGGTCTGCAGAGTCTGGTTTGTGGCGCATCCAGCGAGCAAAATAACCATGACAAATGCAGCAACTGATTTCATGGAACCTCCGTAATAAGGTAATGCATAAATCCAGAATTAATCCCCCGGCGCGGTTTTATAGCGCCAGTCCCCGTTGATAGTCATTTCTTAAAAGCGCGTAAATCACACTGTCGGTAAACTGATTGTCCTTGAATACGCTCTGTTTTGCGACGCCTTCCCAAATGAAACCAACCTTCTTGAGGATGCGCATCGAAGCAGGATTCCAGGCGAACACGGGGGCTTCAAGCCTTTGAAAAGAAGAACCGGAAAATACGTGAGCAACCATCGCCCGAGCCGCCGCAGTAGCAATGCCTTTACCCCAGTACGCTTCACCAAGCCAGCACCCAAACGGGCCTGTGCAGCAGGCAGTCCCTTCACCTGCGATGATGCCGAGGGCACCAATGGCAACGCCTGCAGGGTCAATGGCGACATGACCCGAGAATTGTCATTAGGCCCGCAGGGCAGGCAACGCCGCTCAACTGCCACCCCGAAAAGTCATCGACATTTTCGGGGGCCCCGTTTCTCGGAAGGCGTCCAGCCGTCCTCCGAGGTATTCGCCTGGCACATACGTCCTGTATGTGCCGCTTCGCCGAATAAATCCGCTCTGTTGGCAGCCCAGCCGGGCTCTGAGCGCTTTCGATCGAATCCAATGACAATTCCAGGCGAATGCTTGGCGCAGCCTGGCTGGCAAGGGTTATCCACACATCAGCATGAGCCTCGGTGTAGGGATGAGGGAAACTATCTTTCAAGTTTCGCCAGATCTTTCGGTTATTTGCGTTGTGTACCAAGGCGGGTTTGTCTTCTTTCTTCCATGAGCGAAGACAGCAGCCAGGGACATTTGTGCTGATATGCATGCGGACTCCGTTTTTGTTATTGTCTCTCTATTTTCTTTGCTGAGAAATGAGCAAGCATCCATTAAATAGAATCGTCCCCTTTATTATTTCGCGCAGAGCCGAACAACGAAATCAGCGGCGGCTGTAAGACGCCCACTGCATTGTCATGTTATGCTTTGCTCTTTCATTTCACCATTCTTTGGCAACCCAGCATTGCTCCCTTCATTTTCCCTTGGTCAGATCCTGTGCCGAAAAACAAGCGATATTAGGGTTGTCCTTTAGCAATTTAAACAAAGTGGATATCTTTTGCTCTTTTTCACCGGATCTCAATCGCACAGCATCAAGCCACTTGGCCTCTAATTGCTCTAGGGGGATACCAAATACCTCTTTCCAGGGACGAGGTTTATTTATTGATAGTTGATTAAATTGTTTCATTTTCTCTATACCATACGTCGTAATCAAAAAATCGCCAAAGGAACCGGCCTCCACATAGGAAGCATGTTGTTTGGTTCGGTCACTTACCTTAGGGACATTATTATGTATTTCCATACCCCAGTCGCTGTGGTCTCGTCCAATCTTTGTTAAAGGAATGTAGAATCCGGCCTGCAAAAATGCCATAACCCAAGAGTCGTTGTCAAAACCGCACATGGGAAAAGACAGCGGATTGCCAAAACGTGTTTCTGATGCCTCCCCCATCATATTGCGAATCAATTTGTCAGGATTAGGAAATACTGCGCTCGTCAATTTGTGCGCCAATTGGTAAGGATATTCGTCGCCACCGGAGACCCTGACTACCCTTACTCTTAGGCCATTCTCTTTCATAAAGAAGAAAAAGGAGTAATTCGCCTTTGGGTCCGAATTATCAAATTCAACAATGATTTTTCCGAACTGTTTTATCCTCGGCTCGGTTGACCAAAACTGAAGAATTCTTGTGAGGGTTGAATCAACCGTATTGACTAGCTTCTCAAGTCTATCTGAGGATATATCCTTTGGAAGATCTCGAATGACCAGTCTTTCAGTTTCAAAAGTTGCACCTGTCGCTTGAATGCCTATGAACACAAGACAGAATATGAACCCTGTTACCAATAATAATTTTCTTGCCATTGAGATGGCTCCATATCAAATATTTTGAAAATACCGCATAACTTGTAATTATACGAACGGCGTATTTTTTCCACATGGGGAAACGATAGCATGCTTCATGGTTTAGTTGCAAAGGCTCTTTTTACAAGGAGTTTGGATTGCAATAATACGAAACACGCCACGGTGCATACGATCAGGCACAGTTTTGCCACGCATCTGCTTATGAACGGGATGAACCTACGGGAGATCCAGTCGCTGCTTGGGCATAGAAGCATTGAAACTACAATGATTTACAGGCATGTGCTTCGGAGTATGACAAACACGCCGCACAGTCCATTGGATACCATTTTGCAGAAGTGAGCATGTTGGCGATCAATAAACGCTGAAACGCGCTGAAAACAACCATTCTCATCCCATTTTTTGCAAATGCACGCTGACCTGTGGTAATGTATCTTCACCTTTAACGATAGCACTGTGAGGCTAGCAAGGTGAGGAGACTCAGTGAACCATTTTTGTGCATATATTCGGCCTTTCCCTGCATGCGGGGGAAGGCTTTTTTATTGTGAGGGGACATGGCAAAGGAACTCCTGAACAGGAAGGACATCGAGCGCATCATATCGCGCATCGCCCACGAGATCATCGAGAAGAACAAAGGGCCGGAGGGGATCTGCCTGGTCGGCATTCAGCGGGGCGGGGTGCATCTTGCAGCGAGAATTGCGGAGAAAATCAAGACAATCGAGAGCGCAAGCGTGCCGGTCGGTTCGCTTGACATTTCGCTCTATCGCGATGATCTCAGCCTTCGCAAGGACCATCCGGTGGTTAGGAAGACGGACATCCCGTTCGACATCAGCGGGAAGAAGGTGGTGCTCATCGACGACGTGCTCTTTACGGGCCGGTCGATTCGCGCTGCCATGGATGCGCTCATGGACTACGGCCGTCCCGCGGTCATACAGCTTGCGGTTCTGATCGACCGGGGGCATCGTGAATTACCCATACGGGCAGACTACGTCGGGAAAAACATCCCGACCGCCAAGAAGGAGAAGATCGACGTCCAGCTGCAGGAGGACGGTTTTGAGGATAACGTTCAACTGATCAAAGCAAAGGAATAATGCCATGACCCGAAAACACCTTATCACCATGCGCGATCTGGGCAAGGCCGACATCCACCAGATCCTCGACACAGCGGCGTCGTTCAAGGATGTGCTGAAGCGCGACATCAAAAAGGTCCCGGCGCTCCGGGGCAAGACGGTTGTCAATCTGTTCTATGAACCGTCTACGCGCACGCGCACCTCGTTCGAGATTGCCGAAAAGCGGCTCAGCACCGATGTGGTGAACTTTGCGGTCGCCTCAAGCAGCGTGACCAAGGGCGAGTCGCTCTTCGACACGATCAAGAACATCGAAGCCTACGGCGTTGATTTTGTGGTGGTGCGCCATTCGTCGACCGGCGTGCCGAACTTCATCGCGGAGCATATGGATGTGTCGGTCATCAACGCAGGCGACGGCATCAACGAGCATCCGACGCAGGCGCTGCTCGATGCCCTGACGATACGCGAGCACAAAGGCTCGTTTGAGGGCCTGGAGGTGGCGATTGTGGGAGACATCATCCACAGCCGTGTGGCGCGCTCCAACATGATCGGACTCCAGACGCTCGGGGCAAAGGTGCGTTATATCGGCCCGCCGACGCTTCTGCCGCCGCAGGCGCCTCCGGGTGTGAAGATGTACTACTCGATCGAGGAAGGGCTGAAGGGTGTCGATGTGATCATCATGCTCCGCATCCAGATGGAGCGCATGAACAAGAGTTTTTTCCCGACCACTGCCGATTACTTCTGCCACTGGGGACTGACAAAGGATCGTCTGGCGATGGCGAAGAAGGATGCGATTGTGATGCATCCCGGCCCGATGAACCGCGGCATCGAGATCGCCTCGGATGTGGCTGACGGCCCACAAAACGTTATTCTCCAGCAGGTTACGAACGGGCTCGCAGTGCGCATGTCGGTCCTCTACCACCTGAGCGGAGGTGAACACCATGCCTGAAAAGATTCTGATTCAGAACGGCCACATTGTCGATCCGTCGCAGCTGATTGACGGCATTGGCGACATTTCTATCGAAAACGGCAAGATCGTTGCGCTCGAACTGAAGTCCGGCAAGGCGAAGTCAAAGGCGAGGGCCTCCGACGGCGCGAAGGTGATCGATGCGACCGGGCTGTATGTGACGCCGGGCTTTGTGGACATGCATGTGCATCTGCGCGAACCGGGGTTTGAACACAAGGAGACGATTGCAACCGGCACGAAAGCGGCAGTGAAGGGCGGATTTACCACGGCCTGCTGCATGCCGAACACCTCGCCGGTGAACGACAACAGCGAGATAACCGCCTTTATTCTCGATAAAGCTGCGGAAGCTGGTGCTTGCCGGGTCTTTCCGATCGGCGCGATAACCAAGGGACAGCAGGGTGAAGAGCTGGCCGAAATCGGCAATATGCACGACACCGGCTGTGTCGGGTTTTCGGACGACGGCAGACCGGTGATGAACAGCCTGATCATGCGCCGCGCGTTTGAGTATGGCAAGGCGTTCGGGACGACGATGATCTCGCATGCTGAGGATATACACCTCGCTGGTGATGGGGTGATGCACGAAGGCGAGGCATCGATCAGATTCGGGCTGAGGGGCATTCCGGCTGCTGCCGAAGAGGTGATGATCGCCCGCGACATCATCCTTGCGCAGATGACTGGTGGCAAGTTGCACATTGCCCATGTCTCGACAAAAGGCAGCGTTGCATTAATCCGCAAGGCCAAGAAAGACGGGGTAAACATCACGGCCGAGACCTGCCCGCACTACTTCACGCTGACCGACATGGCCGTGGAGGGCTACAACACCGCAATGAGGGTGAACCCGCCGCTCCGGTCTGCTGAAGACATGGCAGCCATGAAGGCCGGTCTTGCCGACGGAACGATTGATGCCATTGCAACGGATCATGCGCCGCACCATCGCGATGACAAGTTGATGGAGTTCGATAAGGCTTTGTGCGGCATTTCCGGGCTGGAGACGGCACTTGCGTTGAGCCTTCAACTCGTGCGAGATGGGGTGTTGACCATGCCGCAGCTGGTGAACGCCCTTGCGACGAAGCCGGCCAGGA
The DNA here is from genome assembly GCA_012517735.1 of Nitrospiraceae bacterium. GTDB lineage: Bacteria > Nitrospirota > Thermodesulfovibrionia > Thermodesulfovibrionales > Dissulfurispiraceae > JAAYUK01. The sequence goes on from JAAYUK010000113.1 coordinate 5,343, forward strand.
TTCTCGGTCTGCCATACGGAACGCTCGCTGCAGGAGCCGCGGCTGATATTGCAATCTTCGACCCGAATCGGACATGGACGGTCGATGCACAAACATTCGTCTCGAAGGGTAAAAACACCCCGTTTGACGGCTGGAAAATGCAGGGGCAAACACTTATGACATTGGTTGAGGGAAATATAGTTTACTCATTGTAAATTAAATGGTTTGAAAAGATTGATCTGTTGAAACGGTTTGAGCAGTTCTTTTATGGAGGTTGCATGAAGAAGGCATTACTTGTCCTGCATGACGGGACGGTTTTCGAGGGCAGAAGCTTCGGTGCGGATACCGAGCGCATCGGCGAGGTGGTGTTCAATACCTCGATGACCGGGTATCAGGAGATCCTGACCGATCCGTCGTACCGCGGCCAGATTGTCACCATGACGTATCCCGAGATCGGCAACTACGGCATTGTGCCGGAAGATTCCGAGTCGCTGAAAGGACCGAAGGTCGAAGGGTTCGTTGTAGCCGAATATCAGGACTGCTACAGCAACTGGCGGGCGACCCAGTCGCTTGGATCCTACTTGACCGAAAACAACATCCCGGCAATCGAGTGGATCGATACCCGCGCGCTGACCAAACATCTCCGGACACACGGGGCTCAGATGGGCATCATCTCGACGATCGACACCGATCCGAGGAGCCTTCATGCCAAGGTGCAGGCGCACCCGGGCATCTCGGCATTCGATTATGTAAAGGAAGTCACGACCGATGCCCCGTATGGATGGAGCGCGGCCTGCTGGAAGTGGGGCTGCACCAAGGGAGAAGTGGGAAGTGGGAAGTGGGAAGCAAGAAGTGAAGAACAGGCTCACTCATCACGATCTGTTGTCGTGTATGATTTCGGCGTCAAATTCAATATTTTGCGGAATCTGGTTGATGCCGGATTTCGGGTAACGGTGGTCCCGGCGCAGACCCCGGCTGAACAGGTGCTTGAGCTGAATCCGGACGGCATCTTCCTGAGCAATGGCCCAGGCGATCCGCAGACCGTCACGTATGGAATTGAGACGGTAAAAAAGCTGATCAGCAAGAAGCCGATTTTCGGCATCTGCCTTGGCCATCAGATTCTCGGCCTGGCGATGGGAGGCCGCACCTATAAGCTGAAGTTCGGCCACCACGGTGGAAATCATCCGGTCAAGGACCTGGTGACCGGCCGTGTGGAGATCACGTCGCAGAACCATAATTACTGTGTTGATGTCGAAAGCCTTAAGGGACAGGTCCGGCTGACGCACCGCAATCTGTATGACGGATCGGAAGAGGGCATGCAGCATGTGGAGCTGCCGGTCTTTTCGGTGCAGCACCACCCGGAAGCAGGACCGGGGCCGAACGATTCGACGCACATCTTCACGCGGTTTCTGCATATGATCAAGGCATATGGAGAATAGAAAAGAGTAAAGTTCAAAGAGTAAAGATTCGGATGAAGAAACTCAAAGATGAAAGGGTAAAGAACAAGGATTCTGTGAAGAAGAAACATCAGTTTTGAACTTTTAACTTTCATCTTATAACTTTCAAGAGGATAGAATGCCAAAAAGAACAGACATTAAAAAGATACTGCTGATCGGCTCGGGGCCGATCATTATCGGTCAGGCGTGCGAGTTCGATTACTCCGGCACGCAGGCATGCAAGGCGCTTCGGGAGGAGGGGTACGAGGTGGTGCTCGTCAACTCCAATCCGGCGACCATCATGACCGACCCTGATACGGCCCACGCAACCTATATCGAGCCGCTCTCGGTTGAAATACTGGAACTGATTATCAAAAAGGAACGGCCTGACGCCATTCTGCCAACCATGGGCGGACAGACCGCGCTGAATCTGGCGGTTGATCTGGCCGAGGCGGGCATACTCCAGAAGTACGGTGTGGAGCTGATCGGGGCGAAGCTGCCGGCAATCAAGAAGGCGGAAGACCGCGAGCTGTTCAAGAAGGCGATGCAGAATATCGGACTCGATATGCCGAAAAGCGCCATTGTTACCACCTTTGCCGAAGGTATGGCGGTCATTGATGAGATCGGGTTTCCGGCGATTCTCCGTCCGGCGTTCACGCTTGGCGGCACGGGCGGTGGTATCGCCTACAACATTGAGGAATATACGCATCTTATCGAAAAAGGGCTGAAGCTCAGCCCGGTTCACCAGATCCTTGTCGAAGAGTCGGTACTTGGCTGGAAAGAGTACGAGATGGAGGTCATGCGCGACATGGCCGACAACGTCGTGATCATCTGCTCAATCGAGAACTTCGACGCCATGGGAGTCCATACCGGCGACTCGATTACAGTTGCTCCGGCGCAGACGTTGTCGGACAAGGAGTACCAGCGCATGCGTGATGCATCAATCGCCGTAATCCGCGAAATCGGAGTCGACACCGGCGGTTCGAATATCCAGTTTGCCCTGAACCCCAAGAACGGCCGCATGACGATCATCGAGATGAATCCCCGCGTCTCGCGCAGTTCGGCGCTTGCGTCGAAGGCGACCGGCTTCCCCATTGCGAAGATCGCGGCAAAGCTGGCGGTCGGTTATCTGCTCGACGAGATTCGCAACGACATTACCCGTGAGACGCCTGCATCGTTCGAGCCGACCATCGACTATGTGGTGACAAAGGTTCCCCGCTTCACCTTCGAGAAGTTCCCTGATGCCGATGCCACGCTCACGACCCAGATGAAGTCGGTCGGTGAGGTTATGTCGATCGGCCGTACGTTCAAAGAGTCACTCCAGAAGGCGCTCCGCAGCCTGGAGATCGGAACTGCGGGATTCGACCCGATCAAGCGCGCGCATCTGACGAAGGAAGAGATCGTCGCCAAACTCAAGACGCCGAATGCGGAGCGCATCTGGTATGTTGCCGAGGCCTTCCGCCACGGCTTTACCATTGAAGAGATTCATGCACAGACCTGGATTGATCCGTGGTTCCTGAACAATATGCAGCAGCTGCTCGCCATGGAGAAGACGATCGCTGCACTGGCTTCGAATGAGGCCGGGCTAAAGGCAGGGCTTCGGTCGTTCAAGCAGGCAGGCTTTTCGGACAGGCGCATCGGCGAACTGGTCGGCAAGAGCGAAACCGGGATCAGAAATCTCCGTAAAAGCCTTGGGATACATCCCGTCTTCAAGCTGGTCGATACCTGCGCAGCGGAGTTTGAAGCATACACCCCGTATCTCTACTCGACCTATGAAAAACCGTATTCGACCGTGCAGTCTTCAGCACCGGTTGAGTCGTGCGATGCGAACCCGACCGGCCGGAAGAAGATAGTTATTCTCGGCTCCGGTCCGAACCGTATCGGTCAGGGCATCGAATTCGACTACTGCTGTGTGCAGGCGGTTTTCGGTTTGAAGGAACTGGGCTATGAGACGATCATGGTCAACTGCAACCCCGAAACGGTCAGTACCGATTACGATACCGCGGATCGGCTCTACTTCGAGCCGCTCACGATTGAAGATGTGATGAGCATCATCGACAAGGAAAAACCGGTCGGCGTGATCGTTCAGTTTGGCGGTCAGACACCGCTGAAGCTGGCGGTTCCGCTGGAGCGCGAGGGAGTGAAGATTCTCGGCACTTCGCCCGACTCAATCGACCGCGCCGAAGACCGGAAGCGTTTCAAGGAACTGCTCCACAAGCTCGATCTGAAGCAGCCGGACAGCGATACCGCCATGTCGGTTCAGGAAGCGGTCACTGCGGCTTCCCGCATCGGCTATCCGGTCATGGTCCGTCCGTCGTATGTGCTTGGGGGCCGTGCCATGGAGATTGTGTATGACGAGGAGTCGCTGGTTTCTTACATGGAACGCGCGGTCAAGGCCTCGCCGGAGCATCCGATTCTGGTCGACAAGTATCTTGAAGACGCGATCGAGGTCGATGTCGACTGCCTCGCCGACGGGACGGATGTGATCATCGGCGGCGTCATGCAGCATATCGAAGAGGCCGGCATCCACTCCGGAGACTCCGCCTGCTCGTTGCCGCCGTATTCACTGTCGAAGGATGTTGTTGATGAGATCAGGCGCCAGGCGAAGGCGATGGCAAAGGAGCTTGATGTCCGTGGACTCATGAATGTGCAGTTCGCGGTGAAGGATAACGAGATTTACATTCTCGAAGTGAACCCCCGCGCATCGCGGACTGTTCCGTATGTCGGCAAGGCGACTGGGGTGCCGCTGGCGAAGATGGCGGCCAAGATCATGGGCGGTGCAACGCTGAAGGAACTCGGTCTCACGCAGGAGGTCGAGATAAAGCATGTGGCGGTGAAGGAGGCGGTCTTCCCGTTCGACCGGTTTCCGGGTGTCGACACACTGCTTGGTCCGGAGATGAAGTCGACCGGCGAGGTCATGGGCATTGACGAGGATTTCGGCTTGGCCTATGCAAAGTCTCAGGCAGCGAGCTTTAACCGTATTCCGACCTCCGGCAAGATATTTCTGAGTGTAAAGGACAAGGACAAGCCGAAGGCGGTCGAGGTGGCTCGCAAGCTGATTGGACTCGGATTCGCGCTGGTGGCTACCCGAGGGACGGCGGAGTTCCTGAAGGGTCAGGGCATTGCCGTTGAAGTGATCAATAAGGTTGCCGAGGGGCGTCCGCATATCGTCGACCTGATCAAAAACCGGGAGATCAACTTCATCATCAATACCGTATCGGGCGCGCAGGCACAGAGAGATTCGTTCTCGATCCGACGGAGTGCGCTGCAGTATCGTGTGCCGTATACCACGAATATGTCGAGTTCTGCCGCAGTGGTTATGGCGATCGAATCGCTCCAGACCAGGCAGTTGAGCATCAGGTCGATTCAGGAGTATCATACAAGCATCGCATAGCGCAGCGTTTCGCATACTATTATTTCCTGAGGAGGAAGAGATGGAAGCGATAAAGTGCATTGGAGTCATTACCAGCGGAGGAGACTGCGGAGGGCTGAATGCAGTCATAAAAGGCATTTCACGTCAGGCCTATGCTCTCGGTATCAAGACGGTCGTTATTCCGAACGGGTATGCCGGACTGTACAATCTTGTGGAGCTCGAGAAGGTGACGGAACTGAACGCAGAGCGCGTCAGCAAGATCGAGGCATCCATCGCGGGTTCTGAAGCAGGCCATTCCCGGGTGAAGATCAGCAAGATCAATGATCCGAACAAATATGACCGCATCAAAGCCGGCCTCAAAAAGTTCAACATCGATGCGCTGATCATCAGCGGCGGTGACGACACCGGCAGCGTCGTTGTCGATCTCTCGTCGCAGGGCATTCCGTGCGTTCATGTGCCGAAGACGATGGATCTGGATCTTCAGTCGTACAGTGTCGGCGGCGACTCCGCGGTCAATCGTATCGCGAACTTTACTCGTGACCTCAAGACAACCGGTCTCAGCCATAATCGTTTCATGGTTGTTGAAGTGTTCGGCCGCTATTCGGGTCATACCGCGCTGCGCGGAGGTATCGGCGCGGAGGCCGACTGCATTCTCATCCCCGAGATCCCGGTCGATTTCGATGTGGTCTATGAGCATGCCCGCACAACCTATGTGAACCGGGTGAAGCGCAGCGATGTGAAGGCGGGAACCTATATGATCGTGGTTGCCGAGGGTCTTACCAATGCAAATGGTGAAATGCTTTACGATGAATCCGTGCCGGCCGATGCCTTCGGCCACAAGAAACTTGCGGGTGCGGGGAAGTATGTTCGCCAGCAGCTGGAGAAGCGTCTGAAGGCCGATCCCGAGATCCAGCAGTTCATGAAGGAGACGGGCATGTATGCCCCGGGCATTTATGAATATCCGGAAGTGCGCGACGTGGTGCCGGGCCACCTCGTCCGCTGCGGCGAATCGTCGGCCTATGATGTAAACTTCGGTTACAAGACCGGCGCGGCCGCTGTCTATCTCCTGCTCGAAGGCAAGAGCGGCAATACCGTTGCCGACGTCAACGGCAGCGTGATTTGTTTCGAGCCAACCGCTGAACTGATCAAGCGCCGCGAAGTCGATGTGAAGTGTATCGCGCTTTGGGAAAATCTCGGTATCTGTTTCGGCAGAAAGCCGCAGAAGTTCGAATACACGTTCCAGCAGCTTTCGGGGCCGGTTCACCGGCATCTGTAGAAGAGAAAAGATAAAAGAGCAAAGATAAAAGAGAAAAGTGTAAAGATAGAAGATAAAGAGCGGCGGCATTCCTTGGCGATGCCGCCTTTTTACTCTTCGTATATCGTATAATGAAGCATGAAATCGCTTGCTGACCTGTTTGCATCCGAAGGACTCGGTGTTCTGGCTACCTCATCTCATGATGGCACGGTGAATACGGCCGTTTATTCCCGTCCCCATGTCATCGATCAAACAACACTTGCATGGGGCATGACCGAGGGGAGAACTATTACCAATATCCGGCAGAATCCTCATGCGTCATTTCTCTTCCGTCAGGGCAGTCACGGGTATGTCGGGGTGCGCATAACACTGGACCTTCTGCGTATTGAAGAAGAGGGGACGATGCTGGCCCTGGTCAGAGCGCGGACTGCTGAAGTGGTGAGCCCTGCTGCCGCAGCTGCTGTGCGCTATGTTGCCCATTTTGCCGTAAAAGAAATACGAACGCTGGTGTGAAGTTGCGATGAGAGAAAAGATACGACTTGGCATCAGTTCGTGCCTGCTCGGCAATCGGGTTCGCTATGACGGACAGCATAAACTCGATCATTTCCTCGTAGATGTTCTGGGACAGTATGTCGAATGGGTTCCGGTCTGCCCTGAGGTGGAGTGCGGCCTGCCGGTTCCCCGTGAGGCGATGCGGCTGGTGGGCGATCCCGAACATCCCCGTCTCGTTACCATCAAAACCCGTATCGACCATACGGACCGCATGCTGAAATGGGCTTCACGGCGCGCTCGGGAGCTCGACCGGGAAGACCTCTGCGGTTTTGTGTTTAAAAGCCGCTCCCCGAGTTCCGGCATGAAAAGCGTAAAGGTTTACAATGACGACGGCATGCCGAGCCAGACAGGAGTGGGCCTCTTTGCCAAAGCGTTCATGGATCGCTTTCCACTGCTGCCGGTTGAGGACGAAGGCAGGCTCAACGATGCACTCCTCCGGGAGAACTTCATTGAGCGTATTTTTGCGTTTCACCGATGGAAAACCTTCCGCAATGGCGACGGCTCGCTGAAAGGTCTTATCCGGTTTCATACGGAGCATAAGCTGCTTCTCATGGCGCATAGCCCCAAGCATTATCAGCTGCTGGGAAAGCTCGTTGCGGACACAAAATCACTGCCAAAGAATGCTTTGCTCGATGAATACAGCTGGCTTTTTTTTGAAGGACTTGCCATGCTCGCCACCAATCGCAAACACACGAACGTGCTTCAGCACATGATGGGTTATTTCCGGAAACGGTTGTCATCGGATGAAAAAGCGGAGCTGGGCGATATCATCAAGGCATACCACGCCGGGATTGTGCCGCTGATCGTGCCGGTGACACTTATCAATCACTACGTCAGAAAATATGACGAGCCGTATCTCAAGCAGCAGGTCTATCTGAACCCGCATCCCTATGAACTCAAGCTGCGAAATCATGCCTGAGAACGAGCGGGATGACAAAGTGCAGGGGCATGATTTCATGAATGAGATCATTTGCTATTGTTTCGGGTATTCCCGTGAAGATATCAGGCGCGATGTCCGGGAGCATGATGGCGCTTCGACCATTCTTGGCCGGATTATCGAGGAGAAGCGGCAGGGGGGATGTGCCTGTGCCGTGCATCATCCCCTCGGTTGCTGATGTCTCCCGGACGTCCGCCGTGTCGCGGATGAAGAGGGCAGCCGCATGCGATCCTGCCGGAATCAGGGGTAATGCTGCGAGCCTGTTCCGAGTGCGAAAATCAGAAACCCAGCGGCTCCCATGACCTGAACATTTCCACCTCATCGCCAGGATTCGGCAATCCCGCTATTTTCCATGCCTTGACCGGATCGATGAACTTTCCGGTAAAGCATTCTTTGGGATTGTGCGCTTTTTGCATGTTGACTAGCGTCTCCAGCCCGCCCACGCCGGAATGCCGTTGGCATCCCGCAGGACGAGGGTCTGGTCATCCTTTTTCAGTTCAGCGGCAAGAAGAGCGGGTTTTCCGGCAAACGATATGCGCGATCCTTTCACTTCAATCGCGTCACCCTTGGCGATCTTCACATCGAGCCGCTCGATGTACCACGACGGCCCGAGATGCACCGGAATGGTTTCTTTTTCGGTTTTCAGAATGATCTGTACGCCTGAATACATGCCTTTGTATGGCACAACTGCCTGAATGTCCGTTACGGTCCCGCTGATCGTCTCGACGGTTGCGGGGTTATACATCCTGTTGTACTGCGTGCCGGGTCCCCATCCGCCGCTTCCGCGCCAGCCCTGCCATGGCTGAGCGAGTGCGACCGTTGCGCTGAGGATCAGTGCGAGCGCTGCGGTGAGCATGATAATGCTTTTCTGTTTCATAACGTCCTCCCTGAGTTGGATGTGAGAATTCACCATGTGCCAAAGGCGCTTGGTTTCTATTTTCCAGCGCGGGCAGTTCCCGGCTGCGAGACACCTGATGACAGCAGCGCGGTCAGCTCAGACAGCGTAGTCCCGTTGTGAACGGCGATCTCCCTGAGCGACTGTCCTGCCTGTGCCTTCATGCCATGCTGCTGCAAAACAGTGACGGCCTGGTGTTCAGATATACGGTTTTCGCTGCACCATTGCATGAGCGTCATCTTGCCAAGACCTTTTTGTTCGACCGCGGAAGTCACCGTACCGGAGACAGCGGTAGGTTTCTGCTCATGCAGTTTCAGGATTTTGTAAATTTCAAGAGGCGTTGTGTCGTTTGCGCGGGCTATCTGTTCAAGACTCTCTTTTTCCGATCGAAGCTGAATCCCGCGGTCAGCCAGTTCTGCCCTGGCCAGCTCGCCATTGATGCCGGTTTTCTGAAAGAACGCATTCAGCGGCAGCTGCTCGGCATGGCCGAAGGGCGGCTCCAGTGCCGTCACCGGATTCCAGCTGCCTTTGAGGTAGGTATTCAGATCGAGCAGCAATGACAGGGGCGGGATGCGCCCGATGGAACCGACGACAAAAAAGATGGTGATGCCCAAAGCTAGGAAGGTCTCCTTTTTGATCGCGATCGTTGCAGCGGCGCGATGCCTGATATATGCGAGCAACGGTTTGATGTTCAGCCAGACATGCACTGCCGCAACAGTCATGAACAGGACGCAGGAGATTATATGCAGGTTTCCCCAGTCGGTTTTGCCAAGTCCGAGAAAACGCCAGTCTATCCATGACGCAATGCGTCCGGTCGGCACAACATACAACACAACGCCTGAAACGGTCATCACCAGAAAGCTCATCGCCGTGACCAGCGACGTCAAGGCTCTTGTCTGCACACCACCCGTCATCGCCATCCTCCCCGTTTTGTCCCGAAGCTTCCTCTTTTGCCGCCGCTCCAGAGTGGCATGAGCGCATCGTCACGGAAGACCGTGGTCTTGCCGGTATCGAGGTTTTTCATCTGCAGGCAGATGATACGGATGCTGCCGTCGCGGGCTATCATTTTTGATCCGATGACCTCGACGCGGGCGTTTTCCTGAATATCCGTCCCGGAGCTATTCCAGAACCAGGACGGTCCGGTGTAGATCGCGTACGTCCGGGTTGCCGATTGCACGCTGACGATAACGGGTCCGCGTGCGCCGGTATGAATCGCGGTAACGCGACCTGATACACTCATTTCGGTATTCATGTCGTAGCCGTCATTCTCCTCTGCCACGGCGAATGCGGCGGACACGAGAAGGAAAAGGCTTATGAGTATCACATGTGTGAGTAACCGTTTCATGTTGTTTGCTCCAGGTGGCCGGCGCTGCCAGGTACCGGCCACCTATTGAATTTCATCATACGATAACGGGCGTTACATTACCAGCGACCCATGCCCCGTCCGCGCTTGCCATAGCCGTAACCGTATCCCATGCCGGCTACGCCGCTGTCAACCGCCTGCTTCTGAATCTGGGTCCTCAGTTCAAACATCTCGCGTTGCTTCGCCGTGATTGCGTTCCAGTCCGGATTTTGCTGGTTGCGAAGGGTCCACAGTTCGTTTCTCAACTGAAACATCTGCTGCTGCTGGGGCTGGATCGACTGCTGAAACGCCGTGATTTTCTGTGTCTGCTCCGGCGTATATGCTGCCGGTGCATAGCCCGGTCCGTAGCCATATCCGCATCCGTATCCTCCGCGGCACCATGCAAACGATGTTGCAGCCATTGCAAATACGGCTGCCAGAACTGCCGAGATAAAGAGTATTTTTCTCATCCTGATCACCTCCTTTCGTGAAAAAACTGAGAATCAGAAGAGCAAAGTCTGTGCCACCATAAAAATAAATTGATTTGAAGAATAAAAAACGTAGAAAATCAATTATATAATAAAAAATAAAACTGATTTAGTTGATAGATATCGTTCTGCAGGTGCAAAGATTGCGCTTTGGATGTGCAAACATTGCACGGCATGTAGAATGATGGTTACTGGGTATATTTGTGTACGGTCGGGCAGGACGGGTTGGTGCAATAATGACCGTTTCCAGATGGTGAACAGCAGGAACTGGTCATCTGCAGGGTGACGTGTGTGATGCCCTGTCTGCCGAGGATAGCTTCAATCCTGGATCGCAGCGCATCGACGTGTTCCATATCGCTGACTGAAACCTGTACATGAGCCGAAAATGACGGAACCCCGAGGCTGATCGACCAGAGATGCACATCGTGCACGTCCAAAACCCCTGGCAACGCACGTATCTCTTTTACGATATGCTCAAGATTGAGTCCTGCCGGGCTGAATTCGAGAAATACCCGCAGTGACTCCCTGACCACCCTCAAGCCGCCGACAATGATGACGATGCCGACGAAAATGCTGACGAGCGGATCAGCGACCGTCCACCCCGTCAGATAGATGATGACCCCGGCGATGATGACACCCACTGACGAAAGGGCATCACCGAGGACATGAAGCCACGCGCTCTTCATGTTCAGATCGGTATGGGAGTGGCCGAGAATGGCTGCCATGATGAGGTTTCCGACAAGTCCTGCCGCCGCGACGCCGAGCATCAGTCCGCTTGCGACAGGTTCCGGGGTCACCAGGCGATGCACGGCCTCCCAGAAAATGAAAACGGCAATAACGAGAAGGCTTGCGCCATTGATGACGGCTGCAATAAGGCCGACGCGCTGGTAGCCATATGTCGCCCGGCTGTCGGACGGCCTGCGCATGACATATACGGCGGCAAGGCTCAGGCTGAGGGCCAGTGCATCGGTCAGTACATGTCCGGCATCGCTGAGCAGTCCGAGACTGTTGCTCATTAGGCCACCGGCCAGTTCGCCCAGAAACAGAACCAGCGTTACGCAGAGACTCAGGATGAGTCTGCGTGGTGCGGAATGATGATATTCAGTATTCACTAGCGTGCCGAAGTCTCATGCTGGGGTACGCTTTTGTAGTCGTTATCTTTTCGTACTCCCAAATCCTTGCATGTTGACCCGGGCCAGACAAAATCCGCCACATCCCTGATGATGAACGACTCCGCAAGCGGTTTGTTTACCGTGCGTTTCGCATAGGCCCACTGAAGCTCCTGAAAGCGGTCGATATCGTACGGCTCGAATCTGCCGGATTCGATTTTTCGCATCTGTGTCTTCACTTCTTTTGGATAAACGGCCGGATTGAGTTTCACATGAACGGTCCTGCCGGTCGAAACCTGCTGCACATAGAATTCGCTTTCGGAAAGGGCATTGTCGATGGCATGACTGCCGAAGCGTGCGCGGGCGCCGGTCAGGTAGGAGGCTACATCAGCGCCGCAGGCGGAGTTGTTTGAAACGATTCTCAGGTCAGTCCGGTCGATGACGCCGTCTGCGAAGAGGCGGTCAAACGCAATCCTCAGTGCACCCGCGCTTTCGACCAGTCCGCCGCAGAAATGTCCGTGAAACTTGATGAGGTCTTTCAGGGTTATGGTCTTCGTCTGTTTTGTGTATCGGCCGTACTTGTTTTCAGTATCCCGCACCTGGAAAGAAGGGCTGTAAGGGCTTGAGCCGAGCCATGCCGGGTAGTACCAGTCGGCGGTATCGTCATGCGGTGCTGCTGCCGGGACGGGGAGGGCCGTCACCACAAACGAAGCAACGGCAAGAAATACGAGAAATGCGCGCCGGATTTTATTCACAAAGACCTCCTCAGGAAGTAGTGTCGGTCAGGACAACAGACTGACCCAGATACCGGCGCAGACCAGTGTTGCACCGCTGATCTTCTTTGCCCAGACAGCCCAGTTTTTCACGCCGCGTGAATTGATGATGCTTTCCGCAATGCCGACCGAGAGTCCGGCTGCAAAGATGAGTGCACAATGGCCAATGGCATACACGAAAAGGAGCAGGCTGCCGTAGAAGATATCGCCCTCTGAAGAAACATAGCCGAGCACAACGGCCAGTACCGGTGTGGCACAGGGTGAGGAGACCGCGCCGGTCAGCAGGCCGAGCATGAACGCCCCTAGGAGACCTTGTGTTTTCACCTGCGCTGATCGCTGGAACGGCAGGGGGACCGATATGATTCCCATCAGATGCAGGCCCATCAGGACGGCAAGTGCGCCGAAGGCATACGTCAACCAGTCACCCAGAAACCCGAGCATCTGCCCGATCCAGGAAGCAGCGGCGCCGAGGAGGGTGAATGTCAACGAGAGTCCAAGGACAAAGACCGCAGAATAAACAGCTGCACGAGCCTTGTTTCCTTCTGCATAACCTCCGACATAGCCGATGATGAGCGGGATTGCGGCAAGCACGCATGGGCTGGCAGCCGAGAGAATGCCGGCCAGAAAGACCAGAATGACGGCAAATACCTGCTGCCCCTGCACTAGCGTCTCAAGGTTGGCGAGATATGCTTCGATGCTCAGATGCCCGCCTTTTTGAGCATGGCAACTATTGCATCATACTCATAGAAGCCGACATGCCGGTGAAACTCCTTGCCATCCCTGTCAAGAAAAACCTGTGTCGGAATGCCATGGATCCCGAATTGACGGGCAACACCCGGAACTTCTTTGACGTCGACAAAATAGATCTCCATCTGTCCGCGATACTGCTCGGCCAGGCGGACAATAACCGGCTGCATCATGTCGCACGGTACGCAACCGACCGAACCGAGTTCGAGCATGACCGCTTTTTTCTCCGATTTTGCCTTTCGAAGAAGCGTATCAAGGTCACCATGTTTTTCCGACCAGAGAAAAAGGTCAGGACAATAACAGGTATGAACAGAAGATGATACCTTGCATTCAGCAGTGATCCGGATCGGCACTGAGTGAGCAAGGAGGTGATCATCATATCCCGGCTTTTTTCAGAACAGGGACAATCTGCTCGTACGGGTAATATCCGATGTGACGGTGAAACTCCCGGCCGTTCTTATCCAGAAACACCTGTGTCGGGATCCCGCGCACGCCGAACTTTTGTGCTGCGCTTCGGTCTTTGCGCACATCGACAAATATCACATCGAGCCTGCCTTTGTATGTTTTGGAGAGTTGATCCATTACAGGGCGCATCTGCTCGCACGGAATGCAGCCGACCGAACCGAGCTCGAGCATCACTGCGCGTTTGCCGTTTTTCGCCTGTTGCAGGCGCATATCGAGCGCCTGATCTGCACCGGCAAATGGCACGGACATCAGGAACAGTCCTGTCAGAATGATGAGTATGACACAGGATTTCATGAGACGTTCCTTCTGACCGGCAGCGTTGACTCTTTTTTTTCCAGAAAAGCGGAAAGGCGCGCACGGTCGCCGGCGATGTCGTCTTCGGTGATTTTTTCGAGTGTTGTGGAGATGAGATAGCGCCTGAACAGGTCGCACTCCGATACAATGGAGTATCGTATCCAGCGGCCATCCTTCCGGTCGTTGATCAGTCCCGCGCCCTTCAGCGCTGCCACGTGAAAGGAGATCTTGGGCTGGCTCATTTCGAGCGCAGCCACCAGATCGCAGACACAGAGTTCACCGTGCTCCAGGAGCTTCAGGATGCGCAGCCGTGTTACTTCCGACAGGGCATGGTAGATGTTTGCCAATGCCTCCATGGTCATGATTCCGCTTTGATGAGTTCTTTCACCTTGTCGAGTGACGGCAAAGGCTTACCGGAGTATTTCAGCTTTCCGTTGACCACAAGGCCCGGTGTTGACATGGTGAATTTCATGATCTCGCGCATGTCGGTTATCTTTTCAATCTTTGCCTCGATCCCCAATTCCCTGACGGCCTGTTTTGCCAGTTCTTCCATTTTCGTGCAGTTCGCACATCCCGGGCCCAGTACCTTGATTTCCATTACGATCCTCCCTGATGAATTTTATGAACAGCAACCGGATACTGCTGTTTGTCCCGGCGCGGTCCCTCCCAGTTTGAGGGCGATAGTACTGCTCGCTTCACAGACAACGTCATCCAAAACCGGAGTCTTCCCTTTTGCATAACCAAGGGCTCCGAGGTCGAATGCGAGCGGGGTGCGCCCGGCATTCACCGCCATGGTCTTCGCACAACCGACTGAACAACCGTCGATGGTTATGATCTCGTCAGCACTCATGAATTCCTTAAGTTTGCCTTCCACTTTTGCTCCAACAGCAGCGAGGCAGAATAACGAACCCTTTCCGTCCTTGGCAAGGGCGCGTGCCGTCCGATCAGCAAGCGCGCCGACATCAGCCGCTCCCGAACACGCAAGAATAATCCTTTTTTTTGAGGTGGTGCCGCAACAGTCAGACATGCTCTCCTCCTTAAAGAATGGCATTAAACAGATAGCCGACCGCAATGATCGACACGGTCATGATCCCGACAAAAACCGCCAATAACGGTATTTTCAGTACGCGCCGGAGAATGATCATCTCCGGAAACGAGAGGGCGGTGACCGCCATCATGAATGCCAGTATGGTTCCCAGCGCAAGGCCCTTGTTCATCAACGCGTAAACGATAGGAATTACCCCGGCCGCATTGGAATAGAGCGGGACGCCCAGAAGCACCGCCAAAGGAACGGCGAACGGGTTCTGCGGTCCCGCATACTGCACCAGAAAATCCTGAGGCACATATCCGTGGATAAACCCGCCGATGCCGATAGCGATAACAACATAGAGCCAGATCTTCTTCAGGATGTCAGATGTCGTCCACTTTGCATAATCGAAACGGTCCTTCCACGACATGACGTTTTCTTCGGAAGCGTGTCCGATCTGCATGGTGAAAACGTACTCTTCCACCCACCGCTCCAGCTTCAGTTTGCCAATAATGAATCCGGCGGCAATCGCAACGAGGAGGCCGGTTCCCATATAGATGGCGGCAACTTTCCAGCCGAACATGCCCCACAGAAGCACTACGGCAACCTCATTGACCATCGGCGACGAGATCAGGAATGAGAAGGTAACTCCGAGCGGAACTCCGGATTCGATGAATCCGATGAACAGCGGTACGGCGGAGCAGGAACAAAAAGGCGTAACGACGCCGAGCAGTGCTGCCAGAATGTTGCCGATAAATTCTTTTTTATGGGAAAGAATGGCCTTCGTTCGTTCCGGCGGAAAGAAGCTGCGGATGACCGAAACCGCAAAGATGATAACCGAGAGGAGAAGAAAAATCTTGATCGTGTCATAGATAAAGAATTCCAATGCACTGCCGAAGGCTGTCCCCTGAGTGAGTCCCAGAAGCGAGTAGGTTACGTATGCGGCGAAATCCTTGAGCACGATCATCACCTCCGATGCTCAAAGCATAAAAAAATTTTGATGAATAAGTCAAGCGCCAAAAAACGGCCATCCCGAACCTGCGTTCAATGACGAGCCATGAGCAATGCCGTTCACCCTGAAGGGCGATACCTGTCTATGCAGCGCCTTTGGAGATCAGTTCAGGGGCGCGCACTTGACATTGTTCTTCCAAAGCGGTTTAATTGATATCATGTCGCATGGTGATGGGGTTCGCCATTAAACGTCCTGAATGGACTGATGACTCCTGCTCTCAAATAATATGGTGTATTTGAGGCAGGAGTTTTTTACTGCCCGGAAAGGAAGTACGGTATGCATGAGGTATGGGGACTGGCGGCACTGTGGCTCGGGCTTGCTCTGCTCGCAACGCTCATCTCGATCTGGCTCCGCATAGCCACAGCGCTCTCGGAAATCATTGTCGGAACGGTGGCGCAGCTTCTGATCGGGGCATTGATCGGCACAACATTGGGATCGGATCAGCCATGGATCAAGTTTCTCTCGGGTACCGGAGCGATTGTTCTGACCTTTCTTGCCGGCGCGGAACTTGATCCTGTTGTATTCAAAGCCAAATGGAAGGAGGCAAGCGCCATCGGCTTCATCTCGTTTCTTGCTCCCTTTCTCGGTTGCACGGCTGCCGTATATTATCTGTTGGACTGGTCTGCTCAGGCGAGCTGGCTTACCGGTGTCGCCATGTCAACGACATCAGTAGCCGTCGTTTATGCCGTAATGCTTGAACTGGGGCTGAACAAAACCGAATTCGGGAAGACCATCCTTGCCGCGTGTTTTGTTACCGACCTTGGGACGGTTATCGCGCTTGGGCTCATCTTCGCGCCGTTCACCATGAGAACCGTGATCTTTATTGCGATCAGCATTGTGGTGTTCGCCGTGCTGCCGTATATCACCCCCCGATTTTTCAGGAAATATGGCAATCGGCCGTCGGAGCTTGAGGCAAAATATCTGTTGCTGATCCTGTTCGGACTCGGTGCCCTTGCTGCATGGTCCGAGAGTGAAGCGGTGCTTCCGGCGTACGTTATCGGCATGGTTTTGGCGGGAACGGTTGGAAAGGATCATTCCCTGATCCGGCGCCTTCGTACGCTGACCTTCGGCCTGCTGACGCCGTTTTATTTTATCAGGGCCGGTTCGTATGTCTCGCTCGGGGCGGTGATCGCAGCTCCTTTCGCCCTGTTTGTTCTGTTCATGTCGAAGATGCTGACGAAAATTGTCGGCATATATCCAGTCACGAAGTCCTACAACTACGACCACAAGGATGGCATGTATACAACGTTGCTGATGTCTACCGGCCTGACTTTCGGATCGATCTCCGCGCTCTTCGGGCTTACGCACGGGATTGTCGACCAGCAGCAATACTCGCTGCTCATTGTCGCTGTCATAGCGAGTGCGGTCATTCCGACCATCATTGCGAACGCGTTCTTTGTGCCGAAATATCTCCTGCCGAAGCTTGACAGTCCGGCAAGAGAACCAAAAAAGTCCGCGGCAGTTGAACCATAAGTAAGAAGGAGGGGGACAATGAACAAGAAGATACTTGTCGGGTTTGACGGTTCGGAACAGTCGTACAAAGCATTCGATTTTGCGCTCGATCTTGCGCAGATTTGCCCTGGAGCCGCTGTGGACATAATCATCCTTGCTGTTGCCCAGCCGCCGGAGCCTGCCGACATTGTCGAGGTGGACGCCATCATCGAGAGTGCGACCGAGCATTATGAGCAGCTCTTCAGGAATCTGCGGGAAAAAGCCAAGGAGCGGAATCTTGAGGTGCGCACGGAAGTCACGGTCGGACATCCGGCGGACCAGATCATCAGGTATGCAGGAGAGTACCGGAGCGACATGGTTGTGGTCGGGCAGCGCGGTAAATCCAAGGTGCAGGCGTGGCTGATGGGGTCAGTATCAAAACGCGTGGCGTCTTACTGCCCCTGCACGGTGATCATCGTCAAATGAGCCTGTGGAATCTTCCATCGCTGGTGGTTGTCGGCGCCGGCGGTTTTTTTGGTGCCATCAGCCGATTTCTGCTGGCGACATGGATAGCCCAGAAATGGGGGCGTGTCTTTCCGCTCGGCACGTTTTTCATCAATGTGAGCGGCAGTTTTCTGATAGGGCTGCTGATGACCCTTTTTACCGAGCGGTATTCACTTGATCCTTACTGGAGGCTCTTGTTTGTTGTCGGTTTCCTGGGGGCGTATACAACGTTTTCGACCTTCGAATACGAGACCGGTAAACTGGTCGGCGACGGCGAATGGCTGCTTGCCCTCCTGAACATTGTTCTGAGCGTCTGTCTGGGATTTATCGCCCTGAAAACCGGGGATATCGTCGCGAAACTTCTCTAAGAGGAGACCTATGGAAAAAGGACCGGTAAAGAAGCTGAGCATCTATGTTGATGAAACCGACAAATACGGCGGGAAACCGGTATACGAAGTGCTCATGAATCTCTTTTATAAAAAGAAGATAGCAGGAGCAAGCGTTTTCCGGGGGATCGCGGGCTACGGTGGCGACGGAAAGGTTCACTCCACCAAGATGCTTGAGCTTTCAGTCGATCTTCCCCTGAAAATCGAGGTGATCGAAAGCGAAGAAGTCATCCAAAAAATTTTGCCCGATGTCCAGCAGATCGTCGAAAGAGGCCTCATAGAACTGAGCGACACGCATATGCTCAAGGCGACTCCTCCCAAGCCTCAACCGACAAAGGAGACTGAACGCATGAAACTCGAAGGCAAGGCAAAGATGCTCAGAATCATTGTGAGTGAGGACGACAGATGGGAGGGCGTGCCGCTCTACGAAGCCATCGCCAAACGCCTGATCATGAACGATATCGCCGGGGCGACGATTTTCAGGGGCATTGCCGGATACGGACCGCATCGCCGGTATCACAAAAAGAAGACGCTTACGTCCACCGGGGAATTGCCGATCATTATCAGCGTGGTTGACAGCGAGGAAAAAATTGCGACGGTTCTGCCGATCCTTGATGACATGGTACATGAAGGTATTGTGATCATGTCGAATGTGGATGTGATAAAATATAGCCATAGAGACGGTTCA
>JAAYUK010000114.1 GCA_012517735.1 Nitrospiraceae bacterium
TCCATGGCTAATTCCCCATCCGCCGCGCAAGATTCCTGACTGCCAGGTCACCGACCAGCGCCAGCTTGTCAGGCTCAGCCGCCCCGACCGCAACGATAAGATAGTAGCCGTTCTTCAGGATATGCAGCCCCGGGGTTGCGATGAATGCCTCATCACCGATCCCTGCGACTTTCGGCGCCTCGGGGGTGTTGTTGCGCAGCAATTCATACCGGGACCTCGGCGTCCGCTCAGCATCAGGGCGCACGATCCCCACCTGCACGAGGATGCTGGAGCCTTCCCGTTCGGTCGCATATCCGCACACCCTCAGACCAGCGGCCCTGTCCTCCGTCTGTACGGCACGTTTCATGGGTTCACCAATGATCCGCTCCACATCCGATCGGGAGATCAGCGCACAGGGATCAATCAGATTCCCCGGAGTGTCAGGAACGAGCGGAGGGTCGCTCATTCCGGAACAACCTCCTGAAAGCCCCGTCATTACCGCAACGAGGAATGCCAGATACTTTTTCATGCAATCATCATTCTCCGTGGGGGTGGAAATACCGGAAGACGGCACCATTCAGCCAGACGCTGAAGAAACCCGGGCTGACCAAAAAGGGGTTACCCATGCCGGGCCATTCTGTCCGGGATCAGTCGGTTTCTAGCCGTCGAGCTTTTTCTGAAGCATCAGCTGATTCTGATACTCCTTGCGCTTATTGCTGACGTATTCTTCCCTTTTGAGCTCGAACAGCTGTTTTTTATGACGGTCTGTCAGCTCGTACCATCGCTCGATGCTCTTTTCAAACCGCTGATCGGCCGGATACTTGGCCATCTCGACATGAGTCTGAATTGCATAAAAATATCTGACCACGTTGCGTTCAATGGCACCCTTGGTTCCCCCGACGTACTCCGGCTTGCCGGCATCGTCAGTGCCGACAACACTGAAACCGATCTTGCCGCTGCCGATGGTGCCAAAGTATGTTTTCATGGCAACCCGCCCGAAAAAACCATAACTGAAGCGATAGCTGAGATGCAGAAGCGTCTTGTCCGCCCCCAGCGGAACCGCCTGCAGCACGATACGATAGTCCTTCGTACTGAGCGGGCCGTCTTCTGCAGTCAGAAGCAGGGAGAGATAATCAGGTTTCGCGGCAACCGTTTTGAATACATACGTGAGTTCGTGCGCGTCCTCAGGCGCCTGATAATACTTCCGCCCGGTATACATGGTGAGCAGCCAGGCATCCTTCGCTTGTTTGAACGTACATGCCTTGACATTGATATGCAGGAGCGAAATATCGCACCAGCTCGACGGCAGCATGATGGCATCGCGCACACGTTCAAACGGGTAGTCAAGCACGCTGTATATTTCCGCCCGTGAGGTATTGCCCTCCTCGCTCGAAACCAGATTGATCGGAATGCCGAACTGGCTCGCGCTCATCTTCGGTTCGATCCTGGTGTACTGCGCGAGCAGCGTTTTCCCATCGGAAGGCGGGGCATCTGCTGCCTGCGACGGCAGTCCCCACACAAAGGACACGAGCACGAAGCCGAACACCAGCACCAGACTCCGCATCGAGATCTTTCTCATGCCACCCCTCCATTCCCCCGCGCCGGACAGTCCGGTTCAGGGAGTGTTTCAGACAACGGTTTCAGTACTGTCGCACCTGCCGGTTGCGGAAAATGTGCCCTTACAGGTACTATTTCAATCTGGCAGCGCCCGTAGCTCAGCTGGATAGAGTCGCAGACTTCGAATCTGTTGGTCGGGGGTTCGAGTCCCTCCGGGCGCGCCACCTTTCCAACATCAAGCGGGAAGTATCAGGCTCAGTCCTCGTTCGGACTCCCGATCAGGAGTCCTGTATCTCTGTATTGTAATCCTTCCCCTTACTCTTCGGAAAGCAACATCCTGAAAAAGCGCCGCACGATGCGGACAAAAACATAGCCAGCCGCAGCACCGACCGCTCCGAGGATGAGGATTGCGCAGGCCGCGCCAGTCCATGCAAGCATACTGTCGGGCGTTACCGGAATCTTGAGCAACCTGTCCACATCCTGTGCCACCGCTTTGCGCCACCCCACGCCAATTCCCTCGCCGAGCAGCAGATCCATGCCGATCGCAATACCGAGACCGATGATGCCACCGGCGGCGGCACCGATACGTTCTGACCGTTTCATGCGTCTTCAATGCCGTGCTTTTTCAGCTTGCGATAGAGCGTGGCAAGGTCAATGCCGAGGACCTGCGCGGTTTCCTCTTTATTGTAGTTTCGGGCACGAAGCGTTGACTGAAGCAGATGGTGCTCATAATTGCCGAGACAGACGCGCAAGGATGAACAGGTCTGGATCGAACGGCGGGTGCCGACGATTTTTTCGGGCAAATCCGCGAGCATGATCGTGTCGCCTTCGGTCAATACAACCGCACGCTCAATCACGTTCTTGAGTTCGCGGACATTGCCGGGCCACTGGTATTCCATCAGCGCAGCCAGGGAATCGCCGTCAATTGAAACAACGTTCTTGCCGTGTTCCCCTGAATACTTGCGCAGAAAATGCCGTGCCATCATTTCGATATCCTCAGGACGCTCCCGAAGCGGCGGAATTTTGATCTCGATGACATTCAGCCGCCAGAACAGGTCTTCGCGGAACTGTCCGCTTTTTATGCGTGACTCGAGATCGCAATTCGTTGCAGAGACGATGCGGACATCGACCTGCCTCGAACGAGTATCGCCGAGCGGAAAGACCTCGCCGGTCTCCAGCACCTTGAGCAGCTTTGCCTGAAGCGGGATCGGCATGTCGCCGATTTCGTCCAGGAAAAGCGTCCCCTGATGCGCCAGAGTAATCATGCCGGGTTTGTCGGCGACCGCCCCGGTAAAGGCCCCTTTTTTATAGCCGAACAGTTCCGACTCAAGCAGCCCCTCCGGTATGGCGGAACAGTTGATCGAGATGAACGGCAGCCCCCGGCGCGGGCTGTTGCAATGGATCATCTCCGCAATCAGCCCCTTTCCGGTACCGCTCTCGCCAAGCAGAAGGATATTGCTTTTCGTGGGAATCACCTTTTCAAGCGTTTCGACAATCCGGATCATGGAGTCGGCATTCGCGACAAACTCCCGGCAGGCAATGCGCTGGCTGATCTGCTGGCGGAGCGCAATATTCTCGCGCACAATCTTCCGCTGTTCAAGAAGCCTTCTGACCGTCAGTTTGATTTCCTCGTTCAGGAAAGGCTTGACAATGTACTCCGACGCCCCATGCTTCATCGCCTCCACCGCCGACTCGATGGTGCCGAACGCCGTCATCATGATCACCGGCAGGTCGCCGCTGATCTCCCGCGCATGTCTGAGCACGCCGAATCCGTCCACCTTTCCCATCTTCAGGTCCGTCATCACGAGGTCAAAACGTGTCCGGTCGAGCAGTGCGATCGCCTCTTCGCCCCCGGAAGCGGTCTGCACGTCATACCCCTCCCGCTTGAGCAGGAAGACCAATGCTTTGCAGATATCCGGCTCATCATCTACAACCAGAATCTTCGGCTGCATATCCATCAACTCCTTTTCACCGGGAGGCGAATCGTAAAGACCGTTCCGTGTCCCGGCTCACTCTGAACAGACATCGTACCTTCCATCTTTTCGATAATAGCATAGCTGACCGAAAGTCCAAGGCCAGTCCCCTTTTCCTTGGTTGTATAGAACGGATCGAAGATGCGCCTCTGGTCTTCATGCGGAATACCTGCCCCGGTATCGGCAAAGGTTATCACCACCGTCTCGCCGACCATACCGCTGGAAACCGTCAACCGTCCCCCGTCGGGCATGGCATCGATTGCATTCAGGATCAGATTGACGAAGACCTGTGAAAGCTGGTTGCCGTCAGCACTCACCGGAGGAAGGTCGGCGGCAAGATTCCGGACAATCTCAACATCCTTTGCCCGCTTGTCGTACTGGATCAGGTTCAGCGAAGTTTCGATAATCTCATTGATCGAACAGGCCCGCGCCTCGCAGGTCGGCATCTTCGAAAAACCGGAAAGCTGCTTGAGGGTCTCGGAAATGCGGTTCACATGAAACGAGATGGTCTTGAGACTGTCCTTCTTGAATTCGTCCTCTTCCACTTCCTGCAGAATCTGCACGAACGAAAAGACCGAGGTGAGCGGATTGCCGATCTCGTGGGCAATGCCCGCAGCGAGTCGTCCGATGGAGGCAAGCTTTTCCGAATTGCTCATCTGCTCTTCCATGCGACGGATTTCCGTTACATCGTGCACCAGGCGGATATAGCCGACAATTGCATTCTGATCGTCCCGTATCGGCGCAGTCGTGACCTGGAAAAAATGCCCTTTCTTGCCGAACATGTCGGTCATGATCACGGTTTCGATATTGTTCTCTTCATGCGCCCCCGACACGCTGCAATCGACACAGAGCTGTTCGCAGGTGCGTCCGACAACGCTCTGACCGGCCATCTCGGTCAGATAGTCGTTCGTCCAGAGCACTACACCCTTCGCGTCAAGCATCATGAGGCCGGATCCGATGGCGCGGACAATCGTATTCAGTTTCTCTTTCTCGCTGCTCAGTTCCGCCGTCCGCTGCTGAACTTTTTCTTCGAGTTCATGAGCATAGCGTTCAACCTCTTCCGCCTGTACCCGCTTGCGGTTGAAATAGATGAGCGCCGTTGAAACCGTAATCGTGGTGATGAGAATGGCGATAATCAGATACGAATAGAACGTCATGCTCTGGCGGGTCGTCGCCGTGATCTCGGAGACCGGAGCCGAGACAAAGACAATCCATGAGCTGGCCATTTCCGGTTTTGCAAATGCGATCATCCGGTCTTCTCCCGAGGGAGCGACAAATCGGCCGTGCAGTCCGTATGCACCGCGCACGATTTCCTGCCACAGATTAAAGCTCAGGTGGCACTGGGTACACGACGCTTCAGTTCGATGAATGTTTTTCCCGATCATCGACTGCTGCGCAGGATGAAAAACAAGCGTGCCGGCGCTGTCGAGCAGGTAAATGTTGCCCTTCCCCAGATCGCGCAACTCCTTGATATGATGCGACGCAATGCTGCTCATGCTGGCGACCAGGATGACATAGCCGATACGGGAGGTACGGTAAGCAACAGGCGCAACCAAGGCAACTGCCGGATCGGACTCGATCAAAAAAGCAGCATGGTTTCTGAATTCGGCAGCCCTCCCGATCACCAGAGACGACAGCCGTTCAAAGGTTCTCTCATCTCCCCTGCGGAATACGCTTGCTCCCGAAACGGAAATGACCGCAACGGAAATGTCCAGATCGCCGGCAGACTCGGCAATCCTCCCCATGATCAGTCCGGCCCGCTGCTCCGAAAGAACAGGCTCACGCCCGAGGCGCTCGGCCGCAGCCGCCGTCTGCTCACGAAGCAGCAGAATCTGGTTGCTGATGTTGTTGGCTATCGAATCCGCGATGAGCAGCTGCTGCTTGTTGAATTCCTCGGCCATTTCGACCTGAAGCGACTGTTGGAAAAAGATATTGAGGGAGATGATAATTGAAACAATCAGAACCAGTATGCCGATAATCAGAAAGTGCCCCTTCATAGGGACACTATAACAGGAATGGGATGCCTGGTTAAAGAACAGAGGAGAACAGAAGCGCCGGATCACACATGATTCTGCTTCCCATCGTCAATGGTCCTTGCGCATCACGGATTACCGGAGTGAATAAAACCAAGCTTTCAGCCACAACAGACCGATCCGCAGACGCGTTCCGGTATCCGCCCAGAAATCAGCGCTCCGGTCCGGAACCTCCAGATACGCCTTATATGAAGCGATCGACTGACGGCAGTATCCGGTGTCCGAATGCAACGAGCATAATCCAGCAAGCGTCATCGCCAGCCGCGCATGCACCCACGATGCGTATGCAGGCTGCTGCCTGCCGTAATCGTAGAGAAGCGCTCTCCGATACTCCCGAAGTGCATCTCTGAGGAGCTGGTTTCTCTTGAACGGCTCCGCGGTTTTCTCCGCGTCGTCAAGAAGCGCGTCACCCTTCTTCATCGCAATGAATCCGGCAAGATTCGACCGTGAAACCTCAGGCCGTTTTTCGATGAGCGCTTCGGCTGCCGCCAATGCCTCGCCGGCAAGCCTTACCTGCTCCTGAGGAGCAGCTATCAGCGCCAACGCCCGGTAGATATCCGAAATAAAGGCGTGGTTGACAACCTGCAGTGCAACAACCGGCGCCTTCTGCGGAAGCCGTGAAACCGCCGAATTCGCGGAATTGAGTGTCGCCAGCGCTTTCCCGAGCAGTTCCTGTTTTACCTGGGGACGGCTTGGCCCGCCGGTCATTTTGTAATAGCATCTGCCCTCATAACTTTTGGCCTCTGCCCACTCAAACGACCGCCGGTTCTGAATCTTGTCCGTCAGGACAATGGCAACATCAATCGCATCGAGACAGCTGTTCCGGTCATAATGCTCCGAGAGCAGCGTTTTCAGCTCTCGCACATTCTTCTGCTTGAGGCGATCAAGAGGGCTGAGGTCGGTCTCTCCCGCCATCGCCGGAGGCAACGCA
>JAAYUK010000115.1 GCA_012517735.1 Nitrospiraceae bacterium
ATAAACACACCGTACAGGCGATATGCAATTGCAAAAACGCACAGTGAGGCAAAGACCAGCGTTAAAGCATTCATACTACTCCCTCCTTGCAGAATGAAATGTGTTGATGCTTCAGTCTAGCGTGGTCCGGATGATGAGTAAAACGATTTGTCCTGAACTACAAAAAGGGGGCGATGAATGGCAAAAAACGGGGAATGAGTGGTTTCATCAAAAAAACACCGCAAAAAACGGCACTGCCGGTCAATTTTTTACCGGCGGTTTTATGATCTGCGGCGGTCGTGATACCGGATCGGAAGCGGAAACAACAACAATGGTATTATCGCTCAGCACGAAAAGCATCGCATCCTTGTCGTCCTTGCGGAGAACCTTCTGAATGCTTATTCCGGCGGGAATCGGCGCAAGCTCTTTCTGCTGCAGCGCTTCACCTTCAAGCCACGCCATCTGCAGACTCTCCTGCAGAGAAACCAGATCTTTCGCCGCAAACACCGTGGCTGGGCCGACAAAATACATCATCGAACTGATCGTCATGCGGTCTTTTTCGGTTTTCAGTTTCACACGATTCATCAGCTTCTTCTGATCGACCATACAACCCTCCGCCGGTTTTCTTTCATTGTACCGATTCTTCAGGCTTCGCGCCAGAAAAAATCTGTATGGCCGGGATACTTCGGCGTCTGCCGGTCGTGATGTATAATGTAGACATGAACCGGCTTATCGTCACGTATTGCATGGCCAGTATCATCCTGCTTTTGTGCAATGCCGGTACAGGCATGACGGCCGACTGGAAAAATGTCCTGATCCTCAATTCCTATCATCAGGGCTACAAGTGGACTGACGATGAAACACGCGGCATGCTTGACGCCCTGGCTCCCGAAAAAAACCGGATCAAAGTCACCATACAGTATCTCGACACCAAGCGGCTTTCTGACAGCAGATATTTCCGGAACCTGCGTGACCTCTTTGCCCGGAAGTATCCGCGCACAGAGTTCAATGTCATCATTGCTGCGGACAATGATGCCTTCACCTTCCTGAAGAAATACCGCGATGACCTGTTTCCCGGAACGCCCGTGGTCTTTTGTGGAATCAATTATCTGAAGGAACATGATCTCGAAGGCATGCCGCTCGTTACCGGAGTCAATGAAGACGCCGATATCGCCGCGGGAATTGACCTCGTTCTGCGGCTGCATCCGGATACCAGGGAAATCGTTGCGATCACCGACACCTCGGTGACCGGCAGGGCTGTGCGTGGGGAGTTTGAAAAAGTGCTCCCCCGATATGCAGGACGTGTGCGATTCGAAATACTCGATCATATCTCAATGGCTGACTTGCGCAGCAAACTTTCCCGGCTCGAAAAAGGAAGCATCGTGTTTTACACGTTTTTTTCCCGCGACAAAAACGGCCGGGTATTTGAGTATGATGAAAGCACAGAGCTGATCACCACTGCATCGAGCGTTCCCGTTTATGGGGCATGGGACTTCAGTTTCGGGTTCGGCATTGTCGGGGGCATCCTTACCAGCGGGTATCTGCAGGGGAAAACCGCAGGACAGATTGCACGCCGCATTCTGAATGGTGAAGACCCGGCTGCAATCCCGGTCATCTGGCATAGTCCCGGGCAAGCGATGTTTGATTATGCGGTCATGGGGAAATTCGGCATCAACAAGCGCCAGCTTCCTGCGGATACCGTTTTCATCAATGAACCACCGTCGGCGTTGTCCATCGACAAGCAGGTTGTCTGGACGGTTTTCTGGGGCACGGTTTTTATTATCGGCCTCGGGCTTGCCTATATTGTGATCCAGAAACGGGCCGAGCTTCGTCTTCGCGCCAGTGAAGAACAATTCAGAACGCTGATCACTAACCTTCATGTAGGTGTCTATCGTGCCACACCGGAACCGAACGGCCGCTATATCCAGGTCAACCCCGCGATGGTGAAAATCCTCGGCTATGAATCGGCGGAAGAACTGCTGCAGACGCCTGTTGTCCATCTCTACGAAAACCAGGAAGACAGAACAACTTTTCTGAACGATATCATGCGTGAAGGCACAGTGCGCGACCGCGAGCTGGCATTCAGAAAAAAGGATGGTTCATCCATTATTGTATCGAGCACGGCAACATCCGTTTGTGACGAGCATGGCGTCCTGCAATGGATCGATGGCGTAATGGAAGATGTGACGGAAAAACGCAACCTCGAAAAGCAGCTCCGGCATGCGCAGAAAATGGAGGCGATCGGAACACTTGCCGGCGGGATCGCCCATGATTTCAACAATATCCTCACAGCGGTGCTCGGATATGCACAGATGATTTCCGTGCGCATCGATTCATCCGATCCGTTGCAGCCATATGCCCAGCAGATCATTCATGCGTCGGAAAAGGCTGCGGCACTCACCCAAAGCCTGCTGGCGTTCAGCCGCAAGCAGATAATCACTCCAATAGTTCAGAACCTGAACGATATTGTCAGCCATCTGTACCCGCTTCTGCAGCGTATTATCGGCGAAGACGTCATTCTTCGCACACATCTGGCAGACCGCCCGCTGATGATTCATGCGGATGCGCTTCAGATAGAACAGGTACTCATGAACCTTGCCGCCAATGCCCGCGACGCCATGCCCCGCGGCGGCAGAATCACCATCGAGACCGGTGTTGCTCCCTGTGCGGAAACCGATGACGGCGAACCTCCTGAGATTCAGCAGGCGAAAGAGTATGGCGTTCTTGTGTTTTCCGATACTGGAAGGGGAATGGACGAGGCAACCCGGCTGCGCATCTTCGAACCCTTTTTCACGACAAAGGAGATTGGACGAGGTACCGGACTCGGGCTCTCCATGGCGTACGGCATCGTCAAACAACACGGAGGCGACATAACGGTCACCAGCGTGCCGGATCAGGGAACTACCTTCCGTGTGTATCTGCCGCTGATCGAACCTGAAACGGAACAGGACCGGAAGACATGATGAACACACGGTTTTCCATAAATCCCTGTGCTCTTTCCTTCGTCAGAAACATACGCCGGAAGACCGACAGATGCTGCACGCGGAAAAGCCTTGTGCTGTTCATGCTGCTTTGCTGCTGCATCGCCTTTTGTGGTCCGGCTTTCGCCGATTCGCATCATAAACGGAACATCCTGATTCTCCACTCCTACCATCCGGGCTATAAATGGACCGACGACGAAACCCGGGGAATCCTCGACGGCCTGGAAAGCGTGAAGGATACGACCAAGATTTATATTGAATATATGGGGACCAAGTGGGCAAACAGCGACTCCTATTTCGACAGTCTGCTGACAACGTATCGGGAAAAGTACCGGGACATCAGATTTGCCGTTCTATTTGTGACGGATAATGATGCGTTCGATTTTGTCCGGACTCACCGCGACAGTGTCTTCGGGAAGGTTCCGGTCGTTTTTTGCGGAGTAAACTGGTTCAGGGACGAGGATCTGAAAGGTCAAACACTCTTCACCGGCGTCAATGAAGACGCTGACATCGCTGCGACTCTCGACGTCATGCTCGCGCTGCACCCCAAAACGACCAGTGTGCTGGCGGTTATGGACTCTACCACTACCGGCCGGATCATGCGCACAAAAATTCTGGAGCTCGAGCCGCAGTATCGGGGGAAAATTGCGTTTCGTATTCTGCAGGACATGGACATGGCCGAGATACTCAAAACGGTTGCCGCAGCCCCCGAAAACAGTCTTGTGCTGCTGACCGTCTTTCAGAAAGACCGCGCCGGGGTCTTTTTCGAGTACGGCGAAAGCACCTCTCTGCTGTCAAAAAATAGCAGGGTGCCGGTCTATGGACTTTGGGACTTCAATCTCGGATTCGGCATTGTCGGCGGCAAACTGACGAGCGGGTATGCGCAGGGCAGCAGTGCCGCGACGCTCGGCCTGCGGATATTGCAGGGAGAATCCGCTGACGCCATTCCGGTCATCAAAAAGAGTCCCAACAAGTATCTGTTCGACTTTGAGCAGCTGTCGCGCTTCAACCTGAGCAAAACAGGTCTTCCGGACGGCAGCGAGATCATCAATGAGCCGCCGTCATTTTATGCCGTGAACAAGACATTGCTCTGGAGCCTGCTCGGAGGCATTCTCCTGCTGAGCAGCATCGTCGTCGTTCTGGGTATCAATATCCAGCAGCGGCGCAAGGCACAGGCTGAACTCCAGCAGGCCCACGACGAACTCGAACAGCGCGTTCATGACCGGACTGCCGATCTGGTCCGGGTGAATGAGCTGCTTCAGCAGGAAAACAGCGAGCGCACAAAGGCTGAAGCAGAAGTCAGAACGTTGAATGCCGAGCTGTGCGAGTTCAATCAGGAAATCGAAAACCTCGTGTCTGAACGCACCATGAACCTGATGGCTCTGGCGGTTGCAGACAGGGTTCGCAATCCTGTCACCGTTATCGGTGCGACTTCACGCCGTATTATCGAAAAGAGTACTTCATGCCAGGGACTCTCACCGGCACTGCAGGAACAGCTTGGCATCCTTTCGGAAAGCGCCGCCCAGCTGGAACAGATCGTTGCCGATTTCCAGTCCCTGCTCAGCAGCAGGCAGACCGTCTTTCATCATCTGGATATCAATGAGGCTATCGAAAGCGTCCTGCATCTCATGCGCCGTGAAGCAGAAACCCGGGAAATCGAACTGGTCACCGATCTGCACGAACAGCCGCTCATGATCAACGCCCAGATCAATCTGCTCAAAATCGCCCTGTTTCATCTTATCAGGAACGCGCTTGAAGCAACGCCGCGTCGGGGGAAAGTCCGTATAGCAACGATGCGCGAAGGAGAGAAAGTCATCCTGATTGTTCACGATTCAGGTCAGGGCATTCCGCAGGATACCATCGGGAAAATATTCGAACCGTTCTACAGCACCAAGAACAGGAGTTTCGGCATGGGCCTTCCGCTCGTCAGGCAGGTTGTCGCCGAACATATGGGCGATATTCATGTCGAGAGTGAAGTCGGGGCGGGAAGCACCTTCCGTATTACCTTTCCGACCCGCTGGAAGGAACGATGACCTTTCCGGTCAGTGGTTACTGTTGCGCAATGACCAGTTTCGTCAGCTTCGCGATCAAGGCATCATCAGGGACTCTGCCGGAGGAGTAAAACGTAATGTTCCCTCGATCGGGAGTCCGATCGGCATCCTGCCCTGGCAGCGTGCGGATCAGGTTTTTGAGTGTGCCGAAATTACCGTCGAAAACACGGATGCCCTCCAGCAACCCCTCCTCGATCAGCGGCCGATAATAAATAAAGTGCGTGCATCCGAGAACTACAGCACCGAATGTCTTCAGATCGACACAAGCAAGTTTTTCCCGGATAAGTCCCCTTACTGCGGGAGAATCAAAGTCAAACGCCTCTGCAGTCGCGACCAGTTCATCAAACGGCATCGTAACGATCTGATGCTCCCGCTCAAGACGGCAAATGAGCGATTTCAGTTTATGCCCCCGCGCAGTAAGCGACGTTGAGAAGACCAGCACTTTCCGATGGCCGGCATACGCAAGCGCCGGTTTGACCGCCGGCTCCATCCCGAGAATCGGGAATGAGTACCGCTTCCTGAGTTCGGCGACCGCCGCACTGGTGGCAGCATTGCATGCAATGACGAGCGCCTTGATTCCCTGTTGTTGAAGAAAAGCGACCGCCTCGCCGACAAACCGCCGGACCTCGTCGTCAGGCTTCGTTCCGTAAGGAACATGGTCGGTGTCGGCGTAGTAGATGAAATTTTCCGTCGGGAGCGCCCTGACGGCATCGCGAAGAAAGGTAATCCCCCCGATCCCGGAGTCGAAAACAGCGATACTCTTCTTCATGCGATGACCAGCGGACAAAAAGCAGGGGCAAACCGGACACGCAGATCCCTGTCATGCAGAGAAACGCAAAGGCTTCGGAACGGCTTTCGGGACACCATTTGCTGACTCCATCCTCTGGGATACTCAAATCGTGTATATGTTATCAGACGCCGACGGACCTGGTAAAGAAACTTTGGTCCGGTGCGGATCAAGGGGGCGTATGCATACCCACGGTTTGTTTTTTTCTCCAGAACGCCAGTACAATAATCTCCGACAATCGATGTATCAGGAGAGACCTTTTCCCATGAAAAAATACGGGATCACTGATCCGCTCTATATGGCCTTTTATTCCCCGGATATTTATCGCGACGTGGTGCGGTTCTGGCGGGGTTTCTGTCTGCTCTACCTGCTGTCGCTCGTCACGCTCTGCACCATCCCGGGGATGGTGAAGCTGCACAATCAGCTCGGCGCGTTTGTTGCCAATGACGCTCCCGCCTATGTCAGACAGATGCCGACCCTGACGATTGCCAAAGGGGTCCTCACACTGCCGGAACGGCGGCCGTATATTATCACCGACCCGGCAACAAACGAGATCGCCATGGTAATCGATACCTCGGGACAGTATCAGACCCTGGAACAGGCAAAGGCCCGCATTCTGCTCACCGAACGGCAGTTGCATATCCAGACCGGCACCGAACCGGTAGCGGTGAATCTCTCTCAGGTCGAAGACATGACGCTTGATCAGGCGAAAATGTACGAAACGCTGGAAGTCCTCGCAGAATGGGCCGCCATAACGTTTTTTCCTGCTGCCGTGTTTCTTGCCTATCTCTATCGGGTTGTGCAGATGATCTTTTTTGCCTGTCTTACGCTGGCATATGCACGGATTGTCGGACTGTCGTTAGGCATATCGGCGAGCGCCAGACTGTCGGCGGTTGCCATGACCCCCATGGTGGTACTCTTTACCCTGACCGGCTTCTTTGACGTCCCGATCCCGCTGCCGTGGCTTATCGGCACTGCCCTGACCGTCAGCTATATCCTTATCGGAATCCGCACCCTTCAGATAACGCCGACGGAAAACTCATCTTCACAAGAGAGATAAACTCAAAGATGTCATTGGATTCGATCGAAAGCGCTCAGAGCCCGGCTGGGCTGGCAACAGAGCGGATTTATTCGGCGAAGCTGCACATACAGGACGTATGTGCCAGGCGAATACCTCGGAGGACGGCTGGACGCCGTCTGGGAAGCGGGGCCCCCGAAAATGTCTATGACTTTTCGGGGTGGCAGTTGAGCGGCGTTGCCTGCCCTGCCGGGCTAATGACAATTCTCGGATAAACAAGATTCCGGAAAACATCGCGTACCGACAGAGAGGAATACTTCTTACTTCTTACTTCTTACTTC
>JAAYUK010000116.1 GCA_012517735.1 Nitrospiraceae bacterium
CGTTTAACCATGACGAAATGGAAGCGGTGCTGAAGGAAAAAATTGACGCTCCCGGCGTCAATGTCGTCATTTCACGGAAGCCGTGCATCCTCATCAAACGAACCAGTAAATGACAGTATCACAAACAGAGAGCCCTGCCTGGCACGCAGGGCTCTTTGCTATTCCCAGATCGTAACGTCGGGCTTTTCCCGGGCATGGCGGGCAAGGCTTTTCTCCCAGAATTTCCGCTCCTGCCTGCCGATATCCTGACTCTGTGATGGCTGAATCTTCTTGCCATAAATGCCGATTGCCGACAACTACATACTGTAAAGCTCCTCGGACGAGAGCACTTTCACCTCGCCTTTTTTCAGGGCCTTGAGCGCACCGTCGTTGTTTTCGGTGCGAATGACCACGATGGCATCCTTGTGGCTCTTGGCCACAAAGGCATACAGATACTCAACGTTGATGTCGGCATCCTGCAGTGCCTTGAGCACCGAGACCAAACCTCCCGGACGGTCGGGAACTTCAATGGCGATCACATTGTTTTCCTTGACAGTGAACCCGCCTTTTTCCAGAATCCTTTTGGCGGCATCGGGGTCCGGCACAATCAGGCGAAGTATGCCGAAGTCGGCAGTGTCCGCAATGGAAAGCGCCCGGATATTGATCTGTTCGGCTGCAAGCACATTCAGCACTTCATACAGACGCCCCTTGCGATTTTCGAGAAATACGGATATCTGTTTTACTTTCATGGCCGTTCTCCTTATGATTATGAGAGCTGTCTTTTGTCGATAACGCGTTTCGCCTTGCCTTCACTGCGCGGCAGGCTTTTCGGTTCTACCAGCGAAACCTTGGCCCGCAAGCCGATCGCCTCTTCGATACTCTTTTCGATTTTCCGGCGCAGCTCTTCGATCTTCCGGATCTCGTCAGAGAAGAGTTTTTTCGACATTTCGACCTGCACCTCAACCTCGTCAAGATGATGCTCGCGAGTCACGATGATCTGGTAATGAGGTTCGATGCCCTTCATCTCAAGGATGGCCTTTTCGATCTGGTATGGGAAGACAATTACCCCCCGGATCTTGAGCATATCATCGCTCCTGCCGGTAATGCGCTCCATGCGGACCAGCGTCCGTCCGCACGAACAGGGTTCCCGGCGCAATGCTGTGATGTCCCGTGTCCGGAAACGAAGCATCGGCATGCCTTCCCGGGTGAGCGTCGTCAGCACGAGTTCGCCACGCTCGCCGTCCGGCAGGACCTCGAGCGTTTCGGGCGAAATGATCTCGGGGTAGAAATGATCTTCAAAAATATGGAGTCCGCACTTCTCGGGACACTCATGGGCTACGCCGGGACCGATAATCTCTGTAAGTCCGTATATGTTGAGTGCAAGCAGATTCAGCCGCCGTTCGATCTCTTCACGGATCTTCTCGGTCCACATTTCGGCACCGAAGCATCCCGCTTTCAAGGAGAGTTTTCTGAGATCCACGCCCTCTTCTTCCGCAACCTCAGCAAGGTAGAGCGAGTATGAAGGCGTACAGGTGATGAGCGTCGTCTGAAAATCGAGCATGATCTCAAGCTGCTTCTTCGTATTGCCGGCGGAAATCGGCACCACAGTTGCACCAATGCGATGTCCACCGTAATGAACGCCGAGCCCTCCGGTAAAGAGCCCATATCCATAACAATTCTGGATGATGTCCTTCTCCGTCGCTCCCGCCATGGAGAGGGCACGCGCCATCACCTCGCTCCAGAGGTCAATGTCATTGCGCGTATATCCGGCAACAACCGGCTTGCCGGTCGTTCCGGAAGAGGTATGCGTCTCCACAATCCGCTCCATCGGTACGGCGAACATCCCGAACGGATACCCCTGACGGAGTTCTGTCTTGGTGATAAACGGAATGCGGCGGATATCGTCCAGTGATTTGATGTCTTCCGGCCTGAGCTTTGCGTCTGCAAAAGATTTCCGGTAATAGGGCACCATATCATACGCCCGCTTCACAACCGCGCGAAGGCGGTCACGCTGCAACGCCCTGAGTTCGCCGATCGGCATGCATTCTGCCTGCTTGTTCCAGATCGTGGATGGTTCTTTTCTTTTTGCCATGACTATTTCGCTTTCGACTCACCGCCGAGGAAGGTGAGTCCGGAATTTTTCAGTTTCTGACGGGCTTTTTCGATCTCTTTGACCTCGACAAGGAGATATGCCCGTTTGCGGGATTCGGCAACATACACCGAGGCATTTTCGATATTGACCCCCCTCCCGGAAAGGATATGGACTACCTCATGCAGCCCCCCCGGTTTGTCTTTCATCTCGATTGCAAGCACTTCGCTCAGAGAGACCGTGAATCCGGCGGCGCGAAGCTTTTCAAGGGCCAGATCGCACTTGTCAACCATGAATTTGATCACGCCGAACCCATTGGTGCTCACAATGGCGGTCGCAAGAATATTGATCCCGTTTTCCGCAAGAACGCCCGTAACCTTATCGAGCCGTCCCGGCTTGTTCTCCGCAAAGATGGAAATCTGCTGTACTTTCTCCATGGCGCATTCTCCCTGCGTTAAATTGTACGTTTATCGATAACCCGCTTGGCCTTGCCTTCCGTAACCGGCAGGGTTCCCGGCTCAAGCAGTTCAACGATGGGTTTCACCAGCACGGCGGAACGGATTTTTTCGACTATCTCGCTCTTCAGGGAAAGCAGGTGTTCAATATTGCCGTCAAACATGTCACGGGCGATTTCAACGCGAATGGTAAGTTCGTCGAGCGACTCAAGGACAATCTGGTAGTTCTGGGCGACGCCCCTGATGCCCATGAGCACCTGCTCGATCTGCTGCGGGAAAATATTGACCCCGCGAACAATTATCATGTCATCGGACCTGCCGAGAATCCGTGAAATTCTCCGGTGGGTTCTGCCGCATGGACACTTGCCGGCCAGGATGCGGGTAATATCGCGGGTCCGGTACCTCATCACCGGCATCGCCTCCCGGCAGAGCGAGGTAAGCACCAGTTCACCCTCGGCTCCTTCAGGGAGCTGTTGCCCCGTCACCGGATCAACGATCTCAACAATGAAATTATCCTCCCAGAGATGGAGTCCGTTCTTCTCAAGACACTCAAAAGCAACTCCGGGACCGTTCATCTCGGTCAATCCGTAACAATTATATACATCAATGCCGAACAGTTTTTCTATCTTGAGACGGGTCTTTTCGGAATACGGCTCCGCCCCCATATACGCACGCTTCAATGAAAGATCCTTCTTCGGATCCATACCGTGCTGTTGCATGAATGTCGCCAGATACAAGGCATAACTCGGCAGGATATGCACCGCGGTCGTCCCGAAATCCTGCATGAGCGCAATCTGGCGTTCCGTGTTGCCGGGTCCGGCCGGAATCACCAGCGCTCCGACTTTCTCGGCTCCGTAATGCATCATCAGCGCACCCGTAAAGAGACCGTAAGTCATCATGTTCTGCAGGACATCGCCGCTGCCGGTCCCGGTCATGGTCAGACAGCGGGCCACCAGCTCGGCGGCCTGCGCAATATCCCTCTTCGAGAAAAATATCGCTTTGGGTTTTCCGGTCGTGCCGCTTGAGGTGTGCAGCCGGATTGCGCGATTGCGGTCAACGGCAAGCAGTCCCGCAGGATACCCGGCACGAAGGTCATCGGAGGTAGTAAACGGAATATGGGCAATGTCCCTGAGGGAATTGATCGCTGCAGGGGAAACACCTGCTGCGCGACACTTCTCCCGGAACGACGGCACATGCCGATAGAGACGGCCGAACGACGACCGGAGGCGCTTCAGCTGCAATTCCTCCAGCGCGCGACGCCCGATTGTTTCAATGTCTTTCTGCCAGTATCTGACCTTGCTCATGCCGTCTCCCGCCTAACCGGCGGCTTCCCGCCCCGCATGGAACGCCTGCAGGTTCAGAGCGACAAACTTTTCAGGAACAAGCTCACGAATGACCGTCTCCCACGTCTCGACCGGAAACCCGAGAAAACGCGAGAGCGCTCCGACCAGAATGATATTCTCCACCTTCATATTTCCGACCCGGCGCGCAATCTCCGCCGCATCGATTCCGACCACCTGGAAACCGCCGGCCTCCAGTTTCGCCATCACATCGTCAGGATACGGATTGGTCTCCGGATGTACCGTCGCCGGGACAATCTGTTTGCGGTTGAGCACCACCAGAGCCCCCGGCTTCAGAAACGAAAGATAGCGCAGTCCTTCGAGCTCCTCAAGCGCAACGTAGAAATCAGCCTGACCCTGCGGTATCAGCGGAGAATGCACAACATCGCCAAAGCGAACATGGCTGATGACACTGCCTCCCCGCTGCGCCATGCCATGCAGCTCGCTCTCCTTCACATCACATCCGGCCGCAAAAGCACATCGTCCGACAACCTTGCTTGCCAGGATAATGCCCTGACCGCCGACTCCCGAAAAAAGCACACTGGTAATTGCCATTTGGATTTCCTTCCTGGTATACGAGAGAAACGTACGATACTAGCATATTTTTCCGGATTGCTGCAATGCTGAAATGGCGTTAATTAAAGGTTTGATGCGCTTCAGGAGATTCTTCCGGTCTCTGCACAGTACTCGCGGAGCGCATGCTCGATATCCTGGATTTTGCGCTCCGTCAGCACCCGGTTCTGAGCGCTCCTGAAACAATGTTCAATATCCGCGATATGACATACCCGGACCGGTTTCGGATCGCGTTCAATATGCAGATGCGCATCCCGGTTCGTAAACAGGACGACACCGCGGACAAACACCTTGATGCCGCGCTCTTCCAGCATTTTTTTGAGCTCCCGGACACCATACAGCACCTGTCCCCGGGGATTTCTGAGGCTGCCGTCATAGCGTCCCCCCCGCCGGCCGGTCTTGCGCTGGTGCCAGCCATGGTCATCGTACCAGATATTGCCCTTATGGTGCTTCGTCTCAATCGCATAGAGACCGGACGGGCCGAGCACAACGCAGTCGATATCCTTGTCGGCGATCGGGAAATTGAAGATCGCGAGATACTTATCGGTAAGAATATGATCGAGTGCCTGCTGGAGAAGCGTCTCGCCCTTCTGACCGGCTCCATACTCAGCAACATTTTTCCCGGAAACCGCAAGGGCGATAACACCAACCGTCCCGATGAGAGCACCGAAGATCATCACCCAAAGCATCTCCAGCGACATTCCGGTCAGCACCACGAGCGTTCCGATGCCGAGAATGATAAGTGATCCGCCTACTTCGCTCGCACCTCGGCGAAGCGTTTCGGTTACATGTGATTTCATGACTATCTTGCGCATACTGGTCGCGTGCTGTCCCCGCATTCCGCGGCATCTCCGGGACGGTCCGTCCAAGGCTTAGTATATCATTATATTGTCATTCGTGAAATAAATCTGCTATGCTTAGCTACTCTTCCGCCACTGTTCCTGCGGGTTTTCATGTTCATTGTGGTGATTGATGATCAAGGAGGTTACACCAATGCGTATGAGCAGATTTTTGCCCATGGCGGCGGCACTGATGTTCATTGTTCTTGCGGCAGTCAACGGACATGCACAGGAGCCGGTCAAGATCGGTGCCATTTTCTCGGTAACCGGCGCCGCCTCGTTTCTCGGAGAACCAGAAAAAAACACGGTCCTCATGCTCAAGGAACAGATCAACAAATCGGGCGGCATTAACGGGCGTCCGGTCGAAATCATCATCGAAGACTCCAAAAGCGATGAATCGGCAGCAGTCCTTGCCGCCAAAAAACTGATCGAACGCGACAAGGTCATTGCCATT
This sequence comes from Nitrospiraceae bacterium, assembly GCA_012517735.1. Classification (GTDB taxonomy): domain Bacteria; phylum Nitrospirota; class Thermodesulfovibrionia; order Thermodesulfovibrionales; family Dissulfurispiraceae; genus JAAYUK01. The sequence goes on from JAAYUK010000116.1 coordinate 5,730, forward strand.
ATCGGACCGTCAACCACTGGTGAGTCGATGGCGGTCATACCGATTGCAACCAAAGCGCAGGTTCCCCTCATCTCCGCCGCCGCGGGTGCAGGCATTACCCAGCCGGTCAAGGATCGTTATTGGATATTCAAAACTGCGCAGTACGACACCAGCGCCGTCGAAGCGATTTATGCGCATCTGAAACGACAGGGTATTACCAAAGTCGGCATTGTGTCGGTGACCACCGGCTTCGGTGATGCGGGACGCAAAGCATTGCATGATATGGCAAAACAGTCCGGTATCACGATCGTCTCCGATGAGCGCTACGGTCCAAAAGATGCCGACATGACGGCGCAGCTCACCAAAATAAAGGCTTCCGGCGCACAAGCGGTCATCAACTGGTCCATCGGCCCCGGGCAGGTGGTCGTTGCAAAAAACTGGACCGCCCTGAAAATGGGGATCCCGCTGTATCAGAGCCACGGATGGGGCAGCAGGAAGAATATCGAGCTGGCAGGAAAGGCTGCCGAGGGTGTGATCGCACCGCTCAGCCGGCTCGTTGTCTGGAACAAGCTGCCAGACAAACATCCGCAGAAAGCCCTGCTCAGACAATATTCCCAGTCTTATGAAGCCCGCTTCAAAAGCGAGCCGGGAGCTTTCGGCGGATATGCGCACGACGCCCTGATGCTCGTCGTCGAGGCAGCAAAAAAAGCGGGTACAGACCGGAAAGCAGTTCGTGATCATATCGAAAACCAGGTAAAAAAATGGCCGGGCACCAGCGGCGTGTTCACCATGTCGCCCAACGATCACTGCGGTCTCGACAAGACCGCTTTCGAGATGGTTGTCGTCAAGAACGGAGATTGGCAGATTCTGAAATAACAGCAGCTCAGGAGGGACCATCACTATGAAACCGTTGCGATTGATTCTTGGCGCGCTTCTGCTTCTCGTGCTGACAGCGTCGTTTGTTCCCGCTCAGGAGCCGATCCGTATCGGCGCAATCCTGTCGGTCACCGGAGCTGCCTCATTTCTTGGTGAACCGGAAAAAAACACCATCCTGATGCTCAAGGATCAGATCAACAAAGCCGGGGGCATCAACGGACGTCCGGTGGAAGTCATCATTGAAGACTCAAAAAGCGATGAAACCCAGGCCGTGCTTGCTGCAAAAAAACTGGTCGAACGCGACAAGGTCGTCGCGGTCATCGGCCCATCGACCACCGGAGAATCCATGGCGGTAATCCCGACCATGACCCAGAACAAGGTCATGCTGATCTCCGCCGCGGCGGGAACCGGCATTACCCTTCCGGTAAAAGAACGATACTGGATATTCAAAACCGCCCAATACGACATGAGCGCGGTCGAAGCCATATACACAACCCTGAAGAAAAAAGGGATCGCAAAAATTGGCGTTATCACCATCACCACCGGCTATGGCGATGCCGGACGGAAAGCGCTCCATGAAATGGCCCCAAAATACGGAATTACCATTGTCGCCGACGAGCGATACGGACCGAAAGATGCCGACATGACTACGCAGCTGACGAAGATCAAGGCTGCGGGTGCGCAAGCGGTCATCAACTGGTCGGTCGGTCCGGGACAGGTTGTGGTAACAAAAAACTGGCACGCACTCAAGATGGGGATTCCGCTGTATCAGAGCCACGGATGGGGCAGCAAGAAAAACATCGAACTGGCCGGAAAAGCGGCGGAAGGTGTGATCGCCCCGCTTGGTCGTGTCGTCGTCTGGAACAAGCTGCCTGACAATCATGTCCAGAAGTCCCTGCTCAAAAAATTCGTCACTGACTATACAGCACGTTTCAAGGGAGAACCGGGGCAGTTCGGGGCGCATACCTATGATTCGATGCAGATGATCCTGGAAGCCCTCAAGAAAGTCGGGCCGGACCGGAGCAAGCTTCGCGATTATGTTGAAAACAACCTCAAGAAATGGCCGGGAGCCGGTGGAGTATATACCATGTCACCCACTGACCATTGCGGTCTCGATAAAAACGCTTTCGAGATGGTCGTCGTCAAAAACGGCGACTGGATGTTGCTGAAATAAGACATTGATGCGCGTGTTGCTTTCCGAACCATTGCGGCACACCGCCTGGGCTGGAGGAATATCGCGGTGACGGTATTCCTCCAGTTCCTCTTTTCCGGTCTTACCGTCGGTTCCGTATATGCCCTGATCGGCATGGGGTTCAACATCATCTACAATGCAACTTCGATCATCAATCTCGCGCAGGGAGAATTCGTCGTCATCGGCGGGTTGCTGATGTGGTTTTTTCTGGAATCGTGCAATGTACCGTTTTTCGCTGCGATTGGCCTTTCGATACTGAGTGCGGGTCTGATCGGTCTCATCATGGAACGCCTGACCATCCGGCCGCTCAGGACAAATGACCTCCTTGTCATGACCATGGTGACCATTGCGGTTTCGATCGTCATGCGGGGACTGCTCATGTTCAAATTCGGAAAAGAGCCGTATTCGTATGCTGCATTTACCGAGGGAGACCCTTTGGTCATCGGCGGGGCCGTCATTCAGCTGCAGACGTTCTGGGTGCTCGGCATCACGGCCGCATGCATCCTCGGCCTCTACGCTTTTTTCAATCTGACGATGGTCGGTAAAGCCATGCGCGCATGTTCATTCGATCCGACGGCGGCGAGTCTCGTCGGAATCCCGGTCTCCCGCATGATCATGTTCTCGTTTATTTTGAGCGCCGTTGTCGGTGCCGTCGGCGGAGCCGCGATCACACCGATATCGCTCATGGAGTACGACAAAGGCCCCATGCTCGCCGTCAAAGGATTCTGCGCCGCAATCATGGGCGGACTCGGCCGGGGACGCGGTGCGATTGTCGGGGGTCTCACCATCGGCATTCTGGAGTCGATGACCGCAGGGTATCTCCATTCGGGACTCAAAGATGCCGTCGCACTGGTCATTCTGCTGGCCATACTCTTTTTCCGGCCGGCCGGCATGTTCGGCAATACCACCATGCAGCGTCTGAAAGGGCACTAGACCATGACCAGAGAACATGGCATTGCGCTCCTGATACTTGCCGCGCTCGTTCTTGCAATTCCATCCATCGTTACTGATTCATATGTCATGACCTTGATGATCTTTTCCGGCATCAACGCCATCGCCGCAATCGGCTTGTGCATTCTCATGGGTTCTGCGGGGCAAGTGTCTCTCGGGCAGGCAGGCTTTTACGGTATCGGCGCCTATGCATCGTCAGTGTTGAGCCAGTCATTCGGACTGCCGGTGCCCGCATGCATGGCAGGTGCCGCCATCGTATCGGCACTCGCAGCCGTCATCCTCGCCGTACCGTCGTTGCGGCTGAAAGGCCATTACCTTGCCGTTGCAACACTCGGCTTCGGAGAGATCGTCTATATTGTCCTGAATGAATTCGGTCCAGGCGGCCCGTCCGGATTCGGTGACATACCGCCGCTCTCCTTTGCCGGGGTTGCCATTACTGAGCCTGCTCATGTTGCATGGACCGTATGGGGATTTCTGCTGCTCGTTCTCGTCTTTTCCCTGAACCTGCTGAACGCACGGCCGGGCCGGGCGCTCCGGGCACTGCATGGCAGCGAAACCGCCTGCAGCGCGATGGGCCTTGACATCGTCAGGCTCAAGATCAAGGTATTTGTCCTGAGTGCCGTCTATGCGTCGATCGCCGGCAGCCTGTACGCGCATTACGTCACCTTTATCAGCCCCAGCAGCTTCTCGTTCTTTCATTCCGTGCTCCTGCTCATGATGGTGGTTCTCGGCGGCATCACAACCGTTTGGGGAGGAGTTATCGGAGCGGTCATCATTACCCTGCTGCCCGAAACGCTGAAATCGTTTGAAGAGCTGGATGTCCTTGCATATGGCCTCATTCTCACCCTGTCCCTGCTTTTTCTGAGGCGCGGCATCGTTCCGATCGTCATCGATAAATTCAGGACCAGCGAGCGCGGTCATGCTTGATATCAGGAATATCACCAAGGTATTCGGCGGTCTGCGAGCGCTCGATGACGTCTCGTTTTCTGTTCCGGCACAATCCGTCAGTGCGCTCATCGGGCCGAATGGCGCAGGGAAAACAACGATGATGAATATTATCAGTGGCATGTTTCCGCCTGACGAAGGCAGTGTCTCCTTCAATCAGGATGTCATCAGCGGACTTGCTCCGGCAGCAATTGCCCGCAGGGGGCTGTCCCGCACCTTTCAGCACCTCGAACTCTTCGGTGAAATGACAGTGCTCGAAAATGTCCTGGTCGGACGGTATATCAAAAGCCGTTCTGGTTTTGTGGCTTCCGGATTGCGGTTGCCCTCGGTGCGGGCCGAGGAAAAAGAGAATCGCGAAAGGAGTCTCGATATCCTTGCATCCATCGGACTTGCCGAAAAGAGAGAGGAACGGGCAGCCAATCTGCCGCTGGGAGAACAGCGCATTCTCGAAATCGGCCGTGCGCTGGCAACGGAGCCGACGCTGCTTCTGCTCGATGAGCCTGCCGCCGGACTCAATATCCGCGAGACGCGGGACCTCGGCGAAATGATCGTCCGTCTGAACGCCGACCGGGGAATCACGATCCTGCTGGTTGAGCATGACATGGACCTGGTCATGCGCATCAGCACTGCAATCACGGTTCTCAATTTCGGGCAGAAAATCGCCTCCGGAAAACCGTCTGATATTCAGCGCAATCCTGACGTGATCGCAGCATACCTCGGTGACGAGGAGCCGCCGTGCTGAAACTGAAGAATATCGATGTCTTTTATGGAAAGATTCATGCAATCAAGCATGTCTCCCTCCATGTCGATGAAGGAAGCATCGTTGCCCTGATCGGCGCAAACGGTGCGGGCAAAAGTACGCTTCTCAGGACCATCTCAGGACTTCACCGGTCCGAACAGGGCTCCGTTATCTTCAGTGAATCCGATATCACCCGGAAGGCTCCCGAGGAGATCGTCCGGCTCGGCATTTCCCATGTGCCTGAACGGGGACATGTTTTCAAACCCATGACTGTTGAAGACAATCTGCTCCTTGGAGCGTATCATCGTTCTGCCCGATCAGGGCGCAGCGCTGTTCGTGACGAGATGGAACACGTTTACACCATCTTTCCTGTTTTGGGACAGCGCCGAAGACAGCTTGCCGGCACCCTCTCCGGCGGCGAGCAGCAGATGCTTGCAATCGGACGGGCACTCATGGCGAAACCCAGGATGCTGTTACTTGATGAACCGAGCATGGGGCTTGCTCCGCTTATCGTGCGTGAAATCCTCGGCATGATCGCCCAGTTGCGCAAGACCTTGGGGCTGACTGTCCTGCTGGTCGAGCAGAATGCCCGGAGTGCGCTCCGCATTGCCGACTCGGGGTATGTGCTTGAAACAGGACGCGTTCTTGTTCAGGGAACGGCCGAGGATCTCCTTGCCAATCGTGACGTGCAGCGGGCGTATCTCGGCAGGGATGCTGAATAGCGGGAGACCATGCTTTTGTACTCATGACAGACTTCATGACTGACCGAAGGAGGATGGTATGTACTGGGAAGCGGTAAATGAATGCATGTCACGCGAGGAGCGGGAACAGCTGCAACTGGAACGCCTGCAGGCAACCCTTTTCCGGGTGTACATGAATGTGCCGTTTTACCGGAAACAGTTCGATGCCCTGGGAATTGATCCCGA
>JAAYUK010000117.1 GCA_012517735.1 Nitrospiraceae bacterium
CCCGGACTCGCAGTGGCTGCCATGGAAGATGCGGTCTATCAGTGCTCCCGGTTTACTCTTCAGCCGGGAGATACGCTGTTCCTGTACACCGACGGAGTCACGGAGGCAACCAGCGTTGCGGGAGAGCTTTTCTCGTTTCCGCGGCTGATCACCGCGCTCTCGGGAAAGCAGCATATGGCCCTGACTTCGTTCATCGCGGAAATCAAGCAGGACATCGCGTTCTTTGCAAAGGATGCACCGCAGTCCGACGATATCACGATGCTTGCGCTTCGTTATCAGGGAACGTCTTCTTCGGGAGGAACCATGTCATGAAACATACCCAGAAAAGCGCCTCGCTCCGGGTACCTGCCGCTCTGATGCATCTTCCGGCCGTCCGGTCGTTTCTCGAGGAGACTGCGCAGGCGTTCGGATTTGCTCAGGGAGACTGCTTCAGGATCGGGCTGGCCGGGGAAGAGCTGTTTTCCTATGTCTGCTCGCTCGAGTCCGCAGGGGGCTTTCTCGAAGTAATCCTGCACTCGGTCGATTACCAGATTCGGGTGACCTTTCTGTTCGATGCACAGCAGTTCGATCCGTGGGCATTCAACATCGGAGCTCATATCTCGCCCGATGATGAGGCGTCGCTCGGTGAACTCGGATTGCTTTTGGCGTCACGGGCAGTCGACCGGTTTGCCATCTCGCTGCGGCACGATGGGCGCATTGAGCTTCTGGTCGTCAAGGACAAGACCTACCCGGAGACACCGCCTGAAGCTCAGCTCCCCGTTCAGGCAGGAAACCGCTGGCACATAAGAAACGCCAATCCCGACGACATACGGCTTTTTACCGGCTGGGTGCGGCAATTCTGCTCCCTCCGCAGCTGCCCTCCCTTTCTGAACTCTGCGGGCAGGATTATCGACATGATCGCAAGCGGTGAATACGGAATGATCGTTGCCGTCGATGAAAAAGAGATGGTCGTCGGCGGTGCGCTCTGGCATGAGCGGACGGACAAGGCATTTGAAAGCTTCGGTCCCTATACCGCATCCGAAGGGCTCACCGGATGCGCCAATGACCTCATTGAAGGAATGGTCAGCAGGGTAGCCCGTTCACGCGCAGTCTGCCTGCTGAGCAGATGGATGACCCCTGCGATGCCCTCGGGGGCATTCGAACTGCTGGGCGATATCGCGCTGCGCGATGCGGAGGGGGCAGTGCATGTCATTCCGGTGGGATACCGCCATCTGAAGGAGGATACCGGCTGCCGTGTCTGGACAGCTCCTGAACTGGAGCCGTTCCTCCGGAGCGAATACGACCGCCTCTGCTTTGCCCGCGAGCTGGTCGTCGCCAGGACCGAGGGCGAGCACAAGCCGGCCCACTCGGTCTTTGCGGCGCGTATCGACCGCCAGCGCCTTTCGGCAACACTTACCGCTGTGCTCGACGGATACGACGCCGAAGAAAACCTCCGCCGCCAGGTTGCCGCTTTTGAGCGTGAAACCATGCTGAACATCTTTTTCGAGCTCGACCTGTCGACTGCATGGCAGGCAGCCCTTGCCCCGATACTGCTCAGGAACGGATTCGTCCCGAAGCTCGTCATGCCGTATGCCGGCACTGCCGACATTGTCCTGTTTCAGAAGGCGTTTGCATCATGACGCGTCCCTCTGCGCCTGATCTGGACTTTCTGGTTCCGCGCCATGTGCGGTCATTCGAACCATACATACCGAGCAAGCCCGATGCTGAGCTGAAAAAACTGTATCGCTGCGACCACCTGTATCGCCTGAACAACAATGAAAATCCGCTCGGTCCGCCCGAGGCGGCACAGGCGATTATCGCTGAGTTCGACCCGGAACGGGCCAGCCTCTACCCGAGCGGCGACTCCTACTACCTCCGCCATGCGCTTGCGGAACGCTTCCGGCTTGACCCTGAGCAGTTTATCGTCGGCAACGGAGCCAATGAAGTCATTACGTTTGTGATCAAGGCGTTCTGTCAGGAGGGCGACAATATCGTCACGGCAGACAAAACCTTTGCTGTCTACGAATGGGTTGCGACCTTTTCGGGCATCGAAGCACGCCTTGTTCCGCTCCAGGACGTTACCTTTGACGACGAGGGCATGCTCCAGCGGATCGACAGCCGGACCAAAATACTTTTCATCTGCAATCCGAACAACCCGACCGGTACCTACTGGAGCGAAGAACGCCTCCGCCGGTTTCTCGAACGTGCCGGCCCGAACCGGATCGTGGTGCTTGACGAGGCATATGCGGAATTCGTTGACCGTCCCGACTATCCCGATGGTATGCAACTCCTCCGGGAATATGAGAATCTCGTGATCTTCCGGACCTTCTCGAAAATGTATGGTCTTGCGGGTCTTCGCATCGGGTATCTGGCTGCGAGCATATCGCTGGTCGATGTGATCCGGCGGACCGGCGTCGTCTATTCGGTCAACTCGATCGCGCAGGAAGCCGCTCTCGCGGCCCTCCGCGATGACGGTCACGTCCTCCGGACCCGGGAGCATGTTGCCCGTGAAAAACAGTTCCTCTGCGAAACAGCGGAACGGCTCGGCATACCGGCTCAGACAGGCGAGGGCTGCTTTGTCATGATGCGGATGCCGATCAGCGACACGCTCGTATACCGGAAGATGATGCAGATGGGAGTCATGATCAGGAGCATGACTGGATTCCGGTATCCGAACTGGATACGAATCAGCATCGGGCTTCATGACGCGATGGAGGCGTGTGCTGAAGCCTTGAGCAGCGTGGTGGCCGGTGAACGATAGCCAGCCGGTCAGACTGGGAGAAAGAACATCCCGCTTTGATGCCGCTGCAAAAGTCTGCGGGGCCGAGCACTATGCGATCGACCATTACCCCGAAGGATTCGTCTGGGCAGGAGCCCGGCGTGCCGGAGTAGCGCATGGCCTGCTCCGTTCCGTTGAAACAGCCGCGGCAGAGAGGATACCCGGCGTCCTGCGGGTGCTCACGGCACGGGATGTTCCCGGCACAAACCGCTATGGCATCATTCACAAGGATACGCCGGTTCTCGCCGACACAAAAGTCAGGCATGCGGGCGATGCCGTCGCCCTGGTCGTTGCCGAGACGAAAGAAGCGATGCAGCAGGCTCTGGCGGCATTGGTCGTCGTGATTGACCCGCTGCCGCCGGTCTGCACGGTTGACGCCGCGCTCGCTCCAGACGCACCGCTTGTGCATGAAGGGCGCGCGGAAGGCAATGTTCTGGTCCATGCGGTGATAGAGAAAGGAAATGCAGCGGCTGCATTTGCAGCGTGTGCCGCTGTGGTCGAGACAACGTTCCATACCCCTGTGCAGGCTCACGCGTTTCTGGAAACGGAAAATGGTCTTGCGCGGAGCAATGAGGACGGAACGCTCGAAATGATCGTTTCGACCCAGGCTCCCTTCCGCGACCGGTTCGAAATCTCCCATGCGCTCGGCATTCCCTTTGACCGGATTGTGATTACCGCGCCTTATCTCGGCGGCGGCTTCGGCGGCAAGGATGGGGCAACCGTCCAGTGCCTGCTGGCGCTTGCCGCGGTATCCGTGCCCGGACGCTGGATAAAGATGGTCTGGGACCGTGAAGAGAACCTGCTTGCCGGCTACAAGCGGCATGGCGCACGTCTCGAATATCGTGCCGGCGCCCTCGGCGACGGCACGCTCCACGCCCTCGAATGCCGTCTCTACTACGACACAGGAGCCTATGCGCATCTCGGCGGCGAAGTGCTCGGTCTCGGGATGGAGCACGCTGCAGGCCCCTACCGGATCGGAAATGCGCATATTGAAGGCTGGTGCGTATATACCAACAATCCGGTTGCCGGTGCCATGCGCGCCTTCGGCGTCTGTCAGGTGAGCTTTGCGTTCGAGCAGATCATGGAGCTGCTCGCCGAAAAACTGGGGATGGATCCGCTGGCCTTCCGCCTGAAAAATGCGCTGCTCAAGGGAGATGTGAATGCAGCCTCCGTGCGCCTGACGACATCGACCGGCATTGTCGAATGCCTCCGGAAAATCGGAAAGCACCCGCTCTGGCTAAACCGCGAGGCATGGAAGGCTGCCGCTCCGCGGCACAAGAAACGCGGAATCGGACTGGCTGCGGTCTGGAATGCCATGGGATACGGCAAGAACGTGCGCGACTCCGCAATCGCGAAAATAGCGCTGGGAGAAGACGGCGGTTTTATCGTTACCAATGGCGTTGCGGATATGGGACAGGGCAATGCAAGTACCTTTGCGCAGATAGCCGCGGCGCTGCTGGGACAGAATGCCGGCCGCATGCGCGTGATCCAGCCAGACACCGTCTCCGCGCTGCCATCCGGCTCTTCATCGGCGGGCAGGACAACCTATGCATACGGCAACGCGCTGGTAAAGGCCTGCGAGGAATTAAAGCACCGCATGATCAATCGTGCAGGGCTGATCCTTTTCGTCGACGATGACCGCGACCTCCGGCTGGTCCCGGGTGCGGTTGAACATGCGCCGAGCGGACGGACCATTCCGCTTGACCGTCTTGCATCATTCATGAAGCCGGAAGAGCGGATCAGCATGCATCACTTTGTGACCCCGGTCGTCACCGATCTCCCGGATACCGGCAAGGGCCTGGCGTATGGATTTCCTCACCTGTTCTTTGCCTATGGAGCGCACTGTGCAGCTGTTGAAATCGACCTGCTGACCGGAATCATCGACGTCGCGGCGTATGCAACGGTGACAGACGGAGGCAGGGTGCTGAACCCCGCATTGTTCGAGCAGCAGATCGAAGGGGGCGTTGCGCAGGGTATCGGTTACGCACTCATGGAAGAGTGCCTTGCCGGCGAGGGAATCCTCCGCACGCCGAATCTTTCGACCTATATCATCCCGACCGCGCTCGATATTCCTTCGATCGACACGGACTGGGTTGAGACGGACGAGACCTCCGGCCCGCTCGGCATGAAAGGCGTCGGCGAGATTGCGATGAACGGTCCGCTCCCCGCCATTGCGAACGCTGTTGCAGACGCGCTCGGCACGCGCATCTGTCATGCCCCGTTCCGACCAGAGCGTATTCTTGCAGCAATCCGGGAGAGCATGCTGTGAAGATCAGCTTTACTCTGAATGGAGCGGAAATCCGGATGGAAACGGCGCCTGACCGGAGAGTCGTCGATATCCTTCGCGAAGACCTCGGCCTCACGGGGACCAAGGAGGGGTGCGGAACCGGCGAGTGCGGCGCCTGCACGATTTTGCTTGACGGAGTGACAAAACTTTCCTGCCTGATGCTCGCGGCACAGATCGACGGGCGGGAGATCACGACGATCGAGGGCATGGCGAAATCGGGAGAACTCCATCCGCTCCAGGAGGCATTTGTCGAGTCAGGTGCCGTTCAGTGCGGATTCTGCACGCCCGGCATGGTAATGGCAGGGGCTGCACTGCTTGAACAGAATCCCGCACCATCAGACGATGCCATCCGTACCGCCCTGAGCGGAAACCTCTGCCGCTGCACCGGATACCAGAAAATCATTGATGGCGTCAAGCAGTGCTGCCGCAAAGAGCATGAGAAAAAGGAGCCGTCATGACGGGTGTCCTTCTGCCCCGATCGCTCGATGAACTCTGGAATGCACTGTATGCGCATCCTGATTCGTGCCTGTTCAGTGGCGGTACCGACCTGCTCGTAAAGAGACGCGGGGGGAGCATCTGTCCGTCCGCGCTGATCGGGCTCGAACGCATCCCTGAACTGAGAGGGGTGCGGGAGGAAGGTGACGATATCGTCATTGGTGCGGTCACTCCTGTTGCTCATCTGGTCTCCGATGTGAGAATCGCAACAGCGTTCCCGGTACTCTCCGCGGCTCTCGGCACCATCGGCGGCCCGGCGATCAGAAACATGGCGACCATCGGAGGAAACATTTGTACCGCTTCCCCGGCAGGCGACTCGCTTCCGCCGCTCTCTGTGCTCGATGGAGAACTGATACTGAAATCCCCGTCGGGAGAACGTTGCGTGCCAATCCGGGACTTCATTACCGGCCCGGGAACAACCTGTCTGCAGCGCGGAGAAGTGCTCGCAGCAGTGCGGCTCAAACGCGGTCATGGCTTGAACCTGCAGCACTTCGAGAAAGTCGGACAACGTAAGGCACATGCAATCGCCATTGCCAGTCTGGCAGTATGCGCAACCCGTCAAGACGATGGAACGGTGCATAATGTCCGCTGCGCTTGGGGCAGCGTCGGCCCGCGCATTGTTGAATCGCCTGCGGTTCATGCCATACTCAGCGGACATCGCCTGACAGACACCCTGCTCGCCGAAGCTGCCGGGGTTGCCCGCCGGGAGGTCTGCCCCATTGATGATATCCGTGCTTCGGCTGACTATCGCCGGACAGTTGCCGGCAATCTGCTCCTCAGGCTGTCGGCATGGCGCTGACACCAAACCGGGAAAGCGTCTGGAACCGGGCGTTTCTCCTGATCAACATCGTCCTGTTCACGGCATCAGCCGGTCTGGCCATTTTTTTCGATTTCCAGCACTACCTTGAATCGCTGCAGATTCCGAAACATTGGATCGGCCTGCTTATCAGCGCTGACGGCCTGGCCGGTCTTGTGGTGCAGATCATCATAACGCCGCTGCTCCACGCCGGCAATGCGCGAAAAGGAGCTGCTGCCGGTATCTGCATTCTCTGTCTTGCGCTCTTCAGCTATCGGTGGGCAATGGAGACGGAGGCTATCCTGATCGTGCGATTGCTGCATGGATGCGGGTTCGTTGTTCTGGCATCGTCGCTCATGGCAGCGCTGGTGCATGTCATTCCTTCAGGGCGAAGCGGTCTTGCATTCGGCATTATTTCGACCACACGTCTGCTCCCGTATGCCTTTGTCCCTCCCCTGCTGGGATTGATCTCACGGGGAGCCGAAGATTTCGGCTCGATGGTTCTGGCGGCAGGTTTCGGCATCATCGGACTACTCCCCCTGATCGCGCTTCTGCATCCGAAAACGCACGCCGGCTCCACACTTCCGCAGGAACCCCGCCAGCCGCTCCGTATGGTTATCAGGAATGCCGGGGAGCGCCGCGTCATGCTTCTGCTGATCGAAACGCTCCTGCTCAGCAGCGGATTCGCCGTCGTATTTTTCTACATCAGGCAATATGCCGTCACGCTCGGCGTGGACAATGCCGGTCTCTTCTTCGGC
>JAAYUK010000118.1 GCA_012517735.1 Nitrospiraceae bacterium
AGTCCCGGTTGAGGCCGAACCGTGCGCGCAGATTGATGATCGGCACGATCTTTCCCCGAAGATTGATGATGCCTTCCACGCAGTGTTCTGCATTCGGCAGGATCGTGATGGCCCCGATACGGTTGACCTCCTGGATGCGGGTAATGTCCAGGGCGTATTCGCTTTCTCCCAATGCAAAAGTGACCAGTTGCACCAATGCTCCTGTCTCCGATGAAAATGTCGTCATGCATCCCTCCTCAGCTGCTGAACGATATCTGAATCGTTCGTGAGATCAATGACAGAACAGCAAAATCAGTACCATTTGATAAGCATTGATAAACAAGAAAAAATAAACTTTATGGATGGTCAGCAATATGGATCGCCTCCATAGAATATGGAGGTGCTCCAGAGTATGCAGAATAAACCATGGTGAACGGGCTGCTAGTTTTCGAGTTCCTTGGCTTTGGCGAGCATGGTTTTATAGTCAATCTGCAGGAGCGATGCGGCTTTGCTTTTATTGCCTCCGGTTACAGAGAGGGCATGAGCAACGAGTTTCCGCTCCAGCGCCCGGGTGGCCTGATGCAGCGGCAAAACAGTGGTCAGGGCAGGATTTTCGGCTTTGGTGAGTTCAATCAGAAATTCCAGATGGTGTGGCTCAATGATGCCTTCATCGGCGAGAAAAACAGCCCGACGCACGACATTCTTGATTTCACGGACATTGCCGGGCCAGGGATGCGAAAGAAGCTTTGCGACGGCTCGGTCACTCAATCGCACCTTCTTGATAAAATCCCTTTCCGCTTCGCCAAGGAAACGGTTTGCGAAAAAGACGATGTCATCGGGACGCTCGCGCAGGGGAGGGATGCTCAGGCAGAACTCTCCCAGCCTGAAAAACAGATCTTCGCGGAAAACCTTTTCTCTCACAAGGGTTTTGAGTTGTTTGTTGGATGCTGCGATGATGCGTATGTCGACCGGCACGGGATCGGTGCTCCCCAAGGGATAAATGATTTTCTGTTCAACGGCGCGAAGGAGTTTTGCCTGAAGCGGCGGACTGACATTCTCAATCTCATCAATGAAAAGCGTGCCGTTGTGTGCTGCCGCGAAATATCCTGTCTTTCTGCTTTCCGCGCCGGTGAAGGCGCCTTTTTCATATCCGAAGAGTTCACTTTCCGCCAGATGATCCGGAATGGTACCCATGTCTACTGAAACAAACGGTGCTTTTGCCCGCGCGCTGTGTTCGTGAATGGCGCGGGCAACATGCGTTTTGCCGGTGCCTGTTTCTCCTTCGAGAATGACGGACAGATCCGAAGCAGCCAGTCTGATAATGCTCCGGGCAAGGTCTTTTGCCTGCCTGCTGACGCCAAACACTTGGTCAAGGGATGTCTCGACTTCCTCCCGGATGCGCTTCATTTCGCGCTTCAACGCGCCGAATTCCAGCGCCCGATGTACGACAAGCGAGAGCATGTCAAGATCCAGCGGTTTCAGGAGAAAATCGTATGCCCCTGCCTTGATCGCCTGAACAGCCGCGGGGATATCGCCGTGAGCCGTTATTACGATGACCGGCACGCTCGCATCAATACGCTGAAGTTCCTCGAGGATGTCCATCCCATCGAGTCCAGGCATGCGCAGATCAAGCAATACCAGATTCGGCTTCCCCAGGCGGAACTGATTGAGGCCGCTGAGACCCTCCGGTGCACATGATACTGCCAGTCGATCCGCCTTGAGGCGCTCGCTGAATACAAACCGAACCTGCTCATCATCATCGATGATCAGAACCGCAGGTTGACGGTGCTTCGAAGATTTGTTCATGGTGCAATCACTCCCTTGAACATCGCGACCGCTCGTTTCATTGGTACACCCTTACAGTTGCAAGCCGGGACTTTAACCCGGAATTGTCATTAGCCTGGCAGAACAGGCAACACCGCTCATTCTCGGACGGCGTCCAGCCGTCCTCCGAGGTATTCGCCTGGCACCATACATCCTGTATGTGCCGCTTCGCCGAATAAATCCGCTCTGTTGCCAGTCCTGCCAGGCTTGGAGCGTCATAGGTCGAATCCAATGACGATTTTGGGTTTTATCGTTCCTGCGCGAACAGGGAGCAGGCTGAGCAGCGCAAGTGCCTCCTTCGGGAATTCAGTTATTGTCACGGCTCGCTCGAAGCGCAGCTTGTGTCTTTTTGAGCTGCTCTTCTGCGTGCTTCTGCTCGGTAATGTCCATGATTGCCCCAATCAGGCCGGCAATAGTGCCGGTCGAATCCTTGAACGGTGCTTTATGGAAAATGACGCGACGTTTCTCTCCGCGTGCGGTTTGCGCTTCTGATTCGTATATCTGAGTACCAGGGTTCTGAAATACCTCAAGATCTTTCGCATGATATGTCTCAGCCAGCTCTTTCGGTGCAATATCGAAAACGCTCTTGCCGACCAGGGTTTCTTTCTCAGTGCCGAACAGGTCTTCAAATGCTTTGTTGAAGCCGAGATAGCGACCTTCCGTATCCTTGTAAAAAATGGGAACGGGGATTGCATTCAGCAGCGTTTCGAGAAAAATCTTGCTGGTTTCGAGATCGGTTTCGGTCTTTTTGTGCACGGTAATGTCGCGGGCAATGCCGAGAACGCCGATTACTTTGCCGGTGTCATCATGCACCGGGGTCTTGATGGTTTCAAACAGGCCATGATAGCCACCGTCCGCAAAGGTCAACCATTCCTCGTTCATGCTTGGCTTGTCCAGTGCCATTGCCTGACGATCGTGTTCGAGAAAAAAGTCTGCAAGCGCTTTGTCGACAAAATCATAGTCGGTTTTGCCAACAATATCGGCCTGCTTTGCGCCGAAGAAGCGTTCAAATGCATGATTGCAGGCCAGATAAATGCCATTGGTGTCCTTGAGCCAGACCAGGTCGGGAATCGTCTGGACAAGCGTACGCAGACGATGTTCATTTTCGGCAAGGGAAATCTCCGCCTGTTTGCGCACAGAAATGTCCCGGATCATGACTCGGGCAAGATCCCGGAAATTTTCATCCATCAGGGGAATCGCCTCGATGCGTACCCAGCAGGTGGTGTCGTCGGCTCGCTGCAGACGGAGTTCGCATGTCTGGGGAAAGTGCGTCGTGAAAAGGGCGCTTTTGAGCGCAGAAAAATCCGGACGGTCATGCTCGACGACAAACTCGCTGAAAGGACGGTTGACCAATGCAGTGGGAACGCTTCCCAGCAAGGTGGCTGCGCCGACATTGGCTTTCAGGATTAACCCTCCGCTGTCAATGGTGCAAAACCCGATCGGAGCAAGGTCGTATGGATCGATGGACTGTGCCTGACGGAGTTTGTCGCACTCCGCCTCAAGTGTTGCGGTATGGTTGAGCAGTTCCCGAACAAGCATGCGCATTTCTTCGGGAGGGGAAGCAGTATTGAGCATTTTTTCAGCACGAAGACGCAGCTCTGAAGAAGTTGCTGTCAAAGCGTTGTGATCCGGCATCCGCCCCCCCCTTTGCAGGATGCTTCTGGTAGTGCGAATCATCCTGCTTTTTCTTTCATTATACTCGACAATTGCGGCAGTGGGCGAATAAAGAGAGCGGGCTGCCGGCTCGTGCCGGAGACCGGCAACCCGCTGATGAGGGCTATGAGTAGATCCTCCGCTCATGGGGAACAAAAAAGAACGGTTCGTTTTCGCGAAGGGCGCAGTCTTTCGTCGCTGCGGGTTCAGCACATCCGAGGCAGGGACCTGCATAGTCCGCCACCTGGCCGGCGCGGCTGAATTTCTGGTATACGCTGCACGATTCAAAGTGCGAGCCGCAATGATCTACCACGGATGCCAGCGACATGTTGTGCATGTTGGTGCTGAGGCATCCTCCGTAATGTTCGCTGAAAAACGGGCAGAGCATCGTCTGTCCGTTTTTTTTCCTGGTTGTCCTGATTGCTTTCATGGGTGTTCTCCGGCGGTTCAGTTGTTTGACAGGCGCTGAGCCGTTTTGGCCCGCTTTTTTTGAGGGGCTGTTTTTTTTGCAGCAAGCGAGCTCTGCGTCCTGAGCTTTTTGGTGATGGTTTTCTGCATGTCGGCTGCGGAAAAGATGTTTTCGAGAAACTCGTGGTGTCCGCTGTTGAGCATTTCGAGCACGAACGATTTGTCGGTGAACCCCCCAACGGTCAGCATCGGAACGTTCAGTTTCCGGAACTTGAGCATGTCGGCCAGTTGCTGGGTATCGAGCCCCGGCAGATGGGTATCCACAAACATCAGATCGTACGAGCGCTTTCTGGTTTGTGAGTTGAACAAAAGGGCCAGCGCCTGCTCGGTGGTTGACGCCGAACTGACGGTATAGCCGGCATTGCGCAGCATGAACGCCGCAACATGCCGAAAATAAGGCTCATGGTCGACAATGAGAATATGTCGTTTCATGGGTATCCTTTCACGAATGAAAAATCAGATAGGTGATTAGCAAAATGAATGCCACATGATAAGTTATTGAAACGTCTGATGATGTGATTGGTGGGAAAGGAGATGTCTATGGCAAAATGCCAATATATGGGAAAAATGCCATAGGAAAAAGATGTGTGCAGGACATCGCGAGACTCATGCTTCTGCCCGCAGGTTATATCCCGAACTCTTTGATTTTCCTAAGAAGTGTTTTGTAGTCGATTTTGAGAAGCGCGGCCGCCCGCGTTTTTTTCCCTCCGACAAGTTCGAGGGCGCGACGAATGGCTGCTTTTTCCGCATCCTTGATTGATAAGGCGGGTCCTTCCATCGGTTGGTGCGACGTGTTTTCCATGGAAAGGATCACCCGAAGGTTTTCCGCGTTGATTCTGCCGTCATGGCTGAGGAGGACTGCCCGGCGGATGACATTTTTCAGTTGTCTCAGATTGCCGGGCCACGGATAGTCGGTCAGCACCGGCACCGCGTCGGGTGCCAGTTCTCCCACCTGCTTGGACAGTTCCGTGCAGGTCTCGATCAGAAATTTTCTGCCGAAAAAGACAATGTCTTCGGGGCGCTCCCGCAGCGGCGGGAGGTGAATGACAAATTCGCCGAGACGGAAGAGCAGATCCTGGCGGAATGTGCTGTGTGCCGAAGGCTCGGAAAGGTCGCGGTTGGTGGCGCTGATAACCCTGACATCGACCGGAATAGGCTCGGTGCTGCCGATATGGTAGATACGCTTGTCTTCGATGACGCTGAGCAGTTTGCCCTGGACAAAGAGCGAAATGTTATCCATATCGTCCAGAAATACCGTGCCGCTGTCGGCGATCTCGAAGTATCCGCGTTTCATGCGGTCCGCACCGGTAAAGGAGCCTTTCTCAAAACCGAAAAGCTCGCTCTCGGCAAGGGTGTCGGGAATGCTGCCGACGGACACTTTGACAAACGGACCGGAGCTTCTCCTGCTGAGACTGTGTATGACATTGGCAAGGTGGGTCTTGCCGGTGCCGGTTTCCCCCTTGATGATGACCGAGTAGTCGCTCAAGGCGATCTGCTGGAGCTGACTGATGATCCGCCGCATGGCGGAGCTGCTGCCGAGCATGAATTCCAGCGACGACTGATACGCTGCATGAAGATCGCGAATGTTTCTTTCGAGGTTCCTTTTTTCGATGGCGCGGCCGATCGTAATGATGAGCCGGTCGAAGTCGGGCGGCTTCGCAATGAAATCGTACGCCCCCTCCTTGATCGCTTCGACGGCTGACGGGATGTCGCCGTATGCCGTTACAAAGATGACGGGCACTGAGGCGTCGAGCATCTTGATTTCGCGGTGGACATCCGTACCGCTGCGGCCGGGGAGATTGACATCCAGCAATACTGCTGAAGGGAGGCTGGACCGGAACGCAGCCAGTGCGGACGCTGCATCATGCGCCGTTACTACGTTGTAGCCGTGAATGGCCAGAATTTTGCTGAAGTTTTCCCGGATGAGTTCTTCATCATCGATCAGCAATATGGTTTCGCGATCGCTGTTCATGGCCTCCGAAGCATCACCTGACGCAGTATTTCAATCAATTGATCGATATTGTAGGGCTTTTGGGCGACATGTGCAAATCCGTACTGCCGGTATTCGGCAAGATTGAACGATTCCGCATACCTGCTTCCGCCGATGACGCAGACCTGCGCATCAAGTTCGAGCAGGGCTTTGAGGCAACCCCTTCCTCCTTCGCGTCCGATCGGGGAGAGGTCGAGGATTACTGCGTCATACGGGTTGCCGGCGGCAAGCGCGGTTTCATAGGTCCGCACCGCCTGTACGCCGGACGGAACCGGTGTTACGGCATGTCCGTACTCCCTCAGGAGGGCAGCTACCGTTTCCCGGACTTGCTTATCCTCTTCAACCAGGAGCAGCGAGGCTTTCCGTTCGGACAGTTCCGGAACCGTCGCAGGAGCGTCTTCCGGAGCGGCGGGCAAATACAGGTAGACGGTCGTGCCGATCCCCTGTTCCGAAAAGATGTCTATGTGCCCTCCGTGTTTGCTGATAATGGCATAGCTGGATGACAGACCAAGGCCGCTGCTTCTCGGCTTGGTCGAAAAAAATGGGTCGAAGATCCGGGGCAGATGCTCCGGGGAGATGCCGATACCGGTATCCCGGATGGTTATCAAAACATAGGGGCCGCTCACAAGCGCGTGGTGCTGTCGCTGATCGAGCCGGACGTTCTCGATGGCGATGGAGAGGGTTCCTCCGGCCGGCATTGCCTGTCGGGCATTCAGCACAATGCTGCTCACGACCTGGGCGATTTGCGAGGCATCGACCCGACAGTGCCACGTGTTGTCCTGCACATGGTATGAGGCATGGATGTCCGATCCGAGCAGGGACAGATGTGCCGTGTCGAGCACCAGATCGTCGATCTTCATTGTCTTCAGCGACGGTTCTCCTCCGCGGGAGAAGGTGAGGAGCCGTGACGTGAGCCCTTTTGCCCGCATGATCTCTTTTTCGGCTTCCCGCAGTTTGGCGACCGCTTCAGGAGACGCAGCAGCATAATGCCGGGCAAGCGATATGGAGCTGAGAATGATGGTGAGGGCATTGTTGAAGTCGTGCGCCATGCCGCCTGCCATGTGCGCAAGCGACTCCAGTTTCTGGGCCTTCTGGAGTTCGTCTTCCATCTGTTTGCGCTCGGTGATGTCATGGAGGGCAATGACACTCATCTTGCTTCCGTCAATCATCGCTACATAGACGGCAACGATATGCAGGCTCCCGTTTCGCGTGATGAACTTGCTTTCATAGCAATGGGGTGCCGCTGCGGGATCAATGCGCCTGATGCGATGGTACTTTTCGAGGCGGGGGCGCTCGGTTTCCGGAACAAAACGGGTCCATTGCATACGACCCTCTATTTCCGAACGCGAATACCCGGCTCTTTGGGCAAATTCAGCGTTTGCCAGCACAACCGTCATGTCGTCATCGACAATCAGGGTAGGAACCTTCGATGTTTCGAACGCGACACGATACAGAGCGTCATCCCCATGTATTCGGGGGGCGGGAGAGGAATATTTTGAGGATCTGCCCACAACGGAGAGTGCAGTCAAGGCTCTGCTATGACGCGGTTGCGGCCATCCGACTTTCCGCGGTACATGAGGGCATCCGCCCGCGCCATGACGGACTGTTCAGTGTCCTCAGACCGTACCATGGTTGCTCCGAAGGTCATGGTGACCTGGAGGTTCCGGTCATCTCTGCGCAGGAAAGACTTCTCGATAAGGGTGCGCAATTTCTGGGCCAGGTTCTGGAGGCTTTTCAGAGAGGCATGCGACGCGATGATGACAAATTCTTCGCCGCCCCATCTGCCGACCAGGTCAGTCGAGCGAACATTGGTGCGGAGCGAGCGGGCAATCATTTTGAGCATATCGTCCCCTGCGAGATGGCCATAAGTATCGTTGATCTCTTTGAAATGATCGATGTCCGCAAAAATGACGCCGAAGGGAATACCGTAACGGCCAAACTCACCGAGACTTGAAGCAAGGCGCATTTCGAGGAAACGCCGATTCGCAACCTGGGTGAGCGGATCGAGCAGAGACGCTTTTTCCAGTTCGTAAAGATAAAGGGGATCAGGTCCATGAACAGACTCACGGAATGTTTCGATACAGCCGATCACCTGACCGTCTTCATTCCGCAGGGATGTGGCATAGACCGATACGGGAATCCGGTGGCCGGATTTATGATGGAGGAATACCTCTGCATGGTGATTTTTGGTGTCATTGACCGCCTGAAGAAGCGGACAGGCGGTTTTGCAGAGTTCCACCCCGTTTTCATCGACATGCACGAGGATATTGTCCGCGCAACGGCTGCCAACCACCTCTTCTGCAGGATATCCTGTTATGCGTTCGGCCCCTCTGTTCCAGTAGAGAATCCGGCGGTCGGTATCGACAAAATAAACACCATCATAGACATGGTCCAGAAGGTGTTTGTAGAAGGAGGGATCAAGCTTCATGATTCTCATTATAGCAAATCGCCTGGCCGCCGTGCGGAATCGCCGCGGAATGATATACAATAGTGCCATGAAAGCGAAAAAGAGCATTATCGTTGTCGGCGATCGGGTGTTGATCGATCTTGATGAGCGGTCGGAACGCACGACAACCGGTCTGTATTTGCCCCCGACCGTCAAGGAGCGGGAGCGCGTGCAGGGCGGCTATATCATCAAGGTCGGGCCTGGTTATCCGGTCAGCGAGGCCGCTCCGGGAGCAGAGGAACCATGGGCTCCGAAGAAGCGGCAGGATCTCAGGTTTGTCCCGCTACAGGCGCAGGAGGGCGATTACGCCATCTTCCTGAAAGAGGCGGCAGTGGAAATCGAGTTTGATACAAAAAAATATCTGATCGTCCCGCACTCGGCCATTCTCGCGCTTGTGCGCACAGAGCTTGCTGCCGGAGACGATTGGGGGGCGCACTGATGGAGTCGGTGCTGTTTCTGTTCATCGGTGTTTGCATCGGAGCGGCTGCTGCCTGGATTGCAGCCGGCTCACGCTTCAAATCAGCCGGGTTTGCCCGAGAGGCGGAAATCAGGGCTGCTGCGGACGCGCAGGTACGGGAGCTTGAGCAGCGCGCCGGAGCTGCCGAGGCGTTGCAGGGAGAGCTTCGCCTGCAGGTGCAGCGGCACGAGCGCGAGAGCGCCGAATTGCGCGCGGCGCTCGAACGCGAGCAGTTGGAACGCACTGCTGCGCTGACCCGGCTCGATGAAAACCAGAAGCGGCTTGCGGATTCCGCCCGGAACCTGGAAGAACAGAAGGCGCTGATCGAAATCATGAAGAAGGAGTTGAGCGACACCTTTACCGCGCTCTCGAGTGCGGCGCTCAAGAGCAGCAGCGAGGATTTCCTGCGCCTGGCTACCGAGTCGCTCGGCAGGGTAATGGCTGAAACAAAGGGGAAACTGGGTGAACATCAGCAGTCGATCGATGCAACCGTGAAGCCGCTTCAGGAAATGCTGAAGCGGTATGAGCTCCAGATCCGGGAGATGGAGGATAACCGCCACAAGTCGTTCGGCAGCCTGTCGGAACAGCTCAGGAATCTTTCGAGCATGCAGGAGCGGCTCCAGCAGGAAACCAACAATCTCGTTACGGTCCTGCGCCGTCCGAAGGTCAGCGGATCGTGGGGAGAGATCGGTCTGCGGCGGGTTGCAGAGCTTGCCGGCATGACGTCGTATTGTGATTTCTACGAACAGGAATCGGTTGCCACGGAGGGGGGCAAGCTCCGTCCCGACATGATTGTCCGCCTGCCGAACGGCCGTGAAATCGTCGTCGATGCCAAAGCGCCGGTCGATGCATACCTCAGCGCCCTTTCCGCGGGTTCCGAGGAAGAGAAGCGCAAAGGAATCGCCGCCTATGTTGCACAGGTCCGTAACCACATGAGCGGACTCGGTTCAAAAACCTACTGGGACCAGTTCCCCCGGTCTCCCGAGCTGGTGGTCATGTATCTTCCGGGAGAATCGTTTTTCAGCGCTGCGCTGGAACACGACCCGCGGCTCATCGAGGACGGCAGCCTGAAGAAGGTCGTGCTGGCGACGCCCACGACGTTTATTGCCCTGCTGAAAGCGATCGCCTATGGCTGGCAGCAGGAGCAGATCACCCAGAGCGCACAGGAGATCAACAAACTGGGCAAAGAGCTGTATGACCGGTTTGTGGTGGTGATCGATCATTTTGCAAAGACAGGGGATTCGCTCAGAAAGGCGGTCAGTTCCTATAATGACGGGGTGCGATCTCTCGAAACGCGTCTGATTCCTTCGGTCAGAAAATTCCGCGACCTCGGCATTTCGAGTGCCAAGGAAGTATCCAGCCCTGGTGAGGTGGATCAGGTTCCGAAGCCGAGCGCGTATCTTGCTTCTGAGTTCAGGACGCCGGAAGAGAGCGGGAGGCTATTGTGATTGAAGATCTTCGTCATTCCGAGACGTGGCGTGTTTTCCGCATTCAGTCCGAGCTGGTTGATGGATTTGAGACGCTGTACAATCTCGGTCCTGCAGTCGGCGTATTCGGCGGGGCGCGCTTTGAAGAGGACAGTCCGTATTATCAACAGGCGATGAATGTCGGAGCGATGCTTTCCCAGCACGGTTTTTCTATCATCACGGGCGGCGGGCCGGGGATCATGGAGGCGGCGAACCGCGGGGCGAAGATGGGGCGCGGCAAGTCTGTGGGACTGAATATTGAACTCCCCCATGAGCAGGAACCGAACCCGCACCTGGACATCAGTCTCTCGTTCCGGTACTTTTTTGTCCGCAAGCTCATGTTTGTGAAATACGCGATGGGATTTGTCATCTTTCCGGGAGGGTTCGGCACGATGGACGAACTCTTTGAGGCCCTGACGCTCGTACAGACCAAAAAGGTGACAAGCTTTCCCCTTGTACTTTACAGCAGCGAGTACTGGAAAGGGCTGGTTGAGTGGATCCGGGGGACGCTCGTTGAGCGCGGGGCGATCAGCAGGGAGGATGTTGACCTTATCTATGTGGTGGACGATTCCGCCGACATTGCCCGCATCTTTCTGCAGTTTGCCGCCATGCATCCCGGCGGGTCGGATCGTCATGCGGGCTGACGACCGCGGTTCCCGGTTTCCGGGATTTTTTCACCCGACTTTCGGGTCGCACAATGCCGAGTCATGATCGTTCCAGAGGGGTAATGAAGGAGGTATCAGCAGCGCGCCAGAATGTGCATTGCTGCCCGAATGCCGTCCGACCCGCTCGAAATGATGCCGCCGGCATAGCCACTCCCCTCGCCGACCACATACAGATTGTCAAATCCGGTACAACGACCGTCCGGTTCTCGCAGCACTTGAATCGGTGAGGATGTCTTGCTCTCAAGGCCGAGCAGGGTGCCGGTCTCGAATCCTTTTATCGTGCGGGTGAAGTCCCTGAGACCGGCGGCGATCGCAGTCGCCACCGGAGCGGGCAGCATATTCCAGAGCGGAGCGGGTTTCAGCCCGAGCGGATAGCTCGAGTCGGGAATGCCTGACGGCATCGTTTTGTCGAGAAAATCGCGTACGGTGCAGAACGGGGCACGATATCCTGCCGTTGCAGTATAAAAACTCTCTTCCAGGGCGCCCAGCCACTCCAGCGCCTCAAGAGGGTCTAATTCCCTGCCGAGCAAGGAGTTCAGATTGATGCCCGCTACGCAGGCTGCATTGGCAAAGACGCCGTTTCGCCGATAGCGGCTCATGCCGTTGACGATGTTGGTCTCTTCGTACGCAGCAGCCGGTACAACGACGCCGCCCGGACACATGCAGAAGGTATAGACCGGCAATCGGCCGTCGCCTGGAGAGGTGAGCCGGTATTCAGCCGCCTTGACGCCCGGCAGGCGCCTGCACCCCCACTGAGCCAGATTGATCAGTTCCTGGGGATGTTCGACGCGGCAGCCGATCGCAAACGACTTGGTGCGGAAGGCTACTCCTTTGCCGATCAGCATGCGGTATGTCTCGTGCGCTGAATGGCCCGGCGCGATCACGAAAAAATCAGCGGTCATCGGGCCTGCTGAGGTGATTGCCGCCGCAACGCTGCCGTTATCTGCCGACAGATCGAGCAGCATGGTCTCAAAATGGATCGTTCCCCCGAGATCGAGCAGCATCTGCCGGAGGTTTTTGACCATCACCCGCAGGTTGTCGCTGCCGAGATGCGGATGAGCCAAATACCGGATTTCTTCCGGAGCCCCTGCCTTTATATATGCGTTCAGCATGAATTCTTTTTCGCGGGTGATGTGCTTTGAACGGGAGGTCAGTTTGCCGTCGGAAAAGGTTCCGGCGCCTCCTTCTCCGAAAGCGTAGTTGCTCGCCGGATTGAACACGCCGGTTGCCTCGAATGCCCGGATTCCCTCGGCCCGTTTTGTAACTTCAGTACCGCGTTCGATCAGGGTTACGGAAATGCCCGCCTGCTGCAGTACCAGTGCCGCGAAGATCCCGGCAGGTCCGCTTCCGACTACGACTGCGCGACGGGTGCCGGATATGCGGGGAATGACCAGTTCCGGAGCGCGTTCAGGCTCTCCTCCCGCAAGTTCATCGGATACAACACCCACCCGCAGGAGCCAGTGGATGGCGTTTTTTTTGCGGGCATCGAGGCTTTTCGAGCTGATGGTACACGAAAAATTGCGGATCTTCAGCTCTTTGCCGATGCGCCGTCTGAGCTGTTCCTCGGTATAGTCGGTCGGCAGTTTCAGTGTCAGTTCGCGATATCCCATGGATGGTCAGCCGCTCTTTTGTGTTCAGCACTTCCCGCAGCGACGTGGCGCGCTTTTCCTGTCATCAGGCATTTACCCCGGATGATTGCCGATCGACCGGTCCCGAACGGGCGGATGAATTTTCCGGCTTCTGCTGCTATCCGGCTGCGCGGCCCGGCGATATGCGGGGATTCCGGCACCGGACATATTTTCATGCAGCCCGCTCATCGATACAAA
Source organism: Nitrospiraceae bacterium (assembly GCA_012517735.1). Lineage (GTDB taxonomy): Bacteria > Nitrospirota > Thermodesulfovibrionia > Thermodesulfovibrionales > Dissulfurispiraceae > JAAYUK01. Next base: position 12,775 of record JAAYUK010000118.1, read on the forward strand.
CCCGGTTGCGCCCATTCTTTTTTGCGGTGTAGAGGGCGTCATCGGCACGGGCAATCAAGGCATCAGGAGAATACCCTTCACGCCATACGGCGACTCCTATGCTCACGGTGACAGGCTCGGCAAACGCATGATTTTCGATCGCGGTGCGCAGCTTTTCGGCAACGGTCAGGGCATCGACAGCACCGCATCCCTTCAGGATTGCCAGGAATTCTTCTCCTCCCCAGCGGAACACGATGTCGGACTCACGCACTGTTTCGCGGATGATACCGGCTATCGCCTGCAAATACTGATCCCCTGCGATATGCCCGTGAGAATCGTTGATATGCTTGAAGTGATCGATATCGATCATCAGGATGGCGAAGGCCGTCTTCGAGCGGACCGCTTCACTGATGGTTTGCGGCATGAGAATTTCGAAGGCATGTCTGTTGCGGAGACCGGTCAGTCGGTCGGAGTTTGCCATTTCCTCAAGGCGCGACTGGTAACGGGAGACCGTCAGCCAGACGATGAAGATGACGACTGCCGAAATGCCGAGACAGATGAGGATATTCAGATACAGGGTATTGCGGATCGTGATGAGGGCATCATCTTCTATTTTTTCGACAAAGAGATACCAGTTGAGTTCAGGAATGAAACGGACATTGAGCAGATGATTCTTGCCGTTCATGAGATACTGGTACGAACCGGTATTTCTTTTCAGAATGCTGTCGGCAATCGATCCCAGTCCATCTATGGTGCGAATGCTGGTTTCCGGGTGACCGAATCGTGACGCGAAGAGAACGATCGCACCATCCGGTTTCACAAAATAGATATCGCGCTGATACCGCGCCTGATAGTCATTGATCATGTTCCGCACCGCGTCGACGGTCAATCCTACCCCTGTCGCCCCGATAAAGCGGTTGTCATAGTCATAGACGCGATAATTGATGAAGATGGTCAAGGCATCCCGGTTGCCGAAATCCGGGTCGACATTGATTTCGTAAGGCGTTTGCATTGTCCGCACCCGGAAATACCAGGTATCGCGCGGCTCATCCTCCCTGACCTTTTTCAGGATGCCGGAGGGATGATAATAGACCCGGGAATGCTCGGAGACAAAGAAACTGGTAACGGCTCCGTATCGTTCCTTTACCTCGGATAGATATTTGGTGATCTGCGGAATGTTCTTTTCGCCGTCCAGGACCCAGTCCCGCAGAAAGGTGTCGGTGCTCATCATGGACGAAATCAGGATGGGCCGGATAAGATCCTTCTGGATCTCGGAGTAGATCGTGTCGGAGGTGAGCGGAAGCTCCTGATCAAGGATGGCATCACGGATCGAGGATTTCGAGACGGAATAGCTGAGCAGCGAAGTAAGCAAAAACCCCGACAAAAGAACCGCGGAGAGGACAAGGATAAAACTGCGCCTGCCGTCTGACTTCATGCCGAACATTGCTCGTGCCCCCTCTCCCCTTGACCGACCGGACCGGCGATTACAGGGATTGCGTCAGCCGGACGACCTGCCGCAGCTTTGCGAGAGCCCTGCCGGAGTCGATCGCGTCAGCGGCGAGCGCGCTTCCTGTTGCGAAGTCATTCGCCTGTCCGGCGACCATCAGCGCCGCAGCGGCATTCATGAGCACCACATCCCGCTTCGGGCCGGCAGCGCTGCTCAGGACATCAAGTGTTATGCGGGCATTTTCCTCCTTGCCGCTCCCGCTGAGTGATTCGCGTTCCGCAGGGGAGAGGCCGGCATTTTCGGGCGTTATGTAGAACGTATCAACTCTTTTGCCATTCCACCGGGAGATTCGTGTGCCGTTGGTGATCGTGATCTCATCGAGTCCGTCTTCGCCGTGCACAACCATCGCGTCGGTTGCGCCCAGGTTGCCGAGCACCTGCGCAAGCGGTTCGGTCAGTTTTGAGGCGAACACCCCCATGATCTGGCGCCTCGCTCCCGCGGGATTGGTGAGCGGGCCGAGAATATTGAAGATCGTCCGGATCGCGATCTCCCGCCGCGGGCCGATGCCGAACTTCATGGCCGGGTGAAACAGCGGAGCGAAGAGAAAGCCGAATCCGGTTTCAAACAGGCACGTTTCGACCTTTTGCGGAGGCAGATCAATTTTCACGCCGAGGGTTTCGAGGACATCGGCGCTTCCCGACTTGCTCGATACCGAACGGTTTCCATGCTTTGCAACCGGGATGCCGCAGGCAGCGACAACGATCGCGGTTGTCGTCGAGATGTTGAACGTTTCGGACATGTCGCCGCCGGTGCCGCACGTATCGATGACATTTTCAGGGGCATTGATCCGGTGCGCCTTGTCGCGCATGACCCGCGCGGCGCCCGTAATCTCATCGATGGTTTCCCCCTTGATGCGCAGCGCAGTCAGGAATGCCCCGATCTGTGCATCGGTTGCCTTGCCTTCCATGATTTCGAGCATGCATTCCGCCATCTCGGCCTCGCTGAGGTGAATGTTCTGGATGAGGAGATTGATCGCTTCCCGGATCACCGCACCGGCCCGAGCGAAATGAAATTGCGCAGCAGATCCTTGCCGGCGCTGGTAAGAATCGATTCCGGGTGGAACTGTACCCCTTCGATGGAGAAGTTCTTGTGGCGCAGACCCATGACGATGTTGTCATCCGTCCATGCCGAGATCTCGAGGCAGGAGGGGATACTGCTCCGCTCAACGATAAGCGAGTGATAACGCGTTGCCTCAAACGGATTCGGCAGGCCGGCAAAGATTGTCTTTGCGTCATGGTGTATCAGCGATGTCTTGCCATGCATCAGATACGGCGCACGGATGACATTGCCGCCGAATGCCGCGCCGATCGACTGGTGGCCGAGGCAGACGCCGAGAATCGGGATTTTCCCGGCAAAATGACGGATCGTTTCGATCGAGATGCCGGCTTCATTGGGCGTGCAGGGGCCGGGAGAAATCACGATATGATCCGGAGCAAGTTTTTCGATGTCGGCAATGCCGAGTTTGTCGTTGCGGTAGACGCGGACATCCTGTCCGAGTTCGCCAAGATACTGAACCAGGTTGTAGGTGAACGAATCGTAGTTATCGATCATTAAAAGCATGATTATCTCTTTTTCTTTTCGACGAAATCGACGGCGGTCATCATTGCCATCGCCTTGTTGACGGACTCCCAATATTCGCTCTCGGGATCGGAATCGGCGACAATGCCGGCGCCGGTCTGAAAATAGACCTTTCCGTCCTTGATGACCAGTGTTCTGATCGCAATGCAGGTGTCCATGTTTCCCGAGTAGCCGAAGTACCCGACCGCGCCGGCATAAACCCCCCGCCTGGTAGGCTCAAGTTCTTCGATAATCTCCATGGCCCTGATCTTCGGCGCTCCAGCCACTGTTCCCGCCGGGAATGCCGCGCGGAATACGTCAAACGCATTCAGCCCTTCACGCAGCTGTCCTTCCACATTCGAAACCATGTGCATGACGTGGCTGTAACGCTCGGTTATCATGAAGTCAGTTACCCTGACGGTACCAATCTCGGCGACGCGGCCGACATCGTTCCGGCCAAGGTCGATCAGCATGAGATGTTCTGCCCGTTCCTTGGGGTCCGCATGCATTTCAGCTTCCAGCGCCCGGTCTTCCTCTTCGGTTCTGCCGCGTTTGCGGGTTCCCGCAATCGGACGGACCGTTACTTTGCGGTCCTCAAGGCGGACCAGAATTTCGGGAGACGATCCCACGATATGAGCATCGCCGATATCAAAATAGAACATGTACGGTGACGGGTTAATCACGCGGAGCGCCCGATAGATCGTGAGCGGATGGACAGAGCAGGGGCGCGAGAACCGCTGCGCCACGATGAGCTGAAAAACGTCGCCCGCATGAATATATTCCTTTGCCTTTGCGACGGCCGCCTTGAAATCATCTTTTTTGAAGCTGGATGAAAACGATGCCGCTTCCGGACGGGCTGGAACTTCGGTGCCCTGCGGCATTTCGAGCGGCGCTTTCATGGTACAGCTCTTCTGCAGTGCTGCAGCGATTTTGTCGATCTTTCTCACGGCTTCGCGATACAGGGCCGCAAGGTCTTTCTTTTTCCGGGAGGGGAAGAGCGGGGCTCCCTTGTACAGGATATCTCCTCCGGTGTGGACATTGGTCAGGATTGAAAGCGTCTGTTTGAGATTATCGAAGATGAGGATCGAATCGAACAGCATGAGCAGCACATCCGGCATATCAAGCCCCGGTTTTTTGCGGTGCGGCAGCTTCTCGAAGGCGCGGACGACATCATAGGAAAGATACCCGACAAAACCGCCTGCAAAGCGCGGCAGTTCAGGCACTTCAAGCGGCTTGAACCGGGACGCGATATCTTCGACGACCGTGAGCGGATCGTCCGCCGACACAACACGTTCTTTTCTGCCGTTGCTGATGGTGACGCGCTTGCCGTTCGCCTTGATGGTCAGGGCAGGATCAATGCAAATAAAGGAATACCGGGCCCACTTCTCGCCGCCGACAACACTTTCCAGCAGAAAGACCGGCTTTTTCCTGAGTTTCAGAATGGCGCTTACCGGCGTTTCGGTGTCGCAGAGAATATTTTTATACAGGGGGATAATGGTAGCCTGATGCGCGTGGGTCCTGAATTCAGACAGTGTTAAGTTCATCCGTTATTGTACTGGATGGACCGGTCTTTTCGCAACGGACATTGACACGTTCGGGGAGAGTATGATAGAGTTCAAAACTGCATTTTGAAGGGATGTCCGGAGAATGCAGCGGCTTGCACAGGCCGGTTCCAGCAGTATATTGCGGGTGTAGCTCAGCTGGTAGAGCACAACCTTGCCAAGGTTGGGGTCGCGGGTTCGAATCCCGTCGCCCGCTCCATTTTTAAAACGGTAATGCGTGAAGAGTGATGAGTAATGAGAGGGTAGTTTGTCTCATTCGCTCATCTTTTTTTCTTGGTTTCTGAACGTGTAACCCATTACGGATCACTGATCACGGCTGTTCTTGATGGCGACGTACCCAAGTGGTAAGGGAGAGGTCTGCAAAACCTTTATTCAGCGGTTCGAATCCGCTCGTCGCCTCCATTTTTTTCCTCGCTGTTCGCCTCCGATTTTCCTTGACATGCCACCCCCGGATTCGATAACTTAAGCTTATAGGAAGTATTTGTATAAAGGGGAGTAGCTGAATTCGCGGTGATCGTCATTACGGCCGTAAAAAGCCCGGTTCCGCGGGGTTAGCGGTGCTAACGAGCAAGACCTTTATCATGATGCCTGGTATCGTGATAAGGGTTTTTTTGTAGGACCAAAGGAGGATAGTCGATGAATACCATGAAGACCTTTTTACTGATGGGCGTTCTGACGCTCATGCTGGTGTTTGCGGGCGGTTTGGCCGGCGGCAAGACGGGCATGACCATCGCGCTGATCATGGCCTTCGGTATGAACTTTTTTTCGTACTGGTTCAGCGACAAGATTGTTCTGAAGATGTACGGTGCCCAGCCGGTCACCGAGGCGGAAGCCCCGGAGTTGTATGCTATGGTCCGGCGCCTCGCGCAGCGTGCTGAGCTGCCGATGCCGAAGGTTGCCATCATCAATGAGGATCAGCCGAACGCTTTTGCGACCGGCCGGAATCCTGAACACGGAACCGTTGCGGTTACCACCGGGATCATGAGAATTCTTTCCCGGGAAGAACTCGAGGGAGTGTTGGCCCATGAACTCGCCCACATCAAGAATCGCGATATTCTGGTCGGCACCATTGCGGCGGCCATAGCGGGCGCGATCAGCTATCTCGCCCAGATGGCGCAGTTTGCGATGATTTTCGGCGGCGGCCGTCATGACGATGACGAGGGCGGCAGCCCGATCGGGACGATCGTCATGATGATTGTCGGTCCGATTGCCGCGATGCTGGTGCAGATGGCCATATCCCGGTCGCGCGAGTATGGCGCTGATGCCGGCGGAGCGCAGATCTGCGGCAACCCGATCTATCTGGCGAATGCACTGCACAAGCTCCAGATGGCATCGCAGCAGATACCCATGCAGGCAAATCCTGCGACAGCGCATATGTTTATTGTGAATCCGCTGAGCGGGGGCGCATTGATGAATCTGTTCAGCACGCATCCGCCGATGGAAGAACGCATCGCACGTCTGAAGGCGATGCGCATGGGAGGACGATAAATGGCAAAGCCGCAGGTGCTCATCCTGATGGGAAGCGACAGCGATCTGCCGGTCATGGAGAAGGCAGCGGAAGTGTTGCAGGAGATGGGAGTCGCATATCAGATGGATATCAGCTCCGCGCATCGTCTGCCGGACAAGACGGCGGAGTATGCGAAAAATGCCCGCGAGCGCGGTATCGAAGTGATTATTGCCGGAGCCGGTATGGCGGCGCATCTTGCCGGCGTCATTGCGGCACATACCACGCTGCCGGTTATCGGTGTGCCGTTGAAATCGGGAGCTCTGGCCGGAATGGATGCCCTGTATTCAACCGTGCAGATGCCTCCCGGCATTCCGGTTGCGACGGTGGCGATCGACGGGGCGAAGAATGCGGCGTATCTTGCCTGTTCGATCCTTTCGATCAAGTATCCGGCGATTGCAAAGAAGCTTGAGTCTTCCCGTGCATCCACGCGCAAGGAGCTCGAGAAGAAGTCTGCACAGTTGCAGAAACGGTAGCATTGCCTGACGACAGGGCCTGCATCCGTTCGGATGCGGGCCTTTTTTTTGTCTGCGTGTCTGAACGCATCTGGTACAATGAAAATACCGTGTGTGTCTAAGAGGTTTGGGAGGTCTTCCATATGGAGAAAAAAGTCAGCTTTTCGCTCGCCTATTTCCTGATCGCATTTCTTGTCCTCATAACTCTCCAGAACTATTTTCTGTCGCGTACGATTGCGCAGATCAGTTACTCGGAGTTCAAGGTGCTTCTGAAGGAGCGCCTGATCAATGATCTGGAGATCCGGCAGGATACCATTGAAGGCAAGCTCGTGAAAGGTGCGGATGAGCGTATCGCCGCGCTTCGCGGCAGCGATACCAGGCAGCCAAAGGTATCTCCCGACATGAAGACCTTTTTTGTCGTCCGAATGGAGGACGGCGATCTGGTGAAGGAGCTCACGGCAAACGGTATCAGATTCAATGCCCTGCAGGAGTCAACATGGTTCCGGACGCTGCTGTCGTGGGTCGTGCCGGTTCTGCTGTTTGTCGGGCTCTGGGGGTTTCTCATGAAACGTATGGGGGCTGCCGGAGGCGGGCTCATGGCGGTCGGCAAGAGCAAGGCGAAGATCTATGTCGAGGGCGAAACCAAAGTGACGTTTGAAGATGTCGCCGGGGTCGAAGAAGCGGAGGAGGAGCTGAAAGAAGTCATCGAGTTTCTGCGCAATCCGCAGAAGTTCCAGACGCTCGGCGGCAAGATACCGAAAGGCATCCTGCTGGTCGGCCCTCCGGGGACCGGAAAGACCTTGCTCGCACGGGCCGTTGCGGGAGAGGCGAAGGTCGCGTTTCTGAGTATCAGCGGATCGGATTTTGTCGAGATGTTTGTCGGTGTCGGAGCTGCGCGGGTGCGTGACCTGTTTGCCCAGGCAGAGAAGATGGCGCCATGTATCATTTTTATCGATGAGATTGACGCTCTCGGCAGGGCTAGAGGGATCAGTCCGATCGGCGGCGTTGATGAGAAGGAGCAGACGCTCACCCAGCTGCTGACCGAGATGGACGGCTTCGATACCAAAAAAGGCGTCATTATCATGGCCGCGACAAACCGTCCCGAAATCCTTGATCAGGCGCTGTTGCGGCCTGGCCGTTTCGATCGTCACGTTGTGGTGGATCGCCCCGATCTCAAGGGACGTGAGGAGATATTTGCTGTCCACATCAAGAAGATAAAGATTGCCGGTGATGTTGTCCTGAAAACCCTTGCTTCTCTGACTCCCGGCATGGTAGGTGCCGATATTGCGAATGTCGTCAATGAGGCGGCTCTGCTGGCGGTCCGGAAAGGCAAGGATGTCGTGGAGATGAAGGATTTTGAGGATGCCATCGAGCGCGTGGTTGCCGGCCTTGAGAAAAAGAGCCGCGTCATCAGCCCGAAGGAGCGCGAGCGGGTAGCCTATCATGAAATGGGGCATGCTCTTGTTGCGAGCGTTCTGCCGAATGCCGATCCCGTTCGCAGGGTTTCGATCATTCCTCGGGGGGTTGCTGCCCTCGGATACACGCTGCAGCTTCCCACTGAGGACCGTTTTCTCCTGACCCGGTCGGAACTGCTCGATCGCATGGCGGTCATGCTGGGCGGCAAGGCTGCCGAGGAGCTCATTTTCGGCGAGGCATCAACGGGTGCAAAGAACGATCTCGAGCGGGCCACCGATATGGCGACCGCAATGATCAAGGCATACGGCATGAGCGAAAAGCTCGGCCCTGTTTCGTATGACAAGGCGCGTCCGAGATTCCTCGACGTGCAGATGGCCGGACAGCCGAAAGATTACAGCGAGCATACGGCACAGGAAATTGATGATGAAGTCCATCAGCTTTTGCGGGATACGCTCAGGAAGTCGTCGGAGATCCTTCGCGAAAATCGGGCGCAGCTTGAGCGCATTGCACGGATACTGCTTGAGCGGGAAGTGATCGAAGGCGATGAACTCAAGGCGCTGATTGCTGAACGGCAATGAAAATCGCACAAACGATTGTTCTGTTTGACCGGATGCATGGCGCTGGGCGCCCGAATCTCCGGGCAGGCAGAGTGGAACCAACATGATGCACTGGGCCGGTTTTCTTCTCTGTTCTGCGCTGATCATCTATTCCGGAATCCGTCTGTCCCGGTATGGTGACATCATTGCCGAAAAGAGCGGCCTTGGCCGCACCTGGGTGGGAGTGGTTCTCGTTGCGACGGTCACCTCGCTTCCTGAGCTGGTATCGAGCATAAGCGGCGTTGCCATGAACGATGCGCCTGATATCGCGGTCGGCAATCTCGTCGGAGCATGCAGCGTGAATCTCCTCATTTTTGGTCTTCTGGATGCCGTGCACCGCTCCGGACCGCTCTCCGCCCGGGCCCGGCAAGGACATATCCTCTCTGCCGGGGTCGGCATCGTGATGATGTGCGGCGTTGTTTCCGGGATACAGTTACGGGACAGCGTCGTTCCGCTCGGCTGGATCGGACCGTATTCCCTGGTCTTTCTTCTCGGGTATCTGATTGCCATGCGCGTCATTTATTTTTATGAGCAGAAGAATCTCAGGAATTACATGGAAGAAGTCGCCGAGAGGAGTCCGTTTGCGGGAATTCCGCTCAAACAGGCACTGGCGCGATTCGGTATCAATGCCGCCGTTGTGGTGGGCGCAGCTTTTTTTCTGCCCGGCATCGGAGTTGGTCTTGCCGAGCAGACAGGACTCGGTCAGACCTTTGTCGGCACCCTGTTTATTGCTGTCGCGACGACGTTGCCGGAAATCGTCGTCTCGGTTTCAGCGGTCAGAATGGGCGCGGTCGATCTTGCCATCGGCAATCTTTTCGGCAGCAATCTTTTCAATATCGCCATTCTCGGTATTGCCGACCTGTTTTTTCCAAAAGGACCGCTCCTGTCGATGGTCAGCAGTTCGCATTCGGTCATGGGACACGCAGCCATCGCGATGTCGGGGCTGGCAATTGTCGGTCTCACGTATCGGGCTGAGCGCAAGAAGCTCTTTCTGGCATGGGATGCGATCTGTATTGTGCTGGTATATTGTGTCAGCGTGATGTTGCTTTACAGCCTGCACTGAGCAGGTAGCTGAAAAAAATGCTTTCGACCGGCTCAGCGACGGGTTGTGGTGTTTGCGGTTACAGGAGGTTGGGAATATGTGGCACAACCGAAGTGCGGAGGACGTGATCTCGTCACTGAACGGGTCATTGCAGGGGCTTTCTGCGCAGGAAGCAGCCCGGCGTTTCGAACAATACGGTCCCAATGCGCTGGAGGAAAAGAAGGGGCGTAGCCCTGTCACCATGCTGCTGAACCAGTTCCGGGATTTTCTCATTCTGGTACTGCTTGGAGCAGCCCTGCTGTCCGGGGTGGTCGGTGACTGGAAAGACTCGATTGCAATTTTCGTGATCGTCTGTGCCAATGCGGTCATTGGATTCATCCAGGAATATCGTGCCGAGCAGGCGATGGCCGCGCTCAAGAGCATTGCTGCTCCGACAGCAACGGTACTGCGCGATGGGGTGCAGACGACGGTAGCGTCTTCGGAACTCGTGCCGGGAGATATCGTACTGCTCGAGGCGGGTCGTCTCGTTCCGGCAGATCTTCGCCTGATCGAATCGGCACAGATGCGGGTGGATGAGTCGATGCTGACCGGCGAATCACTGCCGGTCGACAAGACTGCCGGTGACGTCATCCGGGAGCAGGCGAGTATCGGCGACCGGAAGAATATGGCATTTAAGGGAACGATCGTTACCTATGGTCGCGGTTCTGGGGTGGTTGTTGCTACCGGTATGCAGACCGAGATCGGAAAGATCGCCGGATTGCTCCAGGAAAACGAAGCGGGCATGACACCGTTGCAGAAGCGGCTGAAGGCACTCGGAAAACAGGTAGCGGTTGTCGTGCTGATCGTTTGCGCCATCGTCTTCGGCGTCGGCATCATGAAAGGCGAGTCGATCGTGCCGATGTTTCTGACCGCGGTTTCTCTTGCTGTCGCGGCCATTCCCGAGGCCCTGCCGGCTGTTTTGACCATAACGCTTGCCCTCGGTGCAAAACGGCTTGCCCGGGTGCAGGCGCTCATGAGGCGTCTTGCTGCAGTCGAAACCCTTGGTTCTGTTACCTATATCTGCACGGACAAAACCGGTACGCTTACCATGAACCGGATGAAGGTTGAGATGCTCTGGCATGACGGGAGCGTATTGGAATTACCGGGATCGGTGCCGGATGTTTCCGGTGCAGCGACAGACGTGCGTGTCCAGTTCTGGCTTGCCCTTGCATTAAGCAATGACGCAGACATCGGCGCTGATGGTGTCCTTCTGGGAGATCCTACGGAAACGGCTCTGCTTTCCGCTGCAGAGGGGGCGGGAGTTTCAAAGCAGCAGGTGCAGCGTCAGTATCCCCGCGTTGCTGAAGTTCCGTTTGACTCGGACCGCAAGTGCATGACGACGATTCACCGCCTGCAGGACGGCACCTATCTGGCATTTACCAAAGGTGCTGTGGATATGCTGATCGAGCGCTCGAAATCGATTGCCGGGGGGCGTGGGATTGCTGCTGCCGAGCTCATGGAGCAGGCCGACCGGATGGCCCGTGATGGCATGCGGGTGCTCGCTTTTGCCGTGCGTCGGCTGGACGAATTGCCGGAGAAGCTCCTTCCGGAAACCGTAGAAACTGATCTGGTATTGCTCGGTCTTGTCGGGCTGATCGACCCCCCGCGGCCCGAAGCTGCCGAGGCGGTCCAGACCTGTATTGCCGCCGGTATCCGGCCGGTCATGATTACCGGGGATCATCCATTGACCGCCATGGCGATCGCCCGGCGGATCGGCATTCTCGGAGAGGCCGAGGACCGGGCGTCCGGACATGTGCTTACGGGAACTGACCTTGCGGAAATGACGGATCCGGTCTTCAGCAGAAGGGTTCCCGACATTAAGGTGTATGCCCGGGTAGCGCCTGAGCAGAAATTGCGTATCGTCAAGGCGCTGCAGGCGGCAGGCCAGTATGTTGCCATGACGGGGGACGGCGTGAATGATGCCCCCGCTTTGAAGCGGGCTGACATAGGGATTGCCATGGGCATTACCGGGACCGATGTGGCGAAGGAATCCGCCCAGATGGTTCTGCTCGATGACAACTTTGCGACCATTGTCAAAACGGTTCGCGAGGGCAGGAAAATTTACGACAATATCAGAAAATTCATCCAGTTCAATATCACAACGAATGTCAGTCAGGTTTCCCTGATCTTTCTTGCCCCGTTTCTTGGCCTGCCGGTTCCGATCCAGCCGATCCATATTCTCTGGATCAATCTTATTACCGACGGATTTCCGGCGCTTGCCCTTTCGGCTGAGCGGGCAGAAGCCCGTATCATGGAGCGTCCTCCCAGGCGGCCTGACGAGAGCATTTTTGCGGGAAGCATGCCCTACTATATCGTGCTGGTCGGTCTGTTCATGGCCGGAATCGTTCTTCTGGTGCAGGAATGGGGGATCAGGAGCGGCATGCACAACTGGCAGACGATGGTTTTTGTGATTCTTGCCCTTGCACAGCTTGCCAATGTTTTTGCGGTCCGAACCGAGACGGAATCAGTCTTTACCAGAGGGGTGTTCAGTAACCGGCCGCTGGTCTATGCCGTTGTTGGGACATTCATTTTGCAACTGGCAACCGTCTATGTCCCGTTTCTGAACCCGGTTTTTGATACGTCGCCGCTGACGCTCCCCGAGTTGGCGTTTTCGATTGCTGCGGCGTCTATGGTATTCTTTTTACTTGAGTTTATCAAGCTGATGCGGAGGATGTACCCATGACAGATGTTCTGATTCAGACCGATTTCCCTGACGTGAAACTGGTGCGTCGCGGCAAGGTGCGCGATGTTTACGAAGTCGGCGATCATCTCCTGATCGTTACGACAGATCGAGTGTCCGCTTTCGATGTGGTGCTGCCGAACGGCATTCCGGGGAAGGGAAAGGTTCTGACCGGCATTTCACTCTACTGGTTCGGCCAGATGACCGATATTATCGAGAATCATATAGTGGCGACAAATGTCGACGACTACCCTGAAATCCTGAAAAAATACCGTCCGCAGCTTGAAGGACGGAGCATGCTGGTCAAAAAGGCGCAGCCGCTGACCATCGAATGCATTGTTCGCGGCTATCTTTCCGGCTCCGGCTGGAAAGAGTACCAGAAGAGCCAGACGGTCTGCAGCATTCCGCTTCCTGCCGGGCTGGTCGAATCGTCGCGCCTTGAGCAGCCGATTTTCACGCCGAGCACCAAGGCGGAAGAAGGGCATGATATCAACATCAGCTATGCAGAAGCTGAACGGATCGTCGGTGCCGAAACTGCTGCTCAAGTCCGTGACACCGCCCTTGCAATTTACACGAAAGCGCGATCGATGGCGGAGAAGAAGGGGATCATTATTGCCGACACCAAGATGGAGATGGGTTATTACGATGGGAAGCTTATTCTTATCGACGAAGTTTTGACTCCTGATTCTTCCCGCTTCTGGTCGATCAAGGATTATGCACCGGGCAAAAGTCAGGACAGTTATGACAAGCAGATCGTGCGCGACTATCTGCTGACGCTTGACTGGAACCAGCAGTATCCCGGACCGAAGCTGCCGGATGAAATCGTCGCAAAGACCGCTGCCCGGTACGAAGAAATTCTCGGCATCCTGACGAAATAATCATGGAACAGTTTCAGCGCCTGGTCGATATCATGGCAAAGCTGCGGGCTCCGGGAGGGTGTCCGTGGGACCGCGAGCAGACCCATGAATCCATCAAACCGTACCTTATTGAAGAAACCTATGAGCTGGTCGAGGCGATCGATACCAAGGACGACGCGGGTATCCGCGAGGAACTCGGAGATCTTCTGCTGCAGGTGGTGTTTCATGCCGACATGGCGAAAGAGCGCGGCGCATTTGACATCGGCGACGTTATCGATGCGATCAGCGCCAAGATGATTTCCCGCCATCCGCATGTCTTTGCCGGTGCGAAGTTCGATACGCCCGAGGCCGTTCTCCAGCAGTGGACCGACCGGAAAAGGGAAGAGGGGAAGTTCCGGGAGTCTGCGCTGGACGGGGTGCCGGGGCACCTGCCGTCGTTGTTGCGGGCGCATCGGCTCCAGTCGCGCGCCGCGCGGGTCGGGTTCGACTGGAAAGACGTCGAAGACGTCATGAAAAAACTGGATGAGGAGTTACGCGAATTCAGGGCGGCCATGGAGCGGAATGACAAGGCGGCGATTGAAGACGAGCTCGGAGATGTCTTTTTTTCGCTCGTCAATGTCTCGCGCTTTTTGCGGATCAACGCTGAAGAGGCGTTGCGGAAAACGATCGGGAAATTTGTGACACGATTTCGCTCTATTGAGCGCATGGCGGCTGCATCCGGCAGGCAGCTTTCCGACATGTCCCTGGAAGAGATGGATGCCTTGTGGGACAAGGCAAAGGCGCTGGAGAACAAAACCGGAGATTAAGTGCTAGAATTAGGTCAATAAGCATGCGGGAGTTTTCATGTCTGTATCGGGAGCGCACTGATGGCGAAGATTCTTCTGGTTGATGACGACAAGATTATTACGAAGCTTGTTGCGCTTTCCCTGTTCAAGAAGCTCGGTGCCGTATGCGAGGCGGCGCACTCTTTCGCCGCCGGCAAGGCGCTGGCCGATGCAAATGTGTTGGACTATGACCTTGCGATTGTCGATTACAATCTTCCTGATGCCCGGGAAGGAGAGATGATCGACTACACCATTGCCAGGAGCATCCCTACGCTTGTCCTGACGGCGTCGTTTGACAGCGATACCCGCGATCAGGTTCTCTCCAAGAAAATTGTCGACTACGTCGTCAAGCGGGATATCAAGGAGCTGGACTATCTGGAAAGCGTGGTGCGGCGACTGCTCAACAACCGGACCGTCAAGGGGCTCGTCGTGGACGATTCCATGGTATACCGCGAGTCCATGGCCCAGCTGCTCCGGAACCAGCTGCTGGTGGTTTTTTCTGCCGAGAACGGAGTCGAGGCATTGCGGGTAATCGACCAGCATCCCGACATCAGGATAGTGATCACTGACTATTCCATGCCGAAAATGGATGGTCTTGAGCTGGTGACCCAGTTGCGCAAGCACTACAAGAAAGACGCCATGGCGATCATTATCGCCTCCGGACTCGGCGGGGCATCGATCATTCCGCAGTTTCTGAAGGCCGGGGCGAACGACTATCTCCTGAAGCCTTACAGTACCGAAGAGTTCATCTGCAGGATCAATGCGAATCTCGAAAATCTCCAGATGATTCAGACGCTCAAGGACCATGCGCAGACCGATCCCTTGACCGGCCTGTATAACCGGAGGTACCTCTTTGAGGCCGGCTCAACGTTGCATGCATCAGCAGTCCGGAGTAACTTCCGGCTGTACGCCGTTCTGATCGATATCGACCATTTCAAAACAGTGAACGATACTTACGGTCACGAGGCCGGCGATCAGGTGATCAGGGCGATTGCTGACAAGCTCAGGGAGTTTTTCCGGAGAAAAACCGATATTGTGGCCCGATTCGGCGGTGAGGAATTTTGTGTGATTTCTTCCCTGGAAAGCGAGGACAATCTGCCGGCATTCCTCGAACTCGTGCGCGCGGGAATACAAGGCATTACGATTCCTTACGGGCATCACAAAATAACAGTGACGGTATCGATCGGGGCGACCACGCCCCGGACAGGCACCTTTGAAGCCTTGCTGAAGGAAGCGGATGACCTCCTCTATCAGGCGAAAAACAGCGGCAGGAACCGGGTCTGCATTGCCTGACCGCGCAGGGGATGCGCCGGTCAAAACCCTGGAAGCAAGGATTCCGGACGCTTTTTGAATCATTGACTCATCATGCGAATCCCCTCCTGGATTAAAGAGGCAACACGCGCACAGCGTGCATCTTCGGAAAAGACCTGCGCAGAACGCACGGTCAGGACACATCGCCTGCATACGGTCTGCGAAGCGGCGCGTTGTCCGAATCAACGTTACTGTTATGCCAAGCCGACGGCGACGTTCCTCATACTGGGAGACGCCTGCACCCGGAACTGCGGATTCTGTTCGGTCAGCCATTGCGCTCCGTCTGCGCCTGATCCTGCCGAGCCCTTGATGGTTGCCGATGCAGCGGCTGCCATGGGATTGCGCTATGTCGTCATCACTTCAGTGACGCGCGACGACCTGCCCGATGGCGGCGCCAGCCATTTTGCGGCGACAATCAGGGCTGTCCGTCAGCGGCTGCCGGAATCGCGGATTGAGGTGCTCATTCCGGACTTCTGCGGAGATGCCGACGCCTTGAGAACCGTGCTTGATGCAGCTCCCGATGTAGTGAACCATAATGTCGAAACTGTCCCGCGCCTCTACCCGACGGTGCGTCCCCAGGCAGACTACCGGCAATCACTCAATCTGCTCCGCTGCGCGAAAGAGGTATTCCCTGCAGCGCTGACCAAATCGGGGCTTATGGTGGGGCTCGGCGAGCGGTTTGAGGAGATTGAAGCTGTTCTTCGCGACCTGCGCGATGCCGGGTGTGATGCTCTGACTGTAGGTCAGTATCTCAGGCCTACAAAAAAGCATCTTCCTGTTGTAGAATACATACACCCGGACGTATTTGCGGAGCTTGGCCGGCTTGCGAAACAGCTCGGGTTCCGCTCAGTGGCGTCCGGTCCGCTGGTCAGAAGCTCGATGAACGCGGAAGAACAGTTTAACGAGACATAATGCGTAGTGCGTGATCAGTAAACGGTGAACAGCCTGACCATGAGCGTGCCGTTCTCCCATTACCCGTCACAGATCACTTTTCATGTTTTTTCAAGGAGGAGCGATGTTCGAATTCAACAGAATCAAACGGCTGCCGCCCTATGTCTTTGCGATCGTCAACCATCTCAAGATGGAGTCCCGCCGCAAGGGCGAGGACATCATCGATCTCGGCATGGGGAATCCCGATCTCCCGACGCCGAAGCACATTGTCGATAAGCTCTGCGAAGCGGCGCACAATCCGAAAAACCATCGCTATTCAGCCTCCAAAGGCATTACGCAGCTCCGGTGCGCCATCTCGGAGTGGTACAAGCGCCGCTTTGATGTGGATATTGATCCCGAGACCGAGGCCTGCACGACCATCGGCTCCAAGGAGGGATTGTCGCACCTGACGCTTGCCCTGATCCAGCCGGGTGATGTGGTCATCACTCCGGCGCCGGCGTATCCGATCCACCCGTATGCCGTCATTATCGCGGGCGGCGAAGTTCAGCAGGTGCCGATCGGACCCGGCATCGACTATTTTGCGGAGATGGAAAAAACGATCCGCAAGAGCTGGCCGAAACCGAAGATGCTGATCATCAACTTTCCGCACAATCCGACGACACAGTGTCTGGACGGACTCGACTTTTTCAGGAAAGTCGTCGATTTCGCCAAGGAGAACAAGATCATCGTCATTCATGACTTTGCCTATGCCGATCTGGTGTTCGACGATTACAAGGCACCGAGCTTTCTTCAGGTTCCGGGCGCAAAGGATGTGGGCGTAGAATTTTTCTCGATGACCAAGAGTTACTCCATGGCCGGCTGGCGGGTCGGATTCTGCTGCGGTAACAAGGAAATCGTCGGAGCCCTTATCAAGATCAAGAGCTATCTTGACTACGGCATGTTCCAGCCGATCCAGATTGCAAGCATCGTAGCGTTGCGCGGGCCGCAGGACTGTGTTGAAGACATGCGGCAGATCTACCAGTCCCGCCGCAACGTTCTGATAAAGAGCCTTCAGAGTGCGGGCTGGAACATCGAACCGCCGAAAGGCACCATGTTTGTCTGGGCCGAGATTCCAGACCAGTTCAAGGCGATGGGATCGCTTGAATTCTCGAAATATCTCATTAACGAGGCAAAAGTGGCTGTGTCGCCCGGCATCGGGTTCGGAGAGGGGGGCGATCAGTTCGTCCGCTTTGCGCTGGTCGAAAATGAACACCGCATCCGTCAGGCGGCCAAGGGCATCAAGAAAGCAATTCACCAATAGACGGGAGCTGCTACCATGGGAAAGCAAGGCGTGAATGTTGGCATCATCGGGTTCGGTACGGTCGGCACCGGCACGGCACGGATTCTTCTGGAAAACGCAGGTGTCATTGCCAAGCGGGCCGGGTTCCCGGTTGTTTTAAAGAAAATTGCTGATCGTGACATTACCCGGGATCGCGGCATTCCAGTTCCTGAAGGAATCTTGACCGCACATGCCGACGATGTGCTGAACGATCCTGACATCGATATCGTGGTCGAGCTGGTCGGCGGCATCCATCCGGCAAAGGACTTTATCCTGCAGGCGATTGCCAACGGCAAGCATGTGGTAACGGCCAACAAGGCGTTGCTTGCGACGGAGGGGGCGGATATTTTCGCAGCAGCCGATCAGAAGGGCGTTGAGGTCTGCTTTGAGGCTGCGGTTGCCGGCGGGATCCCGATCATCAAGGTTCTGCGGGAAGGACTGATTGCGAACAACATGGTGTCGATTTTCGGTATCATCAACGGAACGTCGAATTATATTCTGACGAAAATGACTGCCGAGAAGGCTGAGTTCGCGGACGTTCTGAAAGAGGCTCAGGCCTTGGGATATGCGGAAGCCGACCCGACGTTCGATATTGAAGGCATCGACACCGCGCACAAACTGACCATTCTTGCCTCCCTTGCTTACGGCATTCCGCTTTCATTTGACGCCGTCTATAAAGAGGGCATCACGAAGATTACTTCCGAAGACATTGCCTTTGCGACCGAGCTGGGATACAAGATCAAGCTGCTTGCAATCACCCGGGCGGTTGACGGACAGGTCGAGCTTCGGGTGCATCCTACCATGGTGCCGAACGACTATTTGATTTCGAAGATCGACGGCGTGTTCAATGCAATCTATGTCGAGGGAGATGCAGTCGGCGCAACGCTCTATTACGGACGCGGCGCGGGAGACATGCCGACCGGCAGCGCCGTGGTTGCTGATATCGTTGATACTGCCCGGACGATCCTCCATGGAGGCAAGCGTTCCTCGGGCATTTCCGGATCCGGAAGCGCGTATACGATCAGGCAGATGGGTGATGTCGAGAGCATGTATTATTTCCGTTTTTCGGCACTTGATCAGCCGGGTACGCTCTCGAAGATTTCAGGCATCCTCGGCAAATACAATATCAGTATTGCATCGGTTATCCAGAAGGGACGGAGTGCGAGCAGTTCCGTTCCGCTCGTCGTCCTGACCCATACGGCCAAGGAGAAGGATGTTGCGAACGCCATCGCTGAGATCGATGCGATGCCGGTTGTTGCGGATAAAACGCTTGTTCTCCGGGTGGAAGGAAAGGAATAGAGTAAGGTTCAAAGAGAAAAATGCAAAAATGCGGTGGGCTGATTGCGACCGCTCATTCATTTTTTTCCATGTTGCTTCTTGATCTGGTATGGAGTTCACTGCCGAACAGTCCCAGCGCTACAGCCGCCACTTCATGCTCCCCGAAATCGGGCCAAGCGGGCAGGAAAAGCTTGCCCGCGCCCGCGTATTCATGGTCGGAGCTGGCGGACTCGGCAGTCCGGTCGGATACTATCTTGCAGCCGCCGGGGTCGGTACCCTCGGCATCATTGATCACGATGTTGTCGATCTGACCAATCTGCAGCGGCAGATTGCGCACAGCACGCCTGCGGTCGGCATGCCGAAAGCGCTTTCCGCAAAAGCAACGTTCGAGAAACTCAACCCGGATGTCACCGTCAATGCCGTCAATGGGCAGCTGCTTCCAGAATCGGTCGAGGACCATATTCGGGAATACGATATTGTTGTGGACTGCAGTGACAACTTTGCAACGCGGTTTCTGGTGAATGATGCATGCGTGGCGCTCAGGAAGCCGCTCGTCAGCGGGGCGGTCCTCAAATTCGAGGGGCAGGTGACGACAATTCTGCCGGGCGTCGGCCATTGTTACCGCTGTCTCTTTGAAGATGTCCCGCC
This sequence comes from Nitrospiraceae bacterium, assembly GCA_012517735.1. Taxonomy (GTDB): domain Bacteria; phylum Nitrospirota; class Thermodesulfovibrionia; order Thermodesulfovibrionales; family Dissulfurispiraceae; genus JAAYUK01. Next base: position 32,239 of record JAAYUK010000118.1, read on the forward strand.
TGAGGACCTGCTTGATTCGCTGCAGCGGGCGGGCATTCTGGGAGCTGTCGCGGGTGTTGTCGGCACGCTTCAGGCCGTGGAGGTGCTGAAATATCTGCTCGGTATCGGCGAGCTGCTTTCCGGCAAACTCCTGTTGTACGATGCATTGAACGCCCGGTTCCGTGCAATTCATGTGCCCCGGAATCCGTCCTGCCAGGCATGTGGCGATCTTGATGCCGTTTGAAGTGCCTGAGTCCGTCTATTACCGGATAATCGAGCATTGCCGTTCATGCCTGCCATTTGAGGGTTGCGGCCTCCTTGCCGGAACGGCGGGCCGGGTCTCGGTTTTTTATCCCATGGTCAATACGGAACAATCTTCCAGCAGATTTCTCATGGATCCTGCGGAGCAGTTTCAGGTTATGCGATCGATGCGCGAGTCGGGCATGGAGATGCTCGGCATCTGCCACTCCCATCCCGACGGACCGCCATATCCCTCCGAAACCGATATCCGCCTGGCGGTGTATGAGGATGCGGTAACCCTGATCGTCAGTTTTGCCGGCGGCGGGATAACGGTCAGGGCTTTCCGTATTGCGGCCGGAACTGTCACTGCTGTCCCCCTGCGGCGATCATAAGCTGCCGATTTGGTTGACTTATCTAACCCCCTGAATTTATACTATTCATTCAGTATTTTTTCAGGAGGAAAACACCATGGGAACCTATACGACATTTCATCCGAATAAAACCAAACGCAAGAAGACGCACGGCTTTCTGGTCCGCATGAGCACGAAGGGCGGACAGAATGTCATCAAGTCCAGACGCGCAAAGGGTAGAAAACGTCTTTCCGCCTGAGCTGCACCGGTAGACCGTGAGAAACCTGCTGATCGCATTGATCCGGTTTTACCAGACCTGCATATCACCGCTGCTTCCGGCGAGCTGCAGGTTTACGCCAACGTGTTCTGCATATGCCAGGGAAGCAATTGAACGTTACGGGGCGCTCCGAGGGAGCGCCCTTGCGTTAAAAAGAATCGCGAAATGTCACCCTTTCCATCCGGGCGGGTACGACCCGGTCAGGTAAGACAAGAACAGACGAGGAAGATGACCCATGGATAGAAACGTAATACTGGCAATTGTGCTTTCCGTAGCAACCCTCCTTGCATTCCAGTATTTCGGGCCGAAGCCCGCTCCGGCGCCAGAGAAGACCACGCCGGCCCAGAGTGCGCCGGCTGACCAGAAACCGGCGCAACCCGGCGCTGCTGCTCCTGCGGCGAAGGCAGAGACTCCTGTCCAGAAACCGGCACAGAGCACGGTGGTAGAAAAGGAAGTGACGGTCGAAACCGATCTCTATACAGCGACGCTGACCAATAAAGGCGGCACGTTCAAGCGGATCGAGCTGAAAAAATACAGGACCACGGACGGCAGCAAGCCGATTGTTTTCAGTGCGAATGCTGCAATGCCTCCCCTCGCCATCGGTACCGATGAGGAGTTCTCGTTTGCCGGGGCGATTTTCACGCCGAATGCTTCATCACTGAAGCTCGACGCATCGAAAAAAGAGGCATCGCTGGTGTTCGATTACGCAGGGCAGTCCGGGCAGACCGTCCGCAGGACGTATACGTTCCATCAGGGTGAATACCGGATCGACATCAAGGATGAAGTCCAGGGTTTTCCGGCATATTATGTGACGCTCGGCAAAGAGTTCGGCATGCATGAAAAAGACGACAACCATTATGGTCCGGTTGTCCTGATCGAAGCGGATCGCAAGGAGTTCGATGCAACGGGTCTGAAGTCGGCGAGCGTGTTCAAGGGCGCGGTCAAGTGGATCGCCCAGGAAGACAAGTATTTCTTTTCGGCACTGGTTCCGAAAAGCACCATTGATGAAGCCCGCGTGATCCCGAAAAACAACGATTCCCTTGCTGTTATCAAGGCCTCGGGACAGATCAATCAGTTCATGCTCTATGTCGGTCCGAAGGAGATGGACACGCTTGAGCAGTACAAGGTCGGTCTTGAACATATTGTGGATCTTGGCTGGTTTTCCATCATCGCCCGCCCGCTCTTCTGGGTGCTCAAGTTCTTCAACGGATTTACGCATAATTACGGTTACGCAATTATTCTGATTGCGATAGCGACGCGTATTCCGTTCATTCCACTGATCAACAAGGGACAGGAGTCGATGAAAAAGCTTGCGATGATCCAGCCCCGCATGAACGAGATCAAGGAGAAGTACAAAAACGATCCGCAGCGCATGCAGAAAGAGGTCATGGAACTTTACAAACAGCACAAGGTGAACCCGGTCGGCGGGTGTCTGCCGATGCTTGCCCAGATCCCTGTTTTCATCGCACTGTTCAATATCCTGCGGCAGTCGATCGAGTTGCGCGGCGCTCCGTTTGCGCTCTGGATTACCGATCTTTCGGCCAAGGATCCGTATTACGTACTCCCGATTGTGATGGGGGCGACGACGTTCCTTCAGCAGAAGATGACGCCTTCCACGACAACGGATCCGATGCAGCAGAAGATGATGCTGATGATGCCGATCGTGTTCACCTTCATCTTCCTGACGATGCCGTCCGGAGTGGTTCTTTACTGGACCGTCGGGAACCTGCTGGCCATTGCCCAGCAGTTTTACATGAACCAGAAAGCAAAAGCTGCTGTCGCAGCAGAGTAGCTCGGACTGATGCCCATGGCCTCCCGTTCCGGAGAGGCCATGGGTTTTTTTATGGAGCATGATGAAGCCGTTGCCTGATGACACCATAGCAGCCATTTCCACCCCGCCCGGCGAAGGCGGTATCGGCATTGTCCGTCTGAGCGGAAAAGATGCCGTCGCTGTGACCGCAGCCCTGTTCCACTCTTCACGTGATATTCAACTCCAGACGGCACGGACACACTCGATTCATCACGGGTTTATCCTTGAGCCGGAAACGGGCCGGCTGGTTGACGAAGTGCTCGTCACCGTGATGCGCGCACCAAAGACCTATACGCGGGAAGACGTGGTTGAGGTCAATTGTCATGGAGGGGCACTGCCGGTGCGGCGCGTTTTGAGCCTTTTCCTCCAAAGCGGCGCAAGACTTGCCGAACCGGGTGAATTTACCAAACGGGCATTTTTAAATGGACGGCTCGATCTTTCGCAGGCGGAAGCGGTGATGGACCTGATCAGGGCAAAAACCGATCATGCCCGACGCCTCGCCTTGCAGCAGCTCGATGGCAGGCTGTCTGAGCGAATCATGGCATTGCGCGACGCTGTGGTTGATCTGTGCGCGCATGTTGAAGCCTATATCGATTTCCCGGAAGATGATATACCTGATCTTGTACAGACAGAGCTTGCGATGTCCTGCATGCAGATTGTCCGCGATCTCCGGACACTGTCGAACCGGTATGAAGAAGGGCGCCTGTATCGGGAAGGCGCTGCCGCCGCGATTGTTGGCAAACCGAATGTCGGAAAATCATCGCTCCTGAACGCCCTGCTTGATGCCGACCGCGCCATTGTAACGGAAATGCCCGGAACCACCCGCGATGTTATCGAGGAATGCCTGAACATCCGCGGCATTCCGCTTCGCATCATGGATACAGCCGGCATACGGGAAACCCATGACCTTGCCGAACAGGAAGGCGTACGACGCAGTCTTCAGGCGCTGGAAGGGGCGGACATCGTCCTTGCGGTGATTGATGGCAGCCGTCAGCCGGATGCTGCGGACAGGGAATTGATCGAACGGATTGCAGGGCAAAAAACGTTGCTCGTTATCAATAAGGTCGATGCATTTTTGCCGGATATTTCCTTTGCAGGTCTCGGCATGAGTGTTCCTGAACCCATTCCTGATACTGCATTTCCGATAACGCGTACTGACGGAAGCGCCGGGCAGGCGATTGCTGTCTCGGCCAGGAGCGGTCAGAATATCGAAGCACTCAAGGACGCGATCAGGAATCTCCTGCTTCCCGCTGCTCAGCTGACAGCAGGCTCTTCGCGTGATGACGTGCTGGTCGCCAATATCCGCCACAAGCAGGCCCTCGATGTCGCTGCGGAAGCAATGGAGCGGGCCCATGTTTCTCTCCGCAACCACGATCCTCAGGAGATTACCGCGCTTTCGCTTCGCGAAGCGCTTGATGCCCTTGGTGAGATTGTCGGCGTTGTTTCGACCGACGACATCCTCGATCGTATTTTCAGCCGGTTCTGTATCGGAAAATAATCCGGCTGGCCTGCTTCCGGAAAAAGCCTGATCAGGGGAAGCAGGCGGTGTTTGAGATGACCGGTAGCGGCGTTTTCCCGTCGCTGCCATCGAAGGACATGCGCCCTTTTCTTATTGCGGGATGCAGCATTATACTATCATCATGAGTACTTTACAGTTGCTTTCAGTGAAGCGAACCGCCAGTTCCCAGCCGTCGTGCTGACCTCCGGTTGAGCCTGCTCAGATCGAGCGGGTAAGTACGGAGTGGACATGGAAGGACCGGATCGGAGCTCTCCGGTGCCGGATCAGCGGGTTTCGCATGCGTTATACGGTCAGGCCCGGTCTGTATGCAGTCGGATTGCCTACTGAGCGGTCCGATGTCCTCGTTACTGCCAATTACAAGCTGAGTTTCGACATGGTTCGCCGTGAGCTGAAGGGGCTTAATGTCTGGCTGCTGGTGCTCGATACGAAGGGTATCAATGTCTGGTGCGCGGCCGGCAAAAAGACGTTCGGCACCGCTGAACTGGTATGTCGCATCGGATCCTCCGGTTTGGCCGGTCGGGTAACGCATCGGTGCATTATCGTTCCGCAGCTTGGCGCCCCGGGCATAGATGCTGCGGCAGTCCAGCGGGAGACCGGATTCCGGGTTCTGTACGGTCCTGTTGAGGCAAAAGACATTGCTGCATACATTCGCATGGGATACCGGAAAACCGACGCCATGCGGACCGTGCATTTCCGGTTCCGGGATCGTCTGGTGCTGACGCCGATGGAGGTCCGTCCGGCGCTGCGGTATTATGGATATTTTGCACTGGTCGTTCTGGTATTCTTTGGCGTTGCCCCTGAAGGGATTCTCTTCAAACAGGCTCTGCAGGGAGCTGGGCCGCTGCTGATCTGTGGTTTGGCCGCCGTGTTTGCCGGTGCTGTTCTGACGCCTGCGGCGTTGCCGGTATTGCCATTCCGGGCGTTTTCGCTGAAGGGGATGGTTGCCGGATTGCTGACGATGGCTCTCGTGCAGTGGGGGACCCCGCTGCTCCATGGCGTTCAGGGCGCGATGACCGGCGCTGTCTGGCTTCTCTGTCCAGCGGCCTCGTCGTGGTTCGGACTTCAGTTTACCGGTTCGACGACGTATACGAACATGTCGGGCGTCCAACGGGAGTTGCAGATCGGGATACGGCTTTATATTGGCGCGGTCGTGGTTGCGGCGCTTTTGATCGGAATTGCAAAAGCCCAATTGTAGATGGACGGAGTGTCCGGAAGTCCCCAGAAATACGATGGAGAATGGAATGAAATATCTCGCCAACGTGGTTTCCCTCGAACTGATGGCCGAAAAATGCACGGGCTGTGGCCGGTGTGTCGAGGTCTGTCCGCACGGGGTTTTTGTTCTTGAAGACCGAAGGGCTGCTATTACTGATCGGGATCGGTGCATGGAGTGCGGTGCCTGCGCGTTGAATTGCGCTTTCGGTGCATTGCAGGTCAATGCCGGCGTCGGGTGTGCCCAGGCGATTATCCACAGCATGATCTATGGCGGCGAACCGACCTGCGACTGCAGCGGGCCGGCCCAGGGTCCGCGTAGCTGCTGCTAGCGCGGCGAGGGCTCTCCGAAGGGAAATAAGATCAAACAATATGGACGGAAAATAGTGCCTGCAAGCGACCGCTTGATATTCTCATCGGGCAAAGCGTTTCTCGCAATGCCGGACGACCCAGCCGGTCCGGCATGATCACCATCTTTTTTGCCATTGTTCCGATATTCCTTTTGATTGTCGCCGGGGCGTTTCTCCGGCACGTTATCGTGCGCAGTGCATCGTTCTGGCGGCGGATTGAAGCGCTCGCGTATTTTGTCCTTTTCCCCGCATTGCTGATCGTCACGCTTGCGCATACCCGCATAGTCCTGCCGGTCGTTGCTCCGCTGCTCAGTGCAGTTATCGGTTCCGTTCTTCTCATTTCCTGCGGTCTGCTGGCATGCCGCCGTTTTCTTGCCCTGGATGGTCCGGCGTTCAGTTCTGTAGTGCAGGGAGCGATTCGGTACAATACCTATGTCGGATTTGCGGTGGTGATCGCCGTGTGCGGTGAGGAGGGACTCGCCCTGATGGCAGTCATCGCGGCCTTCAATATCCCGGTGGTGAATGTTGTTTCAGTGTATGTCCTGACGAGGCATGCGTCCCATACCGCTTTTTCATGGCTGTCGCCGGCCCGGGAACTGGCGCGCAATCCGCTCATTCTCAGTTCGCTGGCCGGACTTGCGCTGTCACTTACTGGAACTGCATTGCCGGAAACCCTGGATGCCGTGCTGTTGCTCATCGGCAAATCGTCGCTCGTCCTCGGGTTGCTTGCCGTGGGTGCGGGACTGGATATGAAGACGATAACCGCAGGTGCCCGCGCGATGGTTTTGGGGAGTGTTTTGAAACTCTTTGTTTTGCCTGCATTGGTCTGGGGTGCCGGGAAGGCAATCGGCCTGGTCGGTACGAGCGCAGAGGTTGCCCTTGTTTTCGCCGCGCTGCCGACTGCGTCGTCTGCCTACATTCTGGCTCGGATGCTCGGAGGTGATCACCAGCTCATGGCAGGATTGATCACGTTTCAGACGATAGCGGCATTCTTCAGTATCCCTCTGGTACTGATGCTCTTCGGCGCTTAGGGATTATGCCTCGGGGATGCCGACATTCACCAGTGTCGGATTGAGCAGAGTCACGGCATCTTCCGGACGCATCCCCACCAAATAGCCGCGCCTCCCTCCGTTGATGTAGATGCGCGGCAGATCGAGAATGGACCGCTCCATGTACACCGGCATCTGCTTTCGCATACCGAACGGCGAGGTTCCGCCGACAAGATAGCCGGTGTGCCTGTTTGCGGTATCCGGCGAGCACGGCGTGACGGTTTTGACACCGACAACACGGGCCAATTCTTTCGTCGACACCTTCATGTCTCCATGCATCAGAACCACGAGCGGCTGTCTTTTGTCGTCTTCCATGATAAGGGTTTTGATGACGGCATGTTCATCGACCTGAAGCTCTCGGGCGCATACCTCGGTACCGCCATGTTCTTCGTATGCATAAAGATGATCGGTGAATTCCACATGCGCGGCACGGAGCGCACGCACTGCAGTTGTAACGGAATGCTTTTCTTTTGCCATCGGATCCTCTGGTCGTATGCAGTTTTGTTGCGCAAGCACTATCCGGAGCTGTTTGCGGATCGACATTGCTGCCTGCGGCCACGCACCCTGCGGTGGTGCGTGGCAAATATTTCGGCCACGACCGGAGCGATCTCCAGAAAAGCATCGAGCACATCAGGGTGAAAATGCTCCGGGCTCATCAGCTCATTGCCATGACGCAGAATGGCTATGGCCTGTTCGTGTGTCATCGGCTTTTTGAAGAAGTGGCGGCTCCTGAGCGTATCATAGGCGTCACAGACCTTCACAATAGCTCCGGCAAGGGGAATCTGTTTGCCGCGGAGTCCTTGCGGATATCCGCTGCCGTCCCAGTTCTCATGATGGGTCAGGGCGATCTCGGCCGCCATCTGGAGCAGTGGCGACGGAGAATTGCCGAGCAGGCGCCGGCCGATGGTCGTATGCTCTTTCAGGATTTCCGTTTCTTCAGCAGACAGGCTCTTTTCCTTGAAGAGGATGGCGGCAGGCACCCCCATTTTGCCGATATCGTGAAGTGTGCTGGCGAACGTGATCTTGTCGATGAAGGTCATCGGCAGATCAAGCATTTCGCTCACCTTGTTGGCATAAAGCCCGACCCTGACGATATGGTTGCCGCTTGCCGAATCACGAAACTCGGCAAGGGACGCAAGACGCTGCAGAAAGTCCCGATTGGCAACTTTCTCGGCAGCAAGGCTCTGAGCGATTTCTCCGGAGAATTCGAGGGAGGTCATCCGGTCAGTCGGCAGCATCCGTTTTTTTGCCGATTCTTTCGACCGCTTTTCCTTCAGAAAGTCGATCCACGAAGAGAGATCTTCAAGATTCCGGATTACGAGGTCGGCAACTTCGTCCGACATCTCGATATCGCCGGCACGCGCCATCTTCATGAACTCTAGCGACGGCCAGATTTTATTGGTCAGGATATCGGTAAGGCAGGTCATCAGATGGGCATCCGAGGTCATGCAGATGCGCCCGTCCGCCTCCAGTTTTCTGCAGCGGTCGAGCATGATCATGCGTATTTCGTCCGGTTTTCTGTCCATCTGGCTCACGTATCCGTGTTTCTTTTTATTATACCCGGAGCGGTGTATTTTGGATTTCTTGCCGGGCTTTCGCTATAATCTCTCCAATACAAAATCATTTGAATACCTGCCGCCGCTTTGGCGGGAAAGGAACTATCGGGTGGAGGGTCTTATGGCGGTCTGGAAGCGTTTGCTGATCATGGTTGTCGGGATGGTGCTCATCGGGCTTGCCTGCGGCGTGCCGGGGGCGCATGCCACGGAAAACGGCGGAGGCGCGTATCCGAACGGAGCGGAAGATTTTATGGCAGGTGCGGTGCCGCCGCCCGGCACGTATTTTCTGAACTATCTGACGCATTACACTGCAGGCCGGATAAAGGACGATCATGGCGACAATCTGGTGCCGGACTTCCGCCTGAATGCAACGGCGAATGTTTTTCGCCTGCTCCATGTAACCAGGGAGCAGGTCCTGGGCGGATACTGGGGCATGCATGTCTTTGTTCCGGTAGTCTATATGGATGTGAAGATGATGGGGGCAAAGGACTCGCGCTTCGGTCTTGGGGATATCATCATCGATCCTTTTATCCTATCGTGGCATTCGAAAAACTGGCACTTTGCAACAGGCGTTGATATCTACCTGCCGACTGGTGCATATGACAAGAACGATCTCGCCAATATCGGCCGCAATTACTGGACCTTCGAGCCGATTATCGCGGCAACGTACACGGCTGACTGCGGATTCGAGGCATCACTGAAACTCATGTATGATTTCAATACGAAAAACAACAGCTCCCGCCTGCCAACCGGCCAGAACGTGAAATACCTGTCGGGACAGGAGTTCCATTTCGACTATACGCTTGGATACAAGACCGGCGGCTGGAACCTCGGTGTCGGAGGCTATTATTACAAGCAGATCACAAATGACAAAGTGAATGGCGTTACTGTAGCACCTGACGGTTTCAAGGGGCAGGCGTTCGCTTTCGGTCCGCAGGTGAAATATGACTATAAGAACATGAGTTTCGCACTTAAATACCAGCATGAAGTTGCGGTGCGGAACAAGCCTGAAGGCGATAAGTTCTGGTTGAAATTCGTCTATGCATTCTGATCAGAAAGGTGACTTTGAGGAGGCGTCATGATACCGGTGACCGATCCCCGCATCGAAAAATATCTGTTGAGTTTGTTGCCGGACGACGATCCGCTGCTCCGGGAAATGGAGCGTATTGCGAGGGAGAAAGGCTTTCCGATTATCGACCGCCTCGTGGGAAGGTTTATCAGTCTGCTGGTGAGGATAAAGAATCCGCAACTGGTGGTCGAGCTCGGTTCGGGATTCGGGTATTCGGCCTACTGGTTTGCCCGGGCAATGAACCGGGGGAAAGTGGTATTGATCGATTACGACGAGTCGAACATCGACTATGCCAGAGGGATCTTTGAGGGTTCTGCTCTGGCTCCTCAGGCGGAGTTTCATGTCGGCGATGCATTGATCGTCGGGCAGCAGTATCATGACATCGATATCCTTTTCATCGATATTGACAAATATCAGTATCTCGACGCAGTTGCTGCCATGAAGCCCCATCTTGCCAAGGATGCGCTGGTGATCGCCGACAATACCCTCTGGTACGGCAAAGTGGCCGACCGGGAGAATGATCTCGACACCATGGGGATACGGGCATTCAACCAGCAGATGTTTCGGGACCGTGATTTTTTCTCAACGATCATTCCGCTGCGCGATGGCGTGCTCGTCTCCCAAAAAATCGGCTGATATGCAGATGCCGGCTTGACGGGTGCAGCACTTATCTGTCCGCCATCGGGCCGAAATGCTGCGTGATGAAGGCGTCGATCGCATCCGTATAGATCCTGCCGGATACCAGAAATCCCGCATTGTGATTTCCCTGGATTACGAGAAATGTTTTCGGGACTGATGCCGACCGTTCAAACAGTTCCCGCCCCTGGGCAAAGGGGATAACCTCATCGTACGGCGAGTGGATAAAAAGCGCCGGTGCGGTAATCGATGAAACCTTCTCGATGCTGGCGTACCGGTGGCGGACCAGAAGATCGACCGGCAGATACGGAATGACTTTTTTCGCTACGGTTGCAACGGACGTAAATCCGGATTCCACCACAAGCGCTCCCGCTTTTTTGCGCATAGCCAGCTCTACCGCAACGGCGCTGCCGAGCGAACGCCCCCAGAGAATGATACGATCCGGGGCCATCGCTTCCTTGCCGACCAGATACTCCCATGCGGCTTCTGCATCGCAGTAGGTGCCTTCTTCTCCCGGCGAGCCTTCACTCTTGCCGAACCCACGGTAGTCGTAGATCAGAACATTGGCGCCGAGACCGTGAAGAATGCGGACTGTTTCCAGACGATTGCCGATGTTTCCGGCATTGCCGTGGTTGAAGAGGATGGTTGCCCGTGCGTTCGGTGCCGGAACATACCACGCATTGATGGCAACCCCGTCGCTGGTCGTCAGCATGAGATCATGGTAAGCCAGCCCTATGTCTTTTGGTGTTGCCTCGACGGTTTTTGAAGGGTAGTAGATGATATGGGTCTGAAACAGATAGTAGTATGCGCAGAGTCCGAGATAGGCCAGGCATGCAGATGTCAGGACGGAAATAAGAAGCTTGCGGATCTTTATACGATTCATCTCACGTCATTGTACCATGTTCATCGTGTGCCGAATTGAGGGTTGACTAGCTTGTCTGAAAAAACTACGGGGCCGAACGTTTCGGGGAGGTGAAAGTTCTTTTCCGGCAATGGCTGCCATGAAGCCCAGTGCGGGTGGGAGGTTTCGTCCGCACATTTGTAGGCATTGATCCTCCATATTTGGTCTCCAACGCTGCCGAGCGGACCCACATATTTCTCCAGCAGCGTGAAGGGGATGAAAAACTGGAGTGTCCAGAGAACGGGTGTGGTGATTTCAGGATCGATCCGGCGCGGCATGGTCGCTTTTCTCAGCACCTGGGCACAATCCTCAAGCGTAAAGCGCTCGAAGTCCCGGAAGCCGTCGGGAGTCCTTTCATGATCGGTAATATGACTGCCGAGCATCGCGCCGCCACAGTTGAACTCGAAGTTGAAGTATCCCCTGCCGGGTTTCGGCTGCACAAAGAACTCCACGCAGCTGTCCTTCCAGATGTCGTCCATATCCTGTGTGCGGACACAGCGGACAAACCGGTCGTGTATTCGGAACAGACCGGAAATGCCGCTGTCATGGTAGAGCAGCTGTAAAATGGTTTCAGGCCGGTGCCCGCTGCCTTCCGGCCTGAAGTGGGTGATGGCAAGCGTCTCCGCCCCGGACCACAGACAGTCATCCCAGGGATCGGACACGACAGGGATTACCTCGGAAAAACGGATAGCATACATCTCAGATCGGAGTATACCATGAGCCCGGAGGGTGACGGCCAGTCAACGGTTTTCGTATACTGAGACCATGAAAGAGTTCCAATGCCGGAAAGGGTGCGGGGCCTGTTGTATCGCCCCGTCGTTTTCGTTCGCCACGCCGGGATTTCCGAACGGCAAGCCGGCAGGAGTGCCTTGTTCGCACCTGACTGATGATTTCCGCTGCAGCATTTATACCCATTCAGAGAGACCGGATGTCTGTGCATCGTTTCAGGCATTGCCTGAGCACTGTGGCTCTACCCGGGAAGAGGCGCTCCTGCTGCTTGCGCGCCTTGAAGCACTTACGCGCGGCGAGTAACCCCATTGGAAATGTCCTTGGCTCGGAGTTGTTACTGGATTCGGGGAGAAGCGCTCACAGTCCTGACGGTGATTCCCGGTTTCATGCGTGAATGGGGAGTCGCTCACCCTCAGATCAGGGCATGACGCTTTGACTTCATCGGTAGTGTGCTCGGGCTTGGGGGGGATATGAACTATTTTTCGTAAAAGGTGAGACGGCAGCTGGCGAGGTCGTCAGAATGCGCTTCGTCAAAAACCACTTCGATTTTCCGGTCAGGGAAAGTGAGAGACAGCTTGCACGCATAAATCTCTTTCAGGATATTGCCGATGTAGCTGAGTCGCTCGGGGGTGGCATCGTGGCAGCCGTCATAATGAAGATCGGCAATACGGAGCGTGTTCATGGCCGCTTCGACAGTGCGCTTGCAGGCGCATTCCTTGCGAAAACGCTTGAGAGCGCTTTCAGAAAAGCCTTCCCGGAGGATATATCCTTCGTACTCAACAAAACGGGGCCAGAAGATCGTACTGTATCCAATCGCTTTCTGAAAATCTCCGGCAAACCGGATCCATGAGCCGATGTCTGTTCCCTTACCGCCGTTCCAGTTCTGCAGATCCGGGATGAGCTTCTCGAATGCAGGCGTAGAATCGCGTTTTGCGGTTTTTATCATCACCATTCATACCTCGGGAAAATGAACTGCCCCATCTTACATCGGCGACAGATGAAAGGTCAATGCCGCCGGAGCCCAAAAAACGGTACAATGAGGTCATGCGAGATTGGAGGAGAATCCATGCTGAAACAGATCGTGCTGATAATCGTTGCGGGGGTGTTTCTTATGACCATGCCGAATGTCGAGGCTGCGGAAAAGAAGTTCGAAATCGCCACGTTTGCGGGAGGGTGTTTCTGGTGTATGGAACCGCCGTTTGAAAAGCTTGCCGGAGTGAAAGATGTTGTTTCAGGCTATACCGGGGGGCACAAGACGAACCCGACCTATCAGGAGGTGTCAGCGGGAACGACCGGACATGCCGAAGCAATACAGGTGACCTATGACCCGTCAAAAGTGAGCTATGCAAAACTGCTCGATACCTTCTGGCGTCAGATCGATCCGACCGATGCAGGCGGCTCGTTTGTGGACCGCGGTTCACAGTATCGTTCAGCGATTTTCTATCACTCGGAAGAGCAACGCCGCCTTGCTGAGCAGTCAAAGGCAGATTTGGCAAGATCCGGGAAGTTTTCGGCTCCGATCGTTACGGAGATTGTCAAGGCAGGAGTGTTCTATCCGGCGGAAGAATACCATCAGGACTATTACAGGAAGAATCCGATCCGGTACAAATATTACCGCTTCAATTCCGGAAGAGACCAGTATATCAAGAAGGTCTGGGGCGCACAGTAACCTGGAGAAGGTTTTCCGCACTCAGCGAAGTTCAACTCAGGATAAGCTGCAGGTTGCCATCTGGTCCCTGATTGCAGAGAGCCAGGCATTGCGCTCCCGCAGGACAAACCGGATCTTTTCATGCCTTGTCGTGGTCACTTCAACAGCATTGGGAATGAGCATGGCAGTCTTCGTGCCGGTGATCGAAGCGAGTTCGCCGAGCGCAAAAGCGACCTCTTTCTTTATGGCCGGTCCGCCGAGAATGTACCCTACAAAAACCAGACGGTGATTGGTCAGATACAGCGCGCCCGAGAGCGTGGTGTCTTCGACCTGCAGGCTTGCAAGCCCTTTCCTCAGAATCTGTTCATCCGGCTGCGTCGGAAAACTGTACATGAATACCTCTTCGGGGAGACCTGCGCGCCCGAAGGCGCATCATGCATTGTAGCACGCCGGGATGATGCTCCGCCCGTCCAGAGTGCCGGATCTGGGTCTGATATAATAAACCACGGATGTCAGCACTGCTTGCGGAACATATGCTGGCTTTTTATGCCGGCTCACTGGTCAGCAGAATCAACATCGTTCGATTCTGCCGGGGAGGTAGTCAACCATGATTATCAAGTCAGTCTATTCCGGGGTGCCGCCATATATTACCAAGGACGGCTCGATCATCCGGGAGCTGATGCATCCTGCGGTACAGGGAAACCGGAACCAGAGCCTTGCCGAAGCGATTGTTCCTCCCGGATCGGAAACCCATCTGCATCAGCACCGGCAGACCGAGGAACTCTATCACTTCACTGCCGGGCGCGGGATAATGCAGCTCGGCGAGGAGCGTTTCCCGGTGGAGGCGGGAGACACCATCTGCATACCTCCCGGAACTCTCCATGCAGTCAGCAATACCGGTCCTGACGATCTGCGGATACTCTGCGTCTGTTGCCCTCCCTACAGCCATGACGACACCGAACTGGTTGTGACCGCCTGATGCCCATGCATGTACCGCGCAAACAGTTCGAACGCTATGCGGAAAAGGCCCTTGCCGGCATCCCCCGGAAATACCGCAAGCTGTTTCACAATATCAGCATTATTGTGCAGGACATGCCCGATGAAGAGGATGTCAGACTCACTGGCGTTCCCGCTGATGAGTTGCTTGGACTTTTCAAGGGAGCGTCCATTGTCGAAGAAGAGAGTTTCTTTGCCGTTCCGCCCCCTCTTCCGAATGCCATTTATCTCTATCAGAAAAATATCGAGGCCATCTGCCGGACAGAGCGGGAACTGATCAGCGAAATTCGCATGACACTGCTGCATGAGGTGGGGCACTATTTCGGTATGACGGAAGAAGATCTTGAAGCATTTGAAAACGGTGGCAAACAGTAATCCCAATCATTTGGAACGCTGTTGTCTTGCCCGGAGAGATCAACGCAGAGCAGCCCGCACATTGACATCAACTTGCGGCTTCTGGTGACATACGTCGATGAAATCGATTTGTTTTAACCCACAATGGTCATTGGATTCGCCCCAAGACGCTCTAAGCCTGGCAGGACTGGCAACAAAGCGGATGTATTTGGCGAAGCGGCACATACAGGGCGTATGGGCGAGGCGAATACTACGGAGGAGGGCTGGATGCCGTCCGGGGAGCGGAGCCCCCGAAAATGTCGATGACTTTTCGGGGTGGCAGTTGAGCGGCGTTGCCTGTCCTGCCGGCCTGATGACAATTCCGGGTTTAACGGGAAACTGGTTGTTTGTCTGAGCTGATGATAAATGAAAAATTCCGTATTTGAAGAGCTGAAGAATTCAGAGGCCCAGTTATTCCAGAACTGGCTGCAAAATATGCGGCAGGTTGGGCGGGTCAAGCATATATGCATAAGCCGCGAGGACTGCCTGCTGACACTCAAGAGTTTTCTTGCCATTTTACATCATGGCATAAACGGGAAAGACATCAATCCGTTTGATATTGTTATGAGGGACTCGGACTCGTTCCTCCGGTCGCTGATTTGCCATGCGCGAAACTGGAGAGAGACCGGATTAGGGATTGCTGATTTCATTTTTATCGTGAAATTACTGGTCCAGACGATTGAAGACGCTCTCTTGCAGCAGGAATCGTTCGATTGCAAGAAAAGCCATGCGCTCCATGATCTTCGGAGAAAGGCAAATATCATTGAATCCGCCATTATTCTGGACTGGGAGAAAACCGGGAATCAGGAAAACGCTCGGGATGTGCATGAGCGGTACCGCCGTCTTCTTGCTGACAAAAAGCGCTATGAGTGGTTTTTTCAGACAACGGCCAATCTCGCGATAGTATGCAACGCAGAAGGGGTCGTGATAGAAGCCAATCCGGAAGCCATGACTTTTTTTGGCGGAAGAAAGGTTGTTGGAAGGTATTGCTGGGAGCTGCTGCAACTGGGGGTCAATACGTTGCCCATGGTTTTTCAACGGTATGCTCCGGGAAAAGAACACATGATCACATTGCATACGGAATCCGGTGAATTTTTTTTGGAGATGCGGTGTTTTCAGTTTGATGCGTCTTTGGTCCAGCAGCAGGTTCTGTTTGTTTTGAACGATATCAGCAGATTGGTGGGAGAGCGCAAAGCCCATCATCGTAACGTGCGGGAAAGGAGTCCTGCGGGATCCCAAACGGAGAAACTGCTGGAGGCTGTTGTTTCGTCGGTTGCGGAGGGCATTCTGCTGATCGATGAGGATAGGGAGATTATCAAGGCCAATCCGCGGTCCGGGGAGATTTTCGGGATTCTGGAACAGAACCTCATTGGTACTGATATTCGGTCCCTTGTGGATGCGACCGGTGCTGCCTTGATGGAAGAGTATTTTGGTCAATTGGTTGAGGGGCAGCGGATGAGTGGAGCGATGAACGGTCTTTATGTCGATGGCGGTCCGGTTCCGCTAACTATTACGATCGCTCGTATCGATCTGGATCGAAAAAAATACTGGGCGATTGTGCTCTGTGATAATACCGAACGTGAAGCCATGGCGGAAAACTTGCGCTGCGAAATGAAACAGGTTGAGGATGTCAGTAGTGCGCTCAAGACAATCTTGCAGAGATCTTCTGATGAACGACGCAAGCTTGAGAACAGCATTGCATCGCGCATTCGCGACTCATTGTTGCCGGCAATCCGGAGGCTTGCCCGCGAATCAGACGTGTCGGTCCGAAAGCAACATATCACGCTGCTGGAAGACCAGCTGGTTTCCCTGACATCCGGGCATGATGCAGAGCTTGAAGCTGCATTTTTGAGGCTCAGCAAGACTGAACTGGAGATCTGTCGTTTGATACGTTCCGGAGCCGGCAGTAAAGATATCAGTGAGGTGCTCAATATTTCCGTGGAAACCGTTCATACCCATCGGAAAAAGATCAGGAAAAAATTAGGATTGTCAAATAAAAAGGTTAATATCAGGACGTTTCTGGACAATCGTTCATTCTGAAGGACGATTGTGAGCCAGATCAAAATACAACAGCATGCATGGAGATTGTTATGTGGGATCAATCAGTTGATGTTCTCGTTATAGGATCAGGCTTTGCCGGGCTTTCTGCTGCCATTGAAGCAAGCAAGGCCGGTGCGACGACGATCATTATCGACAAGATGCATGTTCCTGGCGGTAATTCGGCAATCAGTGGAGGTTTGCTGAGTGCTGCGGGCTCACCCTTGCAGGAGCAGTCGGGCATATACGACTCTGTCAGCCTAATGGTTGCTGATATGCTCGCTGCGGGACAACACCTGAATCATCCCAATCTTGCCCGAATCGTGGCTGAGCATTCGGTGGAGGCCCTGCTGTGGACGATAGAGGAACTGGGCGTGCAATATAAAGACCGGTTAAGCCACCTTGGAGGGCATTCCGTGCCGCGGACCTATAATACCAGAACAACATCCGGTGCCGGCATTATCAGGCCAATGCTTGCGTGTTGTCGAAAGATGGGCATTCCAATTCGGCTTGCCACGTATCTTGAGCGTTTCATTACCGATCCTCAAGGCGCGGTTGAGGGAGTTGTTGTGCGTGAAGGATATGTATTCCCGAATGCGGAAAGCGGTACGGAAAAACGTATTCGGGCTAGGCGCGCGATTATTCTGGCCTCAGGGGGGTTTGCGCGTGATGTTGCATTCCGGACGATTCAGAACCCGATGCTTTCGCAGGATATTCAAAGCACCAACCATCCCGGAGCAACTGCGGAGACATTGAAGGCGGTTCTGACCATCGGCGGCACCCCGGTGCATCTCTCGCACATTCAACTGGGGCCGTGGTCTTCACGGGACGAGGAAGGATTCGGCGTAGGCTCAATGTTCTCAATGCTTGCGGGATTCCCCTATGGCATATTGGTGGATGTTTTCACCGGCAAGCGGTTTGTCAATGAGCTTGCTGACCGGAGACTCCTCGTAGATGCAATGCTGATGTCCGGAGTCGAGTCGATAGCCATTGTAGATCAGTCCGGAGTGAGGGAGGCTTCAACGCTTGATCAGTGTCTGAAAAGGGGGGTTGTGGCAAAGTATGACAGCATAGAGGCGTTGGCGGAGGCTAATCACATCCCCGCTGATTCTCTCCAGCTTACTATCAGAAAGTACAATTCCTTTGTCGAAAAGGGTGTGGATGAAGAGTATGGAAAACCTATCTCGCGCGACAGTGCTCCGATCACAACCCCTCCATTCTATTCGATTCGTCTCATCTCGAAAGTGCACTATTGTATGGGAGGACTGCTGATTAATGAGGATGCGCAGGTGATGCATATTCAATCACAGCTTCCTGTCGGGCGCCTGTATGCAGCGGGAGAGATTACCGGTGGAATTCACGGCGCGAGCCGTTTGGGCGGCAACTCGATTGTTGAATGCATTGTTTTTGGACGGATTGCAGGTCAAAAAGCAGCTCTGGAAACGATACGTTCGTAACAATGCCTCCGTATCACAGCCTGCCAGCAGCAGGTTGAGAACTATTGACGTGACATGCTGCCATTACTCTCATAGCGTTGTTTTTGCTTACTATTGTTGATCAAGCATCTTTTCTGCTTCGACTGGGTACCCAATAATACCCAATAATACCCCATTTCATACCATTCTTGAACAAACCGAACGCTTGTACTATTCAAAGCATGAGCAGCCGAACAACAGAAAAAACGCAAACGGATCTTTTTTGCAATTCCCCTGATGAGCGCAAATATCAACCGCAGCGGTTGATCTGGCTCTTGAAAGGGTGGATTTTATGGCCGGATGACGGAAGGTAGTCCAGAATTTCAGTGGGCGCTTGTTAGCGAGTATTACTCCTCAAGCGAATCGATCCAAATTATAGCGTGCATGCGGAGGTTGAATCATGGAAAGGGCAAAAGAGACGACAAGCGAAGATGTAGGTGTAAGCCGGCGGTCACTGCTCAAGGGCGCTGCCGCGCTCGGCGCTGCTGTTGCAGGAGGAGTCGCGCTGAATCTTGCAGCACCTGGGTCCTCGGAAGCCGGAACGCGGATGCTGCCGAAAAAATGGGATCAGACGGTTGATGTTATCGTGGTCGGATCGGGGTTTGCGGGAATGGCGGCATCGGCGGAAGCGGCGGGAGCAGGCGCAAAGGTTGTTGTGCTTGAAAAAATGCCTACCTACGGCGGAAATTCGATCATCAACGGTGGAGTATATGCTTCATGGAATGACAAATTCCATTATCGCGAAAATCTCAAGCTTGGGGAAGACAGTGCAGAGCTTCATATGCAGGATACCCTGAAGGGCGGAGATTATTACAATAATCCAGCTCTCGTGAAGATTCTTGCAGAAAATGCGACCGATGCGCTCAACTGGATGATTGATGAGGGAGGAGCGGAAATCAGGCCCACGGTGTTTCGTACCGGTGGACATTCCGCATACAGAACGCACGCAGCCAAGATGGGAGTCGGGAAAGAATACGTCGAGGCACTCCGTCGGATTGGGCAGAAGCGTGGGGTAAAAATTGAACTTGGCACGCAGGTCAGCTGGATTTGGCGAAAGGACGCTGACCCTCAGAGCCCGGTTCTTGGCGTGGAAGTGAAAAAGGGCCGTAAAACGATGAATATCCGTGCGCTTCGGGGCGTCGTGCTCGCATCCGGGGGATTCAGCCGTGATCTGAAAATGCGTTCCGTACATTATCCGTTTCTCACGGATGACATGAAAAGCACGAACCATCCAGGCGCTACGGGAGAGATCATCCGCTATGCGCAGGCGATTGGTGCGGAGGCCATGCAACTTAATTTCATACAGCTCTACCCCTATGCAGATCCGGAAACCGGGGTGCTGGATAGCCCTGCGTTATATCCCTTTAATGGGCCGGGAACAGGTGTTGTGTATGTGACAAAACATGGCAAACGTTTTGTCAGTGAGCTTGAGAGACGTGATGTTGTTTCCCACGCCCAAATAAAACTCGGCGCAAGTATGAAGCCAACATATACTGTTTTCAGTGATGAAATGGTGCTGAAATTCGGCGGTTCAAGAGAGGAACTGGAAGCCGGCGTGAAAAAAGGCAGATTTATAAAGGCCGACACCATTGCGGAGCTTGCCCGGAAGCTTGGAATTCCGGAAGCAAACCTGGTTGATACCGTGAATAAACACAATCGTTATCTTTCTGAAGGGAAAGACCCGGAATTCAATAAACCCATTACGAAAGCGATGCTCCCGTTGGTAAATCCGCCTTTTTACGCCGTTGCGCAATGGCCATCGGTTCACCATACTATGGGAGGCTTGAGAATCAATACCAACGCTCAGGTTATCGATATTAATGGGAATGTCATTCAGCGACTGTACGCAGCGGGTGAGGTAACCGGAGGAGTTCACGGTTCCAATCGACTGGGCAGCAATGCGCTTCCTGATTGCGTAGTATTTGGCCGGATTGCAGGAAAGAATGTTGCTCGCGAAAACAACCAAGGGTAAGAACCTGGAAACGCGGTGTATGCGTCAGAGTATCAGGAAAAGAGAAACTGAAGGTTTTATGCGACGACAGGCATTGTTGAGTGTGCTGCTGCTTTTTCTTGTAGCCTGTCCTCTTGGTGTCCTGGGGGCATCCCCGAATAAAGAGGCAGGAGGTATGAGAGGCAAACCATCTTGCATGGAATGTCATCCGGATATTTCTGCTGTTTTGTCATCCTCTCATCCAAAAGTGGCAGGAAAGACTATCGATTCGTGCACCTCGTGTCATAGAGCCGGAAAAGAGCATGATGGATATTCAGTGCGACTGCATCGGGCGCATGGCGATCCTGCAAGGAATGTTGCGTGTACCGTGTGTCATGCGTGGTCTCCCGGCAAGAGTTTTTTCTTGCCGGCAACCAGGATATCTATCGGAGCGCCCTCAAAGGATGACATGCAGATAGTAAGAAAGGCTTTTGCTACATGGGCATCGGGATCGTACCTTGCAGCGCTTCATCAGAAAGGCAACATCGGATGCTCCCAGTGTCACGGCAAGCAGTTGCCCAAGCCGGATGACACGGTTGAAAATGGAGTATGCTGTAATTGCCACGGCAGCTATGAAGATCTTGCGAAGAGGACCATGCCGATAGATTTCAAGGACCGAAATCCGCATAACTCGCACTATGGCCAAATTGCATGCACGGTTTGTCATAATGCTCACACGCCATCGAAGGTTCTTTGCCTGGATTGTCATAGCAACTTCAAAATGACGATACCGGGAGGCCGATAAAAGCGGAGCCTGCCTTACCTGTCTGCTGAGAATTCTGCTCAGGTTTCACGATGAAGCCTGAGCAGAATTCAACCCAAAAAAGTCATTGGATTCGATCGAAGGCGCTCCGAGCCCGGCTGGGCTCGCAACAGAGCGGATTTATTCGGCGAAGCGGCACATACAGGACGTATGTGCGAGGCGAATACCTCGGAGGACGGCTGGACGCCGTCCGAGAATGAGCGGCGTTGCCTGTCCGGCCGACCTAATGACAATTCTCGGATAAAGAACACGCCATGGTGAATGTAAACTGCTAAAATATGATCATGAACGTTCTAATCACCGGTGCAACCGGTTTTATCGGACGGCGGCTGAAGCGGGCTTTGCTGAATGAGCCCGGCGTGTCGCTTCGCCTTTTTGTCCGCAATGCGCGGAAACTGAGTCCGTCGGTCATCTCGCAGGTAGAGGTCGCAGAGGGCGATGTATTTGATGTCCCGTCGCTCCGGAAAGCAGTGGAGGGAATTGACGTTGCTTACTATCTTATGCACTCCATGGCGTCAAGGGATTTCCGGGAGCGCGATCGTACCAGCGCCCTCAATTTCCGCGATGCGTGCATTGATGCCGGGGTGAAACGGATCATCTATTTCGGCGGATTGGGAGTCAAGGAGACCGCCAGTCCGCACCTGCTCAGCCGTATCGAGGTCGGTGAACTGCTGAGTGCCCGACCTGCCGATATCCAGACCATCTGGTTTCGTGCCGGGGTGGTGATCGGATCGGGGAGTGCCAGCTTTGAGATTATCCGTCACCTGGTGCAGAAACTGCCGGTCATGACCACTCCCAAATGGGTACGGACCAAAACACAGCCGATCGCCGTCGATGATGTCATTGCGTACCTGACCCGGGCAAAAGACCTTGCAGTACAGGGCGACCTGGTCGTTGATGTCGGCGCCGAGGTGCTGAGCTTCGGCGAGATGATGCTTCAGACAGCCGAAGTCATGGGGCTGAAGCGGTATCTTGTTCCGGTGCCGGTGCTGACACCGCGCCTGTCGTCATACTGGCTTGTGCTGGTGACCCCCGTGCCGTATGCGATAGCTTCGGAGCTTATCGAGGGGCTGAAGTCGGAGACGGTGATGCAGAATGATCATGCAGCCCGCTACTTCCCCGATATCCGTCCCATGCCGCTCAAGGAGGCTGTTCGCCGGGCGATCGACGAGATTGTTCGCGATCAGGTGATCAGCCGCTGGTGCGACAGTACCGAGGGCGCTGTCTGCGACATCAATTATCAGGAAAGCAGCCTCAATGACGCAATCTATAAATTCCGCAAGGTGAAGACCTTTCCTCCGGATCGTGCCGACAAAGTGTTTCAGTCAGTGCTGATGATCGGCGGGGAGCGAGGATGGTTCCGGTACAGTATTCTTTGGGAGATCCGTGGTCTGATCGACAAGCTGATCGGCGGTTATGGACTGAACCGGGGACGGCGTCATGGAACCGAGCTGCGGGTGGGCGACAGCCTGGACTGGTGGAAGGTGGTCGATCTGAAACCCGGCAGGCGGTTGCTGCTGCAGTCGCAGATGAAGCGTCCCTGTTGCGCATGGCTGGAGTTTCTGGTGGAGCACGATACGCTCACCGTGACGGCATATTTCTACCCGAACGGCCTTCTCGGGCGCCTCTACTGGTATGCAACATTGCCTGCGCATTATCTTGTGTTTGAGGATCTCGCTGCCGGTATCCTTGAAAAAGCGGCAACGCTGTAATCTTTTGGAGAGAAATCAGGTGCGCGATGCGAGCTGGTGTTCGATGACCGACAGCAGTTCCTTTATCCTGATGGGCTTGGAAACGTAGTCGTCAAACCCTTTTGCGAGGAAGGTTTCCCGGTCGCCTTTCATCGCATATGCGGTGAGGGCGATTACTTTTGCATTTTTTGTTTCATCCATTTCGCGGAGCCTGCCGAGGATTTCAACGCCGTCCATTTCAGGAAGCTGAATGTCGAGCAGGACAATATCGGGTCTCACTTCTTTGGCTATCGCGAGCGCAGACGGGCCATCGGTGGCCGAAAGATACCCATAGTCGGTTTCCGACAGGATATCGAGAAACAGTTCAAGGTTAACGGGATTATCTTCAACAACAAGGATATTGATGTCTTCTTTAGCCATTGGATATGACCCTTCCTCCTCCGCCATCCTTGCCGGTGCGCAGGAGGTGATGAGCAGCGGCAAGGAGTTCTTCAGGAGATTGTGCATCCTGCGGATAGGTTACCACCGCGATCGTTGCGGACATCTTTCCTGACGGCAGGGTTTCGATGCCGTAAAACGGGTAGCTTTCAATGAACGACAGGAACCGCCGGGCCACCCTGGTTGCGGCATCTTTGGTCGTATCCGTGAGGATGACCGCAAATTCGTCGAGTCCGAAACGGACAATCGTGTCGGAGCCGCGGAGCGATTTTCTGAGGAAGTCCGCTATCCTTTTCACACAGACGTTGCCGTGCTTCATGCCGAACTGCCCATGATATCCAGTAAACCGGTCGATATCGATCATGACAACGGCAAACGTCTTCTTGTAGCGGACGGCGCGATTGACTTCCTGCGCCAGCCGGATATGGAAATAGCAGCGGTCGAAAAGACCGCTCACCTTGTCGATCAGCCCTGCACGGGCAGGGTAGAGAACTTCGAGGTCGCGGAGGTGCATCAGCAGATCTTCTTTGGAAAAGAAACTCTTCTGCATGACACTTTCGATTTTGCCGGCCAGCTCGATCCGCTCTTCCACGGTGACCTCTTTTGCGGTCAGAATGCAGATCGGGATGTCGGCCGTAGCGGTATTGCTCTTGAGCGCCTGCGCGACCTCAAATCCGTCGAGATCGGGCATCATCAGGTCAAGAATAATGAGGTCCGGCCGATAGATGATTGCCTTCTCGATACCGGCCTTGCCGGAATCCGCCAGCAGAACTGAATACCCGGCAGGCTCAAGAATGCCGCTGAGCAGCTCGAGGACATCCGGGTGATCGTCAATGCAGAGTATGGTGGCGGGTTTGCGGTGGCGTTTGTTTGCGGTGGTCAGCTGATCGAGCTTCCTGATGAGGCAGGTGCGGTTGATCGGTTTCATCAGGTAGTCCGTTGCCCCGAGAGCGAAGCCGAGCTCCTGGTTGTCGACCATCGATGCCATGATGACCGGAATGTCCTTGAGTTCAGGATCGGATTTCATCTCCTGGAGGATCTGCCAGCCGTCCTTGCCGGGCAGCATTACATCGAGAATGACGGCAAACGGCCGCGTTTCACGGATTCGGGCAAGCGCCTCATCGCCGGTTCCGACCGTCGAGACCTGATAACCGCTCTCTGCCAGATACACTGTAAGCAGCTCCCGGGTTGCACGGTCGTCCTCAACGACCGTGATCAAAGGGGCTGAGCCGCTCCGTTCGGGAAACTGTTCTGTCGGTTCGCCGAAATCGGCGTCGCAGAACGGAACCGGCGCAACCGCTTCTTCTGCCGGTGGCAGAATAAAGGTGAATGTACTTCCCTTGTTTTCCCGGCTTTCAACAAAAATCTGTCCACCATGGAGTTCGACCAGCCGCCGGGTGAGGGCGAGGCCGAGACCGGTGCCTTCGAACCTGCGCGCATAACTGCTGTCGACCTGCTCAAACTCCGAAAAGATGCGCTCCTGATCCTCGGGCCTGATGCCGATTCCGGAATCCGTTATGCTGATCTGAAGGTGATCGGCGACGGGGGCGGAATCAGCTGCAGAAACCGGGTCTGCAACCATTCCGGCGTGCAGGACAACCTCCCCCCGTTCCGGCGTAAACTTGACGGCATTGGAGAGCAGATTGTACAGCACCTGCTTGAACTTGATCCGGTCGGCGGTGATATGGGCAACCTCGGGGTCGATCGAAATGCCGAACGCGAGATGCTTTTTGTCAAAAAGCGGCCGGATGACGCTTGTTACTTCATCAATCGCCTGCGGGACAAAGAAATGCTCTGGGTGCAGTTCCATCTTGCCGGATTCGATTTTTGCGAGATCAAGAATGTTATTGATCAGCTGGAGCAGATGGCTCCCGGAATGGTAAATGTTGGAGACATAACGCTTCTGTTTGTCAGTCAGTGTGCCGGCCCGATCCTCGCCGAGGAGTTCGGAGAAGCCGAGAATCGAATTCAGCGGGGTGCGGAGTTCGTGGCTCATGGTGGCGATGAACCGGCTCTTGATCGCGTTGGAACGTTCCAGTTCACTATTGGCTTTGCGCAGCTCGCGCGTGCGTTCCATGACTTTTTCTTCCAGATGTTCATTCAACTCACGGAGTTCGCGGTTTCTTTCCTCCACCTCGCGCTGGAGACGTTTTTTTTCGGTGATGTCTTTCGTAATGCCCACCGTACCGAGCCGCTCGCCGGCATCATTGGTGATATAGGAAAGCGTGACAATCGTGTCCAGAATCCGGCCGTCCTTCGTCTGGAGTTTCGTTTCGTAGTTGGAGATGAATCCGTCACGCTCCATATGGCCGAGTATCGCGCGGCGCTGTTCCGGATTGATCCAGAGGGTTTCGATATGCCTGCCGACCATCTCCTCCCGCGAATATCCGAATATGCGGGAGGCGCCGGGATTGAACTCGACGATCAGTCCTTTGTTGTCGGTCGTGATAATGCTGTCCGCGACATTATCAAGAACATTTTCGAGATAGGTCTTGGCATCTTCTGCGGTCTCTTCAAGCTCGGCATGCTGCACATAATGCTTTTTCATCATGCTGAGGAAGAGCCGGACGCTCGATGGTTCGATAAGCTCGGCTTCGGGCGTTCTCTCGCGAATCAGCGCCGGGGAAATGCCGTCAACGGAGCAGGTGAGGAAGATAACATCCGGTTTTTGCGCAACGAGATGCTCCAGCTCGCTGCAGACCGGAATGGCGTATTTTTTTGCAGACAGAACGCCGGGAGCCTGCGGGTCGCTCGCGACAATACAGACAAGATTGACGTCGCGCTCATGCAGGAGAAGCTGCAAAAGATCGCTGCCATCCTGACCTGCGCCGATAATTGCAACACGTCCCTTGAATTCTGTCATAGCAAAGTCGAAAGTCACTCGTACTACCTTTATATTTTAGATGGTTCTCGTGCGGGAGGCAACAGATGTTCCGGCTCCCTCATGCCGGATAACGCCAGCACTAATACTACCTCTTGCCGATTCTCCATGTAAAGGAAAGTTTTTCGGCGGTTTCCTTTTCTGCCTGCCAGGCCGCTCCGGAGTTTACGCAACGGGGATGCTGTCTGTCAGTCTGTGAAGTAGGCACGAAAAAAGTGTTTTGCGTTTTTTTGCACGCTCAGGTATCGTAAAAAGATTGTTCTTGTAGGACAAATGCCGATAGCATTTATCGGCTGAAAACAGTTTTAATAACGATACGTGTTTTTTCAAGATACTGACGGCTGAGGACGTATAAACTCATGTATCCAGCATTGTTGCGAGAGCCTGCACTTCGGGTCGCAGAGAAGATCATTACCTCTGTCGCCCGCTGGAAAAATGCACGCTGTCTCCGGTTTTCCCCGACGTCGTCGCTGTCCGTTCCCCGCAGAACCGGAACGGTTCCGACCCTCCTGTACATGCATGTGCCTTTCTGCGAAGAGCTCTGTCCGTATTGCTCGTTCAACCGCGTGAAGTTTCAGGAGGAGCTGGCGCGTCCGTATTTCGAGGCGTTGCGGAAAGAAGTCCTGATGTATAAAGCGCTCGGGTACGATTTCGCGGCATTGTACGTCGGCGGCGGAACGCCGACGATCCTCATGGATGAACTCGCTGCAACCATCGCGCTCATCCGGACGCATTTCGCCATTGCTGAGATCTCGATTGAAACCAACCCCAACCACCTCACGCCGGATAACCTTGCGGCATTGAAAGAAATGGGCGTGAACCGGCTCTCTGTCGGCGTGCAGACCTTTGATGACGAACTGCTGAAGGCGCTCAACCGCTACCATAAATATGGCAGCGGGCGCGATATTGCACAACGGCTGCACTATGCGCAGGGAATATTCGACACGCTCAATGTGGATCTGATGTTCAACTTCCCGATGCAGACCCTCCGGATGCTTGAGAAAGACCTTGCTACCATTATCGGGTTGGGGGTCGATCAGGTGACCTATTATCCGCTGATGTCGTCGTCGCAGACGCAGGAAAAGATGCAGCAGGAACTGGGCAAGGTCAACTATGCGCGGGGGCGGGAGTTTTATACGAAGGTGACCGACACCCTTGCATCGCATTACACGGCAACCACGGCATGGTGCTTCTCGCGCAATGACAAAATGATCGATGAATACGCCGTGCATTATGAAGAGTATGCCGGTCTCGGCAGCGGCGCGATCGGCCATATCGGCGGCAGCGCCTACGCGAACACGTTCGACATCGAAGCCTATACGCAGAAGGTCAATGCCGGGGTTCTGCCGATTGCCGCAAAACGCGACTTTTCGCTTCGCGACCGTCTCTGCTATGACTTTTTGATGAAGCTCTTCGGCCTTCGCCTGAACCTCTCCTCGGTCAATGAAAAACATGGCGTGGATATGTCCTACGAGCTCTGGCCCGAAATCCTTTTTTTCCGGCTCATCCGCGGGCTGACCAGGCAGGGCGACGAGCTGCAGCTGACCAAACACGGCCGGTACTATTGGCTGTTGATGATGCGGGAGTTCTTCATCGGAGTCAACAATTTCCGGGATTACTGCCGCGCCCAGATAGAGGAAAAGCGCGAGATTGCCTAAAAAATCGGGCCCTCTTTATTATCTAACTGCAGAGGAGAGTTCGAGAACACCCTTTTTATTGTCTCTGCTGATTTGGCTGTGATGAGTCGTACTCCTGAAGTTTGCGATAAAGGGTTCGGAGTCCGATATTCAATTCTGCTGCCGCCCGAACCTTGTTTCCGTTTGTTGCACGGAGAGCCGCCAAGATATACTCTCGTTCAATCTCTGCAAGAGGCCGGATGAGTGAAGCAGAGGATGGCAAAGGAACGGACGTTGCATGCAGTTCCTGGGGCAGATCGTCCACGTCGATCTGACAGCCTGATGAGAGCGCAAGTGCATACTCGATTGTGTTCTGAAGCTCTCGCACGTTTCCAGGCCAATCATGCTGGAGGAGTTGTCTTACCGCTTTGGGGCTGAAGCCGACCGCTTTGCATTTCATTTTTCCGTTCATTTTGTTCAGAAAAAAACGTGCAAGGGGGAGAATATCTTCGCGGCGTTCTCTGAGCGGCGGGACGGTAATTTCAATTACTCTCAAACGGTAGTAAAGATCCTTGCGAAAACGACCCGCGGTGACCTCTTCCTGGAGCGTACGGTTTGTTGCCGCAATGATTCTGACATCGATTCGGCGCGGTCGATTTTCTCCAATTCGACGAATCTCTCGTTCCTGTAATACGCGAAGAAGTTTCACTTGCATGCTTAAGGGGATTTCCCCGATTTCATCCAAAAAGAGCGTTCCGCCGGTCGCTGCTTCAAAAAGTCCGAGAGCATCCTTTTCTGCTCCGGTAAATGCCCCTCGGACATGTCCGAAAAGTTCTCGCTCCAATAAAGTTTCCGGGATTGCCCCGCAGTTGATGGACACAAAAGCTTTATTTGCGCGAGCCGACTTGTCATGAATAAGGCGCGCGATTCGCTCCTTTCCCACCCCGCTTTCTCCGGTGACGACAACGGAGGAATCAGTGAGAGCAACTCGTTCGGCAAGATTGAGTACTTTCTGCATCTGGTCACTCGCTACGATCATTCCATACACGTGAAGGTCTTCTCCCAAGACAATGCTCAGTTCCTTCTTGCGAGCGTGGAGTTTGTTTTCGGTTGATCTGAGTTTGGCTGTAAGATCGTTTAGAGTCGCATCGATTGTTTCTCTCCGATAAAACTGCAGGTGTGGCTCGATCTCTTTGCCCCATTTATGCCGGAATCGTCCGCTGATATGACAACAACTATCCCCTTTGCCACGGCAGCGGTCTTCAATGAAGTAGACGTCCTGATTTTCCTTGAATGAGACATAGCCGCTTGCGAACCCGACGAGCGTCCAGCATACAGGCTCGTCAGAAAGCCCGACGTGCAGGAGGTGTTGCTCCGCTTCATAGGAATCCTGCCAAGTTGCATCAACAAGCGGAAGGTGGCCCAGTCCGTCGGTTCTAATGTTTTGGGTAACATTGACAAGGCCGTGCAGTGTATGTATTTTTGGCCCTGCTTTCCCTTCTTCCCAGAGGTCGGGCCACTCCTGTTGTAATGTTTTTGCAGTTCTCCATCCGTGTGCGTAGCCGAAGCGGGTGAGAATGGCGCGTGCAGCCACGAGCCCCAGCGTTTCAATGAGCTCTTTTCGCAATAGGCCAAGAGCTACAGCATCAAAGATAAGGGCGCGCTCGCCCATGAAGGAAATAATTCCTCCTTGCGGATCAAAAGCGAGCAGTTCTCGAAGATCAAGGTCGGCTGCCTTCATATGGATAAAATGCCAAAATGGCCAATAATAGTCAAATTGGCAATATGGGTGGGTAAGTTGGTCGAGCGAAAATGCTTATTAATCAGCATGTTATCTATGATAGATGTGTGGCATCCAAAATGCAATTGCAAAGAGAAGTCACTTTGGGAGGGAAAAATGAACGTATACAGACTTTCTTTTCTTGCACTACTGCTGGTTTTCGGCGCCCTGTTTATCGGCCATGCTTTTGCGTTGGAGAGCAAGCACAGTGGTCGAGGGCTTGTATGCGCTGATTGCCATCAGGCGAGCAGCCCCGCAAAGGCAGCATCTGAAAAGGCGTGCATAACCTGTCATGGCGATTATCAGAAAGTTGCTGCCTTGACCCGGGCACTGCACGCGAACCCTCACGACTCTCATCTGGGACCGATGGACTGCACAAAGTGTCATAAGGAGCACAGGGCGTCTGAGATTTCATGCCTTGAGTGCCATAACCAGTTTGAGTTCAAAAACAAATGAAACACTTTATCAGGCGACGCGCCATATACGCATGAAAGGAGAGGGAAGATGAGTAAAAAAAGTATTGGGAGCATTATTGTACTGATGCTGGCGATCTGTATTTTTGCGGGTTCTGCATATGCGGACAAGACCATGAATACCGATATCGCCATTGTCGGGGGAGGGACATCTGGACTTGCAGCAGCCGTCCAAGCAATTCAGGGAGGAGCAAAAGTAATTGTACTTGAGAAGCAAGCTAAAGTTGGCGGTACCGGTAACTTCTGCGAAGGTATATTTGCCGCTGAAAGCAAAATGCAGAAACGTCAGGGAATTATTGTTACAAAAGAATTTGCCTTCAAGACGATTATGGACTATAGCCATTGGCTTGCAAATGCGCGTCTGGTCAGGGCAATTGTCGACAAATCTCCGGAAACGCTCGACTGGCTGAACGATCTTGGCGTGCAGTTTGAGTATATCGGTCCCGGAGGTCCCGGGGGGGCGTTGACCTGGCATGTGATCGCACCGGGACCTGATTATCCACATAAGGACAAAACCGATTTTCACTGCTCCCGCATGATTAATGTTTTCAATAAGTACATTCTTGCCAATGGGGGGCAGATTCTTTTGCAGACGCCCGGGGTCGACCTTATCAAGGAAAAAGGAAAAGTAGTGGGTGTTGTTGCGAAGGACAAATCAGGCGAGACTATCCGCATCAATGCAAAAGCAGTAATTGTGGCAACAGGAGGCTTTGCCAACAATAAGGAAATGATGCAGAAGTATGCACCATATCCCGACGTGATTCCGGTCGGCCAGATCGGGAAAGATGGGGATGGTATTAAAATGGCTTGGTCTGCAGGTGCAGGGGAAGAGGGTGTCCGCGTCATGCAGGCATACCGTCCGGGCCTGAGAGGATTTGGTCCTGCTGATCATATGATTGGGGCGGCGGTACAGCCGTATTTTTGGGTCGATCCTCGAGGGGTGCGCTTTACGGATGAGTCAACGGTAGTGCTTTGGCCATACTCAGGCAATGCGCTCGAGAAGATTGGCGGCACCATGTACTCAATCTATGATGACGCCACGCGGCGATTTATGGTCGAAAAGGGAATCCAGTTGCAGCTTGGGGAGTGGATTTTACAAGGCACCAAGCTGACGAAACTGGATGAAACGTTCAATAAGGAACTCGCGAAGAAAAACGGCAATGTCTTCAAGGCAAATACGATTGAAGATCTTGCGCAACAGCTTGGCATGAATCCCTCGGTATTGAAGGCGTCTGTTGACGAGTACAACCAGATGGTTTCAATGCGTGAAGACACCATGTTTTTTAAGAAACGTGAGTACCTCCGCCCTGTAGCTACTCCGCCGTTTTATGCAACAAAGCTTAATCCGCGCCATCTTGGAACGCTCGGCGGCGTAAAGATCAATGAAAAAACCGAGGCGGTCACGCAGAAAGGGGATCCGATTCCCGGACTGTATGTGGTTGGTACTGATGCTGGCGGAATGTATGGCGACAGCTATGACTTGCTGCTCGGCGGCGGAACTGCTGCATTTGCATTGAATTCAGGTCGTATCGCGGCAGAGAATGCCATTCAATATATGAAGAAATAGCTTGTGCGGGCATCCGTATCTTGGACGGATGCCCGCATGAACATTGTGTGGACACAATATGAACAAAAGGGGAATGGAATGAAAAGGAAGGAGCTTTTGCTACATGGAGTCGCCTTGCTGATTGCGCTTGTCATGTTTGTTGAGAGCGCTCCTGCGGAAACAACGTTTGATTACGGAATGAATGTGCGGGCTCGGCATGAGTTGTGGGACAACATGTTTTCGCTTGGCACGAGACAGACAACGAATACAAACTATGACCGTTCATTTTTTCGTCTTGCATTGTTCCCGTGGGCAAAAGTTGAATTTGACAAGAATGTAACGCTTTATGGCCGTATGGTGTACGAGCCGCAGTACTCGGTTGGTCCCTATAAATATGCACCTGATTTTGAACGGTTTATGGACGATGATATTGCATTTGATAATCTCTATATCGAGTGGCGCAAGGCATTTGGGCTACCAGTTGATTTCAAAATCGGTCGCCAGGATTTTCTCGGTAAAGAAACGTACGGTGATCGGTTCCTGATTTTTGACGGCACGCCGAATGATGGCGCCAGAACCAACTATCACAACGCAGCCCGGGCACGTATTCATTTTGACGAAAAAAACAGCCTTGATCTTCTTTATATCAACAATCCGGCATACGATCACGTGCTGACACTGGTTCATGCTCGTGTCAGCAGGCAGTTGAACCCCTCCAATGAGCAGGGCGCAGTAGCATACGGCCGATTTAAGCCATTTGAGCAGGTTGATCTTGAACCGTATTACATGTATAAACATGAAGATCAAATCATCGGTCAGACAACACCGGAGCTGGACCTGCATACTATCGGAATGCGAGCAGTTCTGACACTAGGAAACTCTAAGCTGCGTGGGGAATTTGCCCATCAGTTTGGAGAGTATGCAACCGGCAGGAAACGTGAAGGGAACGGAGGCTTTGTCATTGTATCGCATAGGTTTGCTGAAGTGGCGCTGAAGCCTGAAATTGAACTGGGCTATGTGTATCTTTCAGGTGATAAAAACCCGACCTCTACAACTGCAAAGATGACAGCGTGGAATCCGCTATTTCAGAGAGCGCCTTTTTTCAATGCAGAGGTAATTGCTTGGCCACTCGCTTATGAGCAGGCGAAAAACGGCGGAGTAGGATATTGGACAAACATGAGCAATATTATGGTTCGTTCCCGTTTTACCTTCAGCGAGCAGACGAATCTCTTCCTTCAATACTGGCATATGCGCGCAAACCAGCTTTCTCAGGGGCTCCCGACTTGGCTGTTCTCGAATAATTCAAAAGAACGCGGCAATCTTGTGACGGGGCAGCTGAATCATGAGTTCAGCAAGAAGCTTGATGGCTTTATTCAAGCTGAATATTTCATGCCGGGCGATTTTTATGTGCAGAATGCCAAAAACTCCCTATTTATCAGGACGCAGCTGACGTATAAATTCTAGGGCTGGGAATCGGTGACGGTCGTGCATGCCGGCAGGTATGGCTGTCGGCCGTCACTTGTTCAGAAAAAAGGTTGGTAATATGCGCGAAGACTGTTGTCGGCGGATGGGATATGGCAGCTTCTGTTGTGTGCAGCTGGTGTCAATGAGCGGAACCTGGATGCACGCAGTGACTCAGGGCTGGCTTATTTACTCACTGACATCATCCCCGCTTTGGCTTGGCATTGTCGCTGCATTATCCGCATTGCCGGTCTTGCTTGGTTCTTTTTGGGGAGGGACTCTCTCAGATCGGTATTCTCACCGCAAAATCCTTCTTTTTACCCAATCCGGTCTTGCGTTTTCCTCTTTTCTGCTTGGTTTCATTGTGGAGAGCGGCATGGTCGAAATATGGCATATTGCTGCCAGCGCGTTTTTATTTGGGGTGATTAACGCAATTGATGCGCCTGCACGGCAGAGTTTTCTTGCGTGTCTCGCGGGTTCCGAGCAATTAACACGCGCTCTTGCATGTCATTCGGCAATGCTCAATAGTTCACGGATATTGGGGCCTTTATTGGCGGGTTTTTGCATGACACGTTTCGGCAGTGCAAGCTGTTTTTATTTGAATGCAGTGAGCTTTCTGCCGACTCTTGTTTTCTTGCTTCGTCAGGTTCATGCGTCAACAGTGTTGCCGCACTATGAATTGCCAGCTACTGCAGTCGAAGTTCTCAGTTTTCTCAAGCGTGAGCGTTTTTGTTCTGAAATAGTATGTGGTGTCGCATTGTTCAGTTTTTTGGGGATATCCTGTTTTACTCTGATGCCGGTTATTGCAGCAGAATGTTTGCAGAGCGGACCTTTCGGGCTGAGCATCCTTACTGCTGCATCCGGTATCGGGGCTTTCATTGCTGCACTGATGGCAGCTTGGAAGGCAAGCGATTTGCAGAATATCCGTTTTCTTCCTTCGGTCGGGGTGGTCTTTTCTTTGTGTATATTCGGACTGTCCTGCAGCAGCGCCTATTTTTTTTCGCTGGTTCTTGCCGGGAGCGCTGGAGGTGCAGTGACGATATTTCTTGCCATGAGCAACCGTCATATTCTGTGTGGGGTTCCGGAGTCGATGCGGGGGCGGATGGTCAGTCTTAGCGTATGTGCCGTAACCGGGCTTGCCCCGTTCGGCAGTTTGGCAATCGGCATGCTTGCTGACGCTGTCGGAAGTAATCAGGCTCTTCGCTTTTTTTCAGCAATACTTATGGTAGGGTGTTGCTTCATGTTCTGTCATTATGAGCTTGGGGTGACCAATGGAAACAGCAGAAAGGCTTGGGAGAGCAAAATGCGCTGGAGAAGCTTCCTATGCGATTTTCTCAGCATTAAAGCGCCATTCCCTCGCACTGCCGTCCAACTGCTTTCAGGAACGTCCGATAAAGAAAAGAAGCGCGTAGCCTGAAGCCTCAGAGGTTAGATTAGAAAGGGCGATCAACCCCAAATCTGACAAGGAGGAGCAGGCTATGCATGTGTGTTATGCCATATTGGGAAAACTTCTGAAACCGTTGCCGCGACATCAGTTTGAACGAACCGTGCAGGAGCATTGCAGGGGCCGCTATGTGGAGTTTTACGACATGGCAGCAGTTGCTTATATATGCGCAGAGTGCCATTGGCACGGACATATTGTCCAGAGGATCTTTGGCTTGTCGATTCCATGATGCAAAGCGAAACAAGGCGTTGGTGTTCAGGACAGCAGTGTTTTTATCTCAGAATTGTCATTAGCCTGGCAGGACAGACAACGCCGCTCAACTACCACCCCGAAAAGTCTCCGATATTTTCGGGGGCCCCGCTTCTCGGACGGCATCCAACCGTCCTCCGAGGTATTCGCTTCGCACATACATCCTGAATGTGCCGCTTCGCCGAATTAATCCGCTTTGTTGCCAGTCCTGCCGGGCTCGGAGCGTTATTGGGTCAAGTCCAATGACATTTTTGGGCTGATTTTTAAATTTGTATCTTCCCGATCGGTATCCCGAGACATCGTCGGGCGGTTTCTCCCCGGATCAGATCTTTTCTCCGATGGGACAGGTCTCCGCGATCTCCTGCATGTTGGGTATGCTGCCTGGTCGGCAGACTGGCACAGTGTTGCACCGTGTGTTTGCCGAACCGGGCAGAAAGGCTGTCTACAGCCTTGTAGAGGCGAGCCATTTTTTCTATGCGCACCGGGTCATCGAAGAGCGTATACTGGCAGGCGCTCTCGGCAACGAGATCGGCAAGAACCACGGTGGTCTGACGGTAGGGGGTGCCCGGCCGATACAGACGGGAAAACCCTTCATGCAGTGCGTTGAACAGCTCTGCGGGATAGGAAGTTGGCCTGTCGAGCTTTATTTCACAGCCGTTGTCGCGGAAGTCCTGCTGACGGAGGAAAAGAGAGAGCCGCTGTGCGGCCAGATTATGGCGACGGGCCTTGATGCAGGCATTTTCGAGATTTTTGGCGAGCTGGGCGAAAACGAATTCCCGGTCGGTTGACGGAGGGGTGAAGGTTTTTGCCTTGCTGATCGATTGATAGCTTTGCTTTGGTTCCGTGATGACCGGCAATACGCTCCTTCCGTTCAATTCATGCCATATCTCCCGGTATGGTTTTGAGAGCGCCTTGTCGGCAAATGATTCCGGCCGGCGGGCAAAATCGAGCGCGGTTCTGATGCCGAATTTGGCGAGATAGGCAGCCGTGTTCGGCCCGATCCCCCAGATCTTTCCGACAGGCAACTGTGACAGATGTTCTTCAATATCTCGGCTGCCGATTATCGTCAATCCGTTCGGCTTCCGGTGTTTGGAGCCGATCTTGGCGAGAACTTTCGTGAGGCTGACCCCCACGGAAACGGTAAATCCGAGTTCTGCAGCCATGGTTTTCCGTATGGAATCAGCGATGGACTCATAGGAGGCACGATGAAACCGGCGTAAACCGGTAAGATCGGCAAATGCCTCATCAATGGAATATTCTTCCACATCCGGCGTAAAGCGCCGCAGAATCTCAAACATGCGCAGGGAGAAGATGCTGTAGGTTTCATAGTCGGACGGCAGAATGACGGCGTCCGGACAGATTTTCCGGACCTCAAAGAGCCGCATGCCCCGGGTCACCCCGCGGGCCTTTGCCTCATAGCTGGCTGCAGAGACAATGCCGCGCTCCTTGCCGGTGATGACCGGCCTGCCGCGGAGCGCTGGATTGACCGCCTGCTCACAGGAGGCGAAGAATGCGTCAGCGTCGAGATGCAGGATGGCGCGCGGAAAAGAAATCATGGGGGTTCAAAGGGAAAAGTTCAAAATGCAAAAATAAGGAATAACAATCGTATCCCGAGTGAAAAGAATCTCGTGCAAAACCTGAGAAGGCATAGGGCTTTCATTTCGACTACATGAAGAAATGGTGTGTTTGTCCGCATATTGAGAGATGGTTCCCTTCACTGATTTTGCCCTTTGAACTTTTATTTTTAACCTGTTTTTACTGGTATTTTCTCACGACCCCGGTTATGACCCCGGCGATCTTCAGTTCCTGGCGCGGCTGAATGGGGCGGTATCTCGCATTGGCTGCTACCAGCAGGACGGAGTCGCCTTCTTTTTTCAGGTATTTCATGGTCCATGCCCCGTCGATTTCAGCGATAACGATATCCCCGTTCTTGGCGTTTTGCGCCCTGTCGACGATAACCAGATCTCCGGGAAGAATGCCCGCACCGGACATTGAATCTCCGGAGACCTTCAACAAAAAGGATGCCTGGGGATTTTTGATCAGCAGGTCGTCGAGCGAGAGCGTGTCGGCAAGCTCTTCTTCTGCCGGGCTTGGGAATCCTGCCTCAACCGAACCGAGCAGTCGAAGCGATCGTGCCGGCCTGTCCAGAACGAGCCTGCCGTGCGCATCCCGCCGGAGCATGCCGTGGGCTTCAAGTCGCCTGACCAGTTTTGCGACGGCGTTTTTCGAGCGGAGACCGAGCAATGCTCCGATCTCCGAAAATGTCGGCATCCTGCCGGCAGTGCGGGAGAAGGACGTGATGGTATCAGCCCGTTTCTGAAGCATTTCCGGTGAGAGTTCTCTGCTCATGTGGTCCTTTTCCGGGAGTTCTCCCTGAAGGCAGCTGAATTTTTTATTATTGTATGGTGAACGATCGTTCACTGTCAAGGGCGCGACGCCGGGCAGGCGATTGAGAATAAATCTTTTTTAATACGCCTATTAAAAAAGATTTATTTTGTAGGACAAAAACCGACAAAAAAATCAGACCAAAGCCGATACTTTTGCGAGGACGCAGGAGGGTTTAATAGAAAGAAAGAGATTTCTCGAATGCGGGGTAAGTGGGGGAGATATGAAAGCACTGATAGTGAGCGGGGAAGGAATCGACAATCCGGAGTTTCTCGTTCCGTATTTCAGCCTGAAGGAAGAGGGAGTCGATGTCGATGTCGCCTACCTCGAAAAGGGAAAGATACGGCGGAAAAATTTTGGACGCAACACGGGCCGAACCCGGAATGTGGTTCGGCCGGCGGAATACGACGTTCTCTTTGTTTCAGTCGGCAAGGGCAACGAACTGATCACGCTGTAACGGTTGTGCGCAGTACGCACTCTTCGGGAGCGCGTAGTTTTTTTCGGCAGGGAGTTTGAACGAGCACTATGGTGGCACACTGGTTCATACCTGTTCTTCACTTTATTGCAGGGTTTCTGTATGCCCTGAGAAACATCATATTTTCTGGCGCAAAGGCATTTGTCCGTCAGTGCGGTCGTCTGGTTTCGCGTATGCATCGCACGCGCTGTCAGATGCATTCCTGCCCCGTCTCTTTTGTTCCGGCTCACAAGGGCACCCGCACCGGACACCGTGTGGTGCGCGGCGAGGCTACGGCCGGACAGTATGGCTTTTTCAGCGCAGGCAGTATTGGTTCATAGCAGGAGAGCTTCCGGAGTCGGGATGCTCTCTTTTTTATGCAGGGGAGGTGATGCGAGGGAAAAACACGGATGCATGATGCAAGAGGTTTTTCAGGCTTTCTTTAGTGAATGATGATGGTAAATTTTATGGGAGGGAAACAAAACCAATGACTTGGACGATGAATATTGATCCGTTGGGCTCAATCGGCCTTTCGGCGCTTGTCGCATCCATCCCGATCATCTTTCTTGGCGTCGCGCTTGCGATCATCAAGATGAAGGGACACATCGCCGCAACCATCGCAACCGGACTCGCCTGCGGTATTGCCATTCTTGTCTATGGCATGCCCGCATCATATGCCTTCTGGGCAACCGTTCAGGGAGCCATGTTCGGGCTCTTCCCTGTCTGCTGGATCGTCATTACGGCCCTGTTCATTTACAACATGTCCGTCGCAACCGGCCAATTCGAAGTCATCAAGAACTCACTGGCTTCGATCTCTGACGACCGCCGCATGCAGGCACTCCTGATTGCGTTTTCCTTTGGTGCATTCATCGAAGGCGCAGCCGGATTCGGCACCCCGGTCGCCATGACCTGCGCAATGCTCGTCGGTCTCGGCTTCAATCCGCTGTATGCAGCGGGCATCTGCCTGCTGGCGAACACCGCGCCGGTCGCGTACGGTGCAATCGGTATCCCGATCGTCGTCGGTGCAGCCGTTTCCGGAGTAAACGAAATGGCCCTGAGCCAGCTCGTCGGCCGTACGCTGCCGTTTTTGAGCTGTCTGGTTCCGCTCTACCTGACCGTTCTCATGGCAGGCTGGAAGAAGGGTCTTGAAGTATGGCCGGCATGTTTTGTGTCGGGCGGTTCGTTCGCCATCGCACAGTACCTGTCGTCAAACTTCCTCGGGCCGTTGCTCCCCGACATCATCGCATCGCTGACGTCAATTGTCTGCACCGTTGCATTCCTGAGGGTCTGGCATCCGAAGGAGAGCTGGAGATTCCCGGATGAGCCGAAGAGCGAAGGCAAGGCGCAGCTGATGTTCACCGGCGGCCAGGTCTTCCGGGCATGGGCTCCGTTTGTTATCCTTTCGCTGTTTGTCGCGGCATGGGGCATCAAGCCGGTCGGCGCAGCGCTGAACGAGCTGTTCTTC
>JAAYUK010000011.1 GCA_012517735.1 Nitrospiraceae bacterium
GCCTCATAAAAACAGAATGTACCGCGACCTTCTTTTTTTGCGCTGTACATGGCCGCATCCGCATGCTTGAGCAACATTCGTTCATCCGAGCCATCCCGAGGGGAAAGGGCGATCCCGATGCTTGTGCCGATCGTAAGCGTATGTCCGGCAATGGAAAAGGGTTCTTGAATGCTCAACACAATCTTGGACGCGACAGCGGCCGCATCTTCAGGACGGCTTATTTCCGCCAGGACCACGACAAATTCATCCCCGCCAAGACGCGCTACGGTATCGTTCCTTCGCAATACGCTCCCAAGGCGCGCGGCAACAGCCTTGAGCAGTTCGTCGCCCACTGCATGACCGTACGTATCGTTGACCTGTTTGAAGTGATCGAGATCAAGGAAGAGCACCGCCACCCCACACTGCCGCCGGATGCTTGCAGCGAGCGCAAGGTGCAGGCGGTCCGTCAGGAGCGTCCGGTTCGGCAGACCGGTGAGCGCGTCACTGGTTGCCATCTTGCGGATATCCTCTTCCTTGCGGGCATGGTCGGTAAAATCGCGGATAATGAGAATCATGCCTGCCGCGGTCCCCTTCCGCTGCAGCGGAGTTGCTGAAAATTCGTATACCCCTTCGCGATGCGGAAGACCGCTCGTCCAGACCTTGGCACGCTCGGCATCGAGTTCGTCGGCAACCGGCAGGTCAAAGCCCGGCTCCGATGAGCCGAAAAGGATATCCTTCACCGGACGGCCGGTCGCCGATGAAGCAGAGATCCGGAACCAGTCGGATGCTGCGCGGTTCATGCGGAGAACGGCACCTGCGGTGTCGAGCACAAAGAGTGCCTCACTGACACTGTCGAACGTATGTTCCCATTCAGCTGCAGCCTGGGTCAGCATGCCGACATTGGCCCGCTGGTGCTCGACCAGCCGCTCAAAGGCCGCCGCCACCGTTCCGATCTCATCATTCGTCCGTGCGCCTGCAAGCAGCCGGTTCACATCGGTTTCACGGGCGGTTCCCTGCAGTTCGCCAGAAACGGCAATCGCCGCCTGACGAAGCGTATTCAGCGGTCTGGTGATACGCCGGATCGTATAGAGTCCCACCAGCAGTACAAATGCAAAGCTCACGAGAGCTATGCCGAAGAACACCCGTCCTGACGTGTGGAGCGTTTCGAACGCTTCGTTTGCGGGAATCTGGACGGCAACGATCCACGGCATGCCGGGAACCTGCCGGAATGCCGCGAGCATTTCGACCCCCCGCGAATTCACCGTCCTGCCCGCTCCCTGAAACCCCTCCAGGGCAGCATCCAGGAGCCGGTTTGCGCCCGGAGGGATGTCACGCTTCAGCAGCCGGTCGGTATCCGGATGGAGAATCATTTTCCGATCATGATCAAACATGAAGAGGTATCCGGTTCGCCCAAACTGCTGCCGACGAACAGTACCCAATGCATTGGTGCCGAGAAGGTCGTAAGAACAGGCGACAATAGCCCGAAGGCGTTGCCGCTCATCAAACACCGGAGCGGTTACGGTAACAACCATTGCACCGGTTCTTTTGGAGATGTATGGGTCACCGACTACACCGCGCCCTTCCTCAACCGTACGAAGATAGTAGTCGCGAAAGGCAAATGAGTGCCCGTGCAGATCCGGGTGAGACGGATAATCGGCATAAAAGACGCCCTGTGCATCGAGCACGAAAATCCCGTTATCGATACCGAAGACCTCGTACATCTTTTTGAGATGATTGACGACCGAGGCACGGTCGGTCAGAGGAGGAATCGTGGCTGCAATGGCTTCGGCATCCTTGCGGGCATCGGCAGCCATCCGACTGATCATGAGCGCCGATGTCCGCGCCATGCTGTCGACCCCGTTAAACGCAGCGGATTGCAGAGCTTCCTGCTGGAAATAAAGCGCAGTAGCGCTGAGAATGACGGAAATGGTGAGGATGAGTATGAATGTGGTCAGGCTCGTCTTGCTGCCAAGTCTCATCCCGTAATGCCTCCTGAACCGCAGCTCGTGCCGTTGACAGGTTACTACAGAAGCGACAAAAAAGTCAGTCGCCTCATCGGCCCTGTGCCGGCGGGGCAAAACGGTAATATGCGGCGCAGCTCCCCTCGGTACTGACCATGCAGGCGCCGACCGGACGTTCCGGTGTACAGGAAGTGCCGAAAAGCCTGCATTCGTTCGGGGTTCTGATGCCGCGAAGCACCTGACCGCACATGCACCCCTTCGGCTCAGGATGATCGGCAACCTCCACCGGAATCGCCGCAACGGCATCCCGGTGCCGGAACGCCTCCCTGATGCAAAGCCCGCTGCCCGGAAGTACGCCGATCCCGCGCCAGTAACTGTCGCACGGCTCAAAATACGTTTCCATGAACCGGAGTGCCTTTGGATTTCCTTCCCGGCTCACCACACTGGCATACTGAATTTCAACATCGGCACGTCCCTCATCCATCTGGCGCAGAATCATCACCAGCGCAGCAAGGAT
The DNA here is from genome assembly GCA_012517735.1 of Nitrospiraceae bacterium. GTDB lineage: Bacteria > Nitrospirota > Thermodesulfovibrionia > Thermodesulfovibrionales > Dissulfurispiraceae > JAAYUK01. The sequence continues at coordinate 2,458 of JAAYUK010000011.1, forward strand.
ATCCTCGGCGCCGAAGCCGGTAACGACACACGGCTTGCGGAAATCCTTTGCAAGGAAATCATATGCCCGTGTACCGATTATGGTACTGACATGCCCGGGCAGCATGAAGGCGTCGATGCGCACGTCGTCCGACTGAAGCAGCGCTGAAAGTGCCGGGGGAACCACCTTGTGAACAGAAAAGAGGAAGAAGTTTTCGACCCCCAGACGCTCTGCCTCAGACAGCGTTGCGGCAGCATTCGGCGCGGTCGTTTCGAACCCCGCGGAAAAGAAAACCACTTTTTTTGCAGGGTTCTGTTTGGCAATTGCCAGACAGTCGAGCGGCGAATAGACAATCCGGATATCAGCCCCGTCGGCTTTGGCTTCCAGCAGCGACTTCGTGCCGCCCGGCACCCGCATCATGTCGCCAAATGTGGCGAGGATGACTCCCGGATGGCGTGCAAATGCAAGAGCGGTGTCCACATCCCGGATCGAGGTAACGCAGACCGGGCAGCCGGGCCCGCTCAGCAGCCTGACACCTTCCGGCAGCAGGCTTCTGATACCATGCTTGAACAACGCAACCGTATGCGTTCCGCACACTTCCATGATATTCACCGGCCGGTTGATACGGGCGTAGATTTTCTCGATCAGCTCTTTCATGGCATACTCCCTGCGGTTGAATCTGCCTGCACACTGCGTGCGGCATCAGAAACGGTTTCTCACGAAAACAAATGAACTGCCACGGACTCCCCTGCATCGAGCCCAAGTTTGGGAGCAGGTATCTTCACTATGCCGTCCGCCCGCACCAGTGTCGTGATGAGACCCGATTTACCGAGCACCGGGATGGCGCAGAGTTCACCATCCAGGTCTTCGAGGCGCACCCGGATATGATCCTCCCGACCGGCAACCGATGCGACGGACTTGGTGATACGCGCAGTTACCGCACGAGAAGTGATTGCCACGCTCCGCAGTCCGCACAGACAGGCGAGCACCGGACGAACCAGACTTTCGAAGGTGCCGACAACCGCTGCCGGGTGTCCAGGAAGACCAAGCACGGGTTTCGGACCGATCATGCCGCCAATGAGCGGTTTGCCCGGCTTGAGAGCCACGCCATGAAAGAGCACACCAGGCTCCCCGAGGGAATCGATCACGGAAGCGCTCATATCCCGCACCCCGGCAGACGTGCCGCCGACGATCAGCACAAGATCGGCTTTCTGAAGGGCCTCCGCAACCGTTGAACGGATCGTCTCATACTCGTCACGGCAGATGCCTTCCCATACCGGAATGCCCCCATGGTGCGCAATCAGTCCCCGCAGGGTAAAGGAGTTGATATCCCTCACCTGCGCAGGTCCGCACGGAGAGCCAAGCGGAACGACTTCATCGCCGGTTGACACGATCGCCACTACCGGCTGTGCAAAAACAGCAACGGATGCAATGCCGAGTCCCGCCAGCGCCCCGACATCCTGAGGCCGCAGACGGCTGCCGCTCACGAGAACCGACTGTCCAGCCTTGACGTCTTCATCCTTCTGCACCACATTTTCTGCAGGCGCTACAGCATGAAGAATCTCAACAAGACTCTCCGAGGACTTCTGGCAATGCTCAAACATGACAACGGCATCCGCCCCTTCCGGGAGCATGCCGCCGGTGGGTATCGGAGCCGCCTCGCCCGGTCTGAGCGCAAAAGCGGGAACGCTTCCCATCAGAATTTCGGGGGCAAGATTCAGATATGCGGGACTGGTATCCCGTGCACCGAAGGTATCGCGCGAACGGACGGCATAGCCGTCGACGGTAGAGCGGGCAAATCCGGGGAGGTCTTCGGGGGCAATGATGTCTTCCGCAAGTACCCGGTCAAATGCTTTTTCCAGCGGAAGACGCTCGACGCGTCTTGTGATACCGGCAAGCCGGTCAAGAAGCAGCTGTCGCGCATCATCTGCAGGGATATAGTTTTTATCGAGCATCTCTGTCGGTATGCATGAAACCGGCAAGGTCAATCATGGGTCTGTCCTCAACCTGATACTACGTTTGTGAGCAATCATGCTTCCACCCCCGCCTTCCGGTTATGTACGCTTGGTTTTTGTATCCTGCTTCCCGGCGTTTTCCTGCCGGAAGAAATCGAGCAGCAGGCGGACGCCGATGCCAGTGGCCCCTTTTGCAAAATACGGTTTTTCCCTGTCGATCCATGCGGTACCGGCAATATCGAGATGCACCCACGGCGTATCGGCAGCAAACTCCCTGAGAAAGTAGCCGGCAGCCACCAGGGAGCCCTTCCTGCCGCCCGCATTTTTGATATCGGCCACATCGCTTTTGAGATGTTCGCGCAGTTCATCATAGAGCGGCATCTCCCAGACACGCTCATAGGTGGCAGCCCCCGCGCGCTGGAGCCGTTGCATCAGACGGGAATCATTGCCCATCATGGCGATGGCTTCCTGGCCGAGCGCTATGGAACACGCTCCGGTGAGCGTCGCAATGTCGATTATCGCAGCAGGACTGAAGTGTCTGCGGGCATACGTCATTGCATCCGCAACGATGAGCCGTCCTTCCGCGTCCGTGCTGATGATTTCAATGGTCTTCCCCGAAAGCGATGTCACCACATCGCCGGGACGCAGCGCGCGACCGCCGGGAAGATTTTCGGTTGCGGGAACAATGCCGACAACATTGCACTTGAGTTTCAGACGGCTCAAAGCCTGCATGAGCCCGATAACCGCAGCGCCTCCCGCCATATCGTATTTCATCTTCTCCATGCCCTCGCTCGGCTTCAGGGAAATCCCGCCGCTGTCAAACGTGATCGCCTTGCCGACCACGGCAACCGGCGCACCATTGCCGGCGCCGCGATACTCCATGACGATCAGCTTCGGCTCTGCATGGGAACCTTGAGCCACCCCGAGAAACGCTCCCATACCCTCTCTCGCAATCGCCTTGCGATTCAGCACCCGGATCCGGATGTCCGGCCCGACCGCGTTTTTTGCCGCACGGGCAAGATCCGATGGGCTGAGATGGTTGGCCGGGGTAAGCACCAGGTCGCGAACCAGATAGTTTGCCTCGATCACGACAGAGAGCAGTCGGGCGTCTGTCGGCACGCGTTCGCCAAGAATGACGACCGATTTCAGGGAGCAACGGTTTTCGGAATCCTCCGGATCAGACGTCGTCTGTTTACGATAGCGGTATCGCCGCAGCAAGGCCCCTTCCAGGAGATAAAATGTCGGCGTTTCCGTCTCCTCGGGACTACCGGGCAATTCATTCAGGACCGCTCCCGCAACGGCAAGGCTGGCGATCTTCAGCTGCGCCAGCGCCTGCATCGCCTTGGCACCAGCCTGACGCAGGCGTTCGGCGGTCACCTCGTTTTTTTTACCGAGACCGACGAGCAGTATCCGATCCGGACGGCTCGCGTGAACCGGCAGGAGAAACGTCTGTCCGTGGCGGCCCGAGAAGTCTCCACTCGCCAGAACCGATTTGAGCTGCTTCCGGATGTCCTGACCGCAGTCAGGATGGCTCCGGACCTGCGCATCTTCATACATCGGCAAAAGCAGCGCATCCGTCTGTATTTTTGATGCAATGAGCGAACGGCTCGCAATGCTCGGTATGGTCATGATTTCGGCTCTCCTGATTTCCTGCAGTGCAGGGAGTTCATCGCGCGGTCCACCCCGTTCGCAACGATCGTGCCAACCGCCCTGGCAGCCTGCTCAATCGACAGGTGCACGGCATCCCGTTCATCGGGACGAAATGACTGCAGGACAAAATGCTCTACCGGCACATTGGGGTCCCGGCCGACACCGATCTTGACGCGCACGAATTCCCTCGTACCGGTCTCGGCAATAATCGACTCGATGCCGCGATGCCCTCCCGACGAACCGTTGCGCCGGATCCGGACTTTGCCGACCGGCATGTCGATATCATCGTGGATCACGATAAGACGGCTGCCCGGCTCATCCATGCTGCTGACATATTTCCGCAGGATCTTCTGCACAACCCTGCCGCTGAGATTCATAAAGGTAAGGGGCTTCAGAAGCGTCACGCGGTGACCTTCCAAAACCCCTTCCCCAATACTGTATGCGTCCTTCGTCTGGAGCGCAATGCCGTGCTCCTCAGCAAGCCGGTCGATCACCAGAAACCCGACATTATGGCGTGTGCGGCGATATTTCTCGCCCGGGTTCCCGAGTCCGGCAATGAGGATCATCGCACGTACAGCGAGGCGTTACTTCTTGCCTTCTTCGGGCTTTTTGCCCTTTTTGATCACTTCCGGCTCAGCCACTTCAGCCGTTTCTTCGGCCGGCGCTTCGGCCTTCGGTGCCAGAACCGACGCGATCAGTTCGTGACCGTCGGTAATGATCCTGATGCCTTCGCCAAGATTCAGGTCGCTGACATGGATTGACTGACCGAGCGTCAGTTTCGAGACATCGACGGTGACATGTCCCACAATCTTGTCCGCACGGCACGCAATTTCGATCTCTCTGATACCATGCTGCAGGATACCGCCGTCGCGCTTCACGCCGATCGGTTCTCCCGCAGTAACGATATGAACGGAAATCCTGAGTTCTTCACCGGCTGCAATCTCCTGAAAGTCGACATGCAGCACCTGACCGCTCACCGGGTCGAGCTGAAAATCCTTGACGATCGCCTGTCGGGTTTCAGCGCCGAAGTTCAGGTGCACAAGCACCATTTCACCCGCGGTTTTGTTGATAAAAATGGTGAGCTCCTTGCTCGGCAGCTGAATCGACTCCGCCTTTCCGGCACGGTACAAAACGCCGGGTGTCTTGCCTGCACGGCGGAGGCTCCGGGCTACGCCCTTGCCGGCCTTTTCCCGCTTTTCAACTTCAAGTACGAACTTCTCCATGCTACGTCCTCCTCCGATCGCTCAGAAGGTCCCCCAGGGACCCGCCGCGGCGATGCTTCTCTATGGTGTTAATCAAACAGTGAACTGACTGATGATTCGTCGTGGATGCGGGTGATCGCCTCGCCCAGAAGTTTGGCGACGCTCACCACCTTGAGCTTCGGACACGCAACCATTTTCTCATCGAGGTCGATAGTGTCGGTTGCAACCAGCAGCTCAAGGTCGGATTCGTTGATGCGCTCGCATGCCGGTCCCGAAAGAACCGCATGGGTACAGGCGGCAAAGACACGCTTCGCGCCGTTTTCCTTCAACGCCTGGGCCGCCTGGGTAGTCGTGCCGGCCGTGTCGATCATGTCGTCGAGAATGAGCGCATCCTTGTCCTTGACATCACCGATGACATGCATGACCCTCGAGACATTCGCCATTTCACGGCGTTTGTCGATGAGCGCAAGGGAAGCGTCCAGACGCTTCGCGAAATCGCGTGCGCGTTCCGCACCGCCGGCATCGGGAGACACTATGACGAGATTGTCGAACCGGGAATCCCGGAAATATTCGTGCAGCACCGGCTGGGCGTACAGATGATCGACCGGAATATTGAAGAAACCCTGAATCTGTCCGGCATGCAGGTCAATCGTCAAAACCCGGTTCGCACCGGCGGCTGTAAGCAGATCGGCGACCAGTTTCGACGAGATCGGCACCCGCGGCTGAACCTTGCGGTCCTGCCGGGCATAGCCGTAATACGGAATGACCGCGGTAATGCGGCGCGCCGATGCCCGGCGCAATGCATCGATCATCAGGAGCAGCTCCATGAGATTGTTGTTGACCGGGGTGCTGGTGGACTGAACGACGAAAACATCATTGCCGCGCACATTTTCGTTTATCTGGACGTTGATCTCGCCGTCACTGAAAGTGCTGACCTTGGTGTCGGCAAGCGGAATGCCGATATAGTCGCAGACCTTCTGTGCGAGTGGCCGGTTGGCATTTCCGGTCAGAACCTTGATTCCGTCTGGCATGGCTCTCTCCTGCGTTCAATAAAAAATAGAAACGGTCTTCCGGGCTCATTCCGCCCGCCTGGATTCATGCTCCAGGGATAAAAACTGGGGCGCCAGGATTCGAACCTGGGGATGGCAGATCCAAAATCTGCTGACTTTCCGCTTGTCGACGCCCCAAATGAAAGACCGTTACTTCCCCGATTCGTTTGCGAGCGTCAGCGTTCGTACCACACGCGTCCAGCAGCCGGGAAACCTGACAGCAGCCTCTGCAGCTGCCGATTCATCGCTGAAAACACCGAAAACCGTCGAGCCGCTGCCGCTCATGCAGGCAGCCGCAGCACCGGCATCGAGCAGCTGCTGCCGTATTCCGGCAATCACCGAATATCTGGCGGCAACGGCCTCTTCAAGGTCATTGCGCAGGCATGGCTGAATGCGGGAAAAGTCCTTTTTTTCAAGGATATCAAACAACAGCTGTATATTATCAAGGTTATCGCCCCGATTTGTCAAATCCTGGCCGCGTCGCTGAGAGAGCTCTGAGTATGCCCATGCGGTGGAAATCCCAAAAGATGGATAAACGAGGAGCAGAGGATAGCTTTGGGTCATCGGCATCGGGGTCACCACCTCTCCTCTCCCCTCCACGCGGGCGCCCGGTCCTGCAAAGAAAAACGGCACATCGGATCCGACCGTTGCCCCGATTGCAGCAAGCTCCGTGTCTGACAGTCCAAGCCCCCAGAGGATGTTCAAGCCCTTGAGCGCGGCGGCTGCGTCGCTGCTGCCGCCCCCGAGTCCGGCGCCGGTCGGAATATCCTTCACAAGCGTAATCGCTGCACCATCAGCACAGCCCGTTGCGTTCCTGAGAGCCTGCGCTGCCCGGTACACCAGATTGCGTTCCGCGGGGATGTTGAGGCCGGATGCCACCCGCAGATACTTCGACTCTGCAAAGGTCAGTTCGTCGCAGAGGCTGATCGTCTGCATGAGCGACTGGATGGCGTGATACCCGTCCGGTCGTTTACCGAGTACGGCAAGGGTCCAGTTGATTTTGGCAGGAGCCGTCAGCGCCAGCATCGTACCGCTTGAAAGCTGCTCAGAATTGCCATTGCTGCAAGCAAGGCGGTCGTCATGGCCGCTGGTGCCTCCGCGCGTAGTGCTGTTCCCATGCCCACGCACTGCGGATCATGGTATGCAGGTCGTCATAACGAGGCTTCCAGCCAAGCGACTGCTGCAGTTTACGCGAGTCCGCAATGAGCGCAGCCGGATCACCCGCCCGCCGCCCGGTTTCCCTCACCGGAAAATCGTAGCCGACGACTTCGCGCATCACGCGAACCACCTCACGAACCGAGAAGCCCCGCCCATACCCGCAATTGAAGATATCGCTCGCGCCACCGCCGGCAAGGTGCTCAAGCGCGCAGATATGCGCTGAGGCAAGGTCGTCCACATGGATATAATCGCGGATGCAGGTGCCATCGGGAGTATCATAATCAGTCCCGAAGATCAGCAGCTCGGGGAAAACACCCTGCGCCGTTTTGAGTCCGCGGGTAATGAGGTGCGTCGGCATCGCATACGCCTGCCCGATTCTGCATGACAGATCGGCTCCGGCGACATTGAAATACCGGAGCGCAACATACCGGAAACCGGGGTGCGCTGCGGCGCAGTCGCGCAGTATCAGCTCCGACATCATCTTCGACGTTCCGTACGGATTGATCGGAAGCAGCGGCGCGCTTTCGGACACCGGCAGCTGCTGCGGCATCCCATACACGGCGGCCGTCGAGGAAAAAATGAAGTGCGGAACCCGCCCGGCAACGACCGCCTGAATCAGTTTCAGCGTGTTTGCCGTATTGTTCGTGTAGTACTTCAACGGATCACTGACGCTCTCCGGCACAACGATGGACGCCGCAAAATGCATGACAGCGTCAGGGGCGAAATCCCGCAGTGTGGCCTGCAGCAGCGTCGTGTCCGCAAGATCACCGACGACCAGCTCCCCGGCAAGCACCGCCCACGCATTGCCGGTCGAGAGATTGTCATAGGTCATGACCGTGTGGCCCTGCTCTCCCAGCAACTTGACGACATGACTTCCGATATATCCGGCGCCGCCGGTTACGAGCACACGCACGCTTCTCTTTCCTCCTCCGGTCATTTCTGACTTCTGCATTATACATCGAATGCAAAAGCCCGCGCTGCAGACCATGCTGCAGCTTGCATTTTGAAGGGAGAAAACAGTAGAGTTACTGAGCTGTCATTACAATTTTTCCCGGATCATTTACGACATCGAATACATGGAAAAAAAACCTGGTATCCAGGAGCACCTTTTTCATCGCGACTTCGGGGACATCGAGAAACTGGCGGCGCTCGGCGAACTGCTGGGGGGCGTGGTCCATGAATTGAACAGCCCGATTTCGGCGATTCTCGGTTGTGCGGAGATGCTTCAGTCCCCGACGGTCAGCGAAAAAACCAAAGCCCAGCAGGCACAGACCATCCATGCAGCGGCGCTCCGCGCCTCAAAAATCATCGACGGGCTGCTGACGCTTCTCCGCCGCCAGAAAGCGGATCTGGTGCCGATCGTCGCCAATACCGTCATCCGGAAAACCATCCCGCTGTTTGAATACCAGTTCCGCACCAAACAGGTTTCCCTGATCCTGAATCTCGCATCCGGCCTGCCGCTCGTCAGGGCAGACCACGGAAAGATTCAGCAGGTGCTCTTCAACCTGCTGATGAATTCCCTGCAGGCCCTTGACGGGTGGCACGAAGAAAAACGCATTGCCATCACGTCGTTTGCGACTGAGCACTCGGTGCGGATCATCATTGAAGACAGCGGGCCCGGCATTGCGCCCGAACACCGGGAACAGATCACCACGCCGTTTTTTACGACCAAGGCAAACGGCACCGGCCTCGGTCTCAGCATTTCTCTCGGCATCATGAAGGAGCACGGCGGCGACCTGCAGATAACCTCCGGCGATCGCGGATGCACGGCAGTCCTCGACCTCCCCTTTCTTGCTCCGGCACAGGAGCCCTTCGGGGCCCCGCATTGCGCCGGGAAACGCATTCTGATCGTGGATGACGACGAAATGGTTGTCGACACGTTCTGCGCCCTGATGGAGCATATCGGGTACGACATTACGTTTGCGACCACGGCAGCCGATGCCCTTGACAGGCTTGAGGGCCGATCCTTCGACATCATCTTTGTCGATTATCGCCTGCCGAAAATGGACGGAATGGTCTTCATCGCATCGGCCCTTCCGAGGATCAGGTCCGGAACCGTTGCCGTCATCATCGACGACGACTCCTTCAATCATGAGGATTATTGCAGCAGGCACGGCATTGCGGTTCTGAGGAAACCTTTTCATCTGGATGATCTCCGGCGTTTTATCATCGGTACATTTGAACAGACATAGGCCCCTATGACAACCTTTGACCGGATCACCTCGCTCCATACGCTCCCGACGCTCCCGGCAAACTTTGCGCGGCTGATATCGGTCCTGAACGATGAACAGGCATCGCTCAGGGATCTTGAAGAAATCATCCGCCATGATCAGTCGCTTGCCGCACGGATTGTCAGCGTCGCAAACTCGCCGGGGTTCGGCTACACCGGCTACATCAACAGCCTCGAGCAGGCGATGCTGCTGCTCGGCGTCGATCTGATCCGCAGCCTCTCCATCGGCATTTCCATTTTCCAGTCGTTTCCGCTCCCGCCGACCGTGCTCAAGCAGATGTGGGCTCATGCTTACAGTGTCGGGACCATGTCGAGTCTGCTTTCGCGGAAGATTGCGAACGCCGACCGCGGGGTTGCGTTTCTGGGCGGCCTGCTGCACGATATCGGCAGGATCATCCTGCTGACGCTCTTCCCGGACGGTTACTCGTTCAGGCAGGATCCTGAAGCGATCGTACCGACGGAAATTGAGCGTTTTCAATGCAGTCATGCAGAGGCCGGGCATCATTTCCTGAAAAACCTGTATGTGCCGGACGAAGTGAGCGAGTCCGTCCTCTATCATCACAGCATCGACATGAGCAACCAGCACCGCGATATCATCGCCTGTGTCTATTTTGCAGAAGGACTGATGCAGATACTGAATACCGCATTCGGCGGTGACGGTCTCTGGACCGACAATCATCTGAATCTCTTCACCGTGTACGGACTGGGGTCAAAAGAGATCGACGAGCTGGCGGCGATTGTGGCTTCCCAGGAAGCGGAACTCATGTCGTTCTTCAAAATCTGACTGTCACAACCTGTATGCATGTGCTGCCTGCAACAGGCACCCATGGACCCGTTTCGCAGTTGATCCATCCATGCAGGATCCTTCTCACTGACGCCTGCTCTGTTCTTCCGGTGTTATACTAAAAAATAAAAGAAACAGGACAAAGGGGGGGCTCCATGACACACGAACATGCAAATGCTGCCGAATGCTGGAAAACCATTCTTGCCGATGCGGCGGGCAAGGCGCATCTTCTGGCAACCATCGAACGGTTTGCGCGCACCAACACCGCTCCTGCCCCGATCGTCTTCGGCACCTCCGGATGGCGCGGCGAAATCGGCACCGACTACACGTTCCGGAATCTCGGAATCGTTACCACCGCCGTTATCGAGGCACTGCGGACGGGAGACGGGGAATTCTACCGGGCCATGGGCGTTGCAGACTTCGCGGAAATTCAGCGTCGCGGGGCCATTATCGGTCATGACAACCGTTTCCTCGGCAGGGACTTTGCCATGGAAGTTGCGGCGCAATTTCAGGCGGCAGGAATCCGCACGTGGTATTCGGGGGAAACGACAACCCCCGAGTTTTCGACCTGCATCGAGATGCTCGGCGCAGCGTGTTCGGTCAATCTTACTCCGTCGCACAACCCGGCAAACTATGCCGGTTTCAAATTCAATCCTGCCGACGGCGGTCCCGCAGGAACGGAGATCACCTCCCGCTTTGAAACGATTGCCAACCGCATGATGACAGGCGGCGCTCCACCAGCGGTCCATCCTCCGGCGCAGCCGGAAATGCTCGATAGCACCGCATGGTACCTTCAGTATCTGCAAGAGCGCAAAACGGTTGATCTCGATGCGATCAGGCGGTTCATCGCCGACGAGGACTGTATCATCTGCATCGACCATGTTCATGGATCGACCAGGCACCGGATGAAGCGCATTCTCGGCGAAAGCGCGAAGATCGTCTATCTTCGGGAAAACGACGATTACCTTTTCGGCGGCATAGCTCCGGAGCCGAGCGAAAAGAACATGGCAGGCGTCATGGCGGTGCTGACCGGAAGCGCGGCACGCTATCGCGTCGGCGCAATCATGGACCCCGATGGCGACCGCATCCGCCATGCCGATCATACGGTCCAGATTCCGATGAACTATTTCGGTGCGATGGCCTGTCACTTCCTCCACGTTCACAAGGGATTCAGGGGTGTTGTCGCCAAGTCGGTCGGTACCAGCAATTTTGTCAATGCCATTGCAGCAAAACTCGGCATCCCGATCAGAGAGACGAAGGTCGGCTTCAAGAACTTCCGCCCCTTCATGCTGCGGAATGCTGCCGAGCGTGCCATCACCGCGTTTGAAGAGTCGGACGGCATCTCGGCGTACAACCATACGCTCGAAAAAGACGCCATGCTCGGGCTTCTGCTGGCGATAGAAATGGTCGCCAGAACCGGAAGGAATCTCGGTGAGTACCTCTCGGAGATCATGCAGGAATTCGGGGCATATTATCCCGACCGTTCGGGCATCAGCGTTGACCGTTCCCTTGCCGGTCCGGCGTTGCTCGCAAAGCTCGCTTCGATCGGGAAAAAGTATCCGAAAGGCACGAAACTGAAAATCGGAACCAGCGAACGTGAGATTGCCGACGTCATAACCGTTGATGGCACAAAGCTGGTCTTCGACGATGGGTCCTGGCTCATGATCCGGCCGTCAGGCACGGAACCGAAAGTCCGGTTCTACATCGAGGCGCGAACAGAAGCGGACAAGCAGGCGGTGTTCGCGGCGGCTGAAACAATGACCCGGGAAGCGCTCGCATAATGGCGCCTGAAAAACGACGGTTCGGCCACATTGATATTCCATTGCAACGGGTGCATCTTGAGCTGACCAATATCTGCGATTTCAACTGCGTCTTCTGCCCCAAGGAGATGATGACGCGCCCGTACGGACAGATGCCGGAAGCGCTTGCAAAGCGCCTGATTACCGAAATCCGGCAGGAAGGCATCTGCGAGAAAATCACCTTTCATGTCATGGGAGAGCCGTTGCTCCACCGTGATTTTTTCGGAATTCTCGACCACGCCCGGCAGGAAGGGATGCAGGTCGGCCTGACGACCAACGGCGGCCGCCTCGGAGCGGAATCCGCGCGCAGACTGCTCGACTACCCGCTATACCAGCTCGACATTTCCCTCCAGACGCCGGACGAACGTTCGTTTGCCCTGCGCAAGGCAGGCCGGCTCACCTTTCAGGAGTATCTTGACGGCATCTTCTCGTTCTTCGGCGAATATCACCGGCGTCATCCTGAAACGGTTTTCAAATTCCGCTTCCTCAATACGCGTATCCCTCAAAAATCGATGGAAGCGAAGGTCGGACCGATCCGGGTGATTTCCTCAACGCAGGAATTGCAGGAAACCTTCCGGTTCTGGGCGAACCGGGTGTACGACAGCATCTCGCTGCCGGATGCGGCCCGCAAGGAAGCGATGCGCGGGATCGCAAAGCTCTCGGCCCTGAAATGGCATGTTGTCGAGGTGGCCCCGAACGTCTTTTTTGAAACCTATCTTCTGAAAGACTGGGGGCATGCTTTCGGCAGCGGTCCAAAGTACAAGGCATGGGGCGGTTACTGTTTCGGCCTGCGGGACCACTTTGCGATACTCTGGAACGGCGATGTGACGCTCTGCTGCATTGATTTTGACGGCAAGACCGTGGTCGGCAACGCGCAGGACAGAACCCTGCGCGATATACTCTCGTCGGACACAGTCGGTGCCATCATGGACGGGTTCCGCTCCTGCCGGCTGGTGCATCCGTACTGCAAGCATTGTCTCGGCAGCAGTTCTCTGGTCAGTTGGGCACTCAAACCGCTTGCATCCGTGGCCGGCCTGAAGCTGCTGAAACCGTTTTTCTATCGGAAAACCAGGCTTGCGCGTTCGTCCGGCTGACGCTCATCCACAGCCGCAAATCCCTGATGAGCCTGTCAAGTCTTGTGCAAATGCAAAATAAGGCCTAAAATGCAAGTATATTAAGTCTAATTACCCGCGGAGGTGCATATGGCAACATCCGGATCCAGAATGACGTTCGGCATGAAAATAGCGCTGACGACCATCATGAGCTGTCTCATGGTTGCGGTTCTGCTGAGCGCCATCTCGATTTATCAGAGCGTGCAGAACGCCCATGAAAGTATCGAACAGCTGAAAAAAAATCTCCTCGCCGACTATGACAATCTGATCAAGTCGGAGGTCGAGACCGTAGTTACCGCAGTCAAGGCGGTTCATGAGCGCGAGCTGAAAGGCGAGCTGAAGACCGAAGCAGCCAAGGAACTTGCCGCGCATCTTATCCGCAGCATGAAATACGGCAAGGAAGGCTATTTTTGGGCTGATACCGTCGAAGGGGTCAATGTCGTCCTGCTTGGAAACAAAAAAGTCGAAGGGACCAACCGCCTGAACCTGCAGGACAAAAAGGGGAAATATCTCGTCAAGGAGATTATCGAGAACGGCCGCAAGGAAGGCGGCGGCTTCACCGAGTACTGGTTCCCGAAGGCAGGAAAGGAAGTTCCTGAACTGAAGCGGGGCTACTCGCTCGAATTCAAGCCGTGGGGCTGGGTAATCGGCACCGGCAACTACATTGATGACATCGATGCCATCATCAAAAAGGAAGAAGAAAAACAGAGTTCAGCACTGAAAAAAGAGATCATGATTCTCATTGTCTCTGCGCTGCTTGCGGCATTGCTCGCCGTTGTGATCGCGATGATGACGTTCAAGAAGACCATGGCCCAGCTCGGCGGAGAGCCGGACGATCTTGCCCATATCGCCGGGCGTATCGCGGATGGAGACCTGACGGTATCGTTTGACACCACCAGGAAAGCGACCGGCGTATACGAACAGATGCAGCGTATGGCCGAAAAACTCAAGGGAATGGTCGGCGAGATCAAGACCGCTTCTTCCTCGGTTGCTTCAGGCAGCGAACAGCTGAGTGCCAGTGCCGAAGAGATCGGCCGCACCATGAATGAGCAATCAAACCGCTCGACCCAGATAGCGACATCGGCGGAAGAGATGTCGCAGACCGTCGTGGATATTGCAAAAAACGCCGCCGACATCGCCACCTCGGCTTCAGATACTGCGGCAATTGCGCAGCAGGGAGCCCAGGTGGTCGAGAAGTCGGTCTCCGAAACACGGGCCATCGCCGATACCGTGACCGCTTCCACCTCCGTCATGAAGACGCTCGGGGAACGCTCGCAGGCGATCGGTGAAATTGTCGCGGTCATCAACGACATCGCCGACCAGACCAACCTGCTCGCGCTCAACGCCGCCATCGAAGCTGCCCGCGCGGGTGAACAGGGCAGAGGATTCGCCGTTGTTGCGGATGAGGTGAGGAAGCTGGCCGAACGGACAGCCAAGGCGACCGCTGAGATCAGCGACATGATCCGGTCCATCCAGAGCGAGGTCGATGCTGCCGTCCGCTCCATGGAATCCACCAACGAAAAAGTGGAAGTCGGCCTCAAGTATTCGATTGAAGCGGGAGATCAGCTCGGCAGGATCGTGCAGAGCGTAACGGGCCTGCAGACCATGGTCCAGCAGATCGCCTCGGCGACGGAGGAGATGTCCGCCAC
>JAAYUK010000119.1 GCA_012517735.1 Nitrospiraceae bacterium
CCGGCGATGTTTCACATGTCTGAGATGTCGACGCAGCCGCTCCTGACCGTCGACATCGGCAACACTTCAATTGCTCTGGCGCTGTTTCCGACTCCACTGGAAACGTCCCCACGCAAAACGGCAAAAATTGCACTCACGGTGGGGACCGATCAGGAAGCCTTTTTGCGCAGGCTGAAGACCTTTCTGGGTTTTCGGGTTAGCGGAGGGACATTCGCGGTCATACTCTCATCAGTCGTTCCGGCAGCAACGAACGCTCTTCTGCCCTCACTCAGAAGATTGACTCGTCAAGTCCTAACGGTTGACTCCCGATGCAACCTCGGGATTGACCTGATTGTTGACCATCCGAAGGCCGTGGGCTCAGACCGGATTGCTAATGTTGTCGCAGCGGAAGCCCTGATCAGCAAAACATCTGCGGTCATTGACTGTGGGTCTGCAACTACGATCTCCTTGATTCATAACCATGCCTTTCTCGGAGGCGCGATTCTTCCGGGAATACGCATGATGCGCGATGCCCTCAGGCAGAACACGGCAAAACTCCCTGCCGTGCCGCTCGATGCGCCGTCCGCTGCCGTCGGATCGAACACAAAAGCAGCCATCCAGAGCGGCATCATGATCGGAACCGTTGCTGGAGTTGAAGGAATTATCCGCCGTGCCGAGCAGGAGCGCCGCGTGCGTTTCACTCTCGTCCTGACCGGTGGCCATGCCAATCATCTTCAGCCGCTGTTTACCCGACCTGTCATACTGAGACCCGACCTGACCATGCAAGGGCTTCGTCTGCTGTTTCTGAGAAACCGGCGATAGCCATTTCCGAGTCATCAACCGGAATTGTCATTAGCCTAGCCGGCTCTATGCGCTTTCGATCGAATCCAATAATGCTCCAGGCCTGGCAGGACTGGCAACAGAGCGGATTTATTCGGCGAAGCGGCACATACAGGACGTATGTGCGAGGCGAATACCTCGGAGGACGGCTGGACGCCGTCCGAGAAACGGGGCCCCCGAAAATGTCCATGACTTTTCGGGGTTGCAGTTGAGCGGCGGTGCCTGTCCTGCCGGGCTAATGACAATTCCGGGTTTAATGATGCTGCCTGTTTTCAGGTAAAATAATATGTTTTGAAACGCGCAATTATCATTTCAGTCATTCTGCATCTGCTTGTCATGGTCATCGTATTCTTCCTGAAACCGGAGCAGCAGGAGAAAAGACAGCAGCCGCTTATTGCCGAAATTATCACCCCCGAGAGAAAAACACCGCCGCCGGCTACGGTTCAGAAGCCGCAGCAACAGAAAAGAGAACAACAGAGAAAACCACCGCTCACCCGGAGCCCGAGAATAAAAGACAAAGAACCACCGAAAGTCATGTCGGAAGTTCCGGCAAAAAAATCGGAGCGAAAAAAACCCGGGACGGCACGCAAGGAAGAGGCTGTGCAAAAGCCTTCGCCTCCTGTGGCGGGAGAACGGACTGAGTCCGCGCGGAAACCAATCGTTATCCCCCCTGGGTATGGGGTTGTACGTCAAAAAGACGAACGCACAAACCGTGACAAACTGTTTGATTCCGAAATGGTAGCACGGACTGCGAGACAGCGGAGCGAGTCTGATGATGACGGCTCAATCTCTCTCAATACTCGCGACTATCGATACTTCGGGTACATGCAACGGCTCAGAGAAAAAATCGAGGCTACCTGGCGATACCCGGGAGAGGCAGGCATACGCCGGATTACAGGGGAGGTCTACATTCGCTTTGTGATCGCAAAAAACGGACGACTGGCAAGCGTAGAAATCGTGGAGTCTTCAGGATATCGGGCGCTGGATGACGCGGCCGTCGCCGCGCTTCGGGAGGCCGCGCCTTACTGGCCCTTGCCTCCCGAGTGGAAAAAGGACGATCTGACCATAACCGGACGCTTTATTTATTCTCTCCGGAATCAGAGGGTCCGCTAGAGTTTGTTCCTGCTCTTGTCATGCATACGCTACCGGAATGGTTTTCTCATACAGCAGAAAAAAGGCCGCGGGGAGTTTTCTCCGCGGCCTTTTTTGATTGAATCATGCTATCGCTTCATAATACGAGGCGTGATGAAGATCAGCAGTTCTTCGCTCTCGCTCGCGACTGCGTTGTTCTTGAAAAGCAATCCGAGCAGCGGAATCTTCGAAAGACCGGGAACAGCCTTTTCATTGTCGGACTCCTTGGTCTTCATGATACCGCCGATAACAACCGTCTCGCCATCCTTTACGTAGAGTTGCGTAGTCGCCTGACGCGAATTGATCGTCGGATTGCCAAGATTGTCGGTTCTCGAAAAATCAGGCTCGTCCTTGGTCACCTCGATCTTCATATAGACCGTCCCGTCGGGGCTGATCTGCGGGGTGACCGTCAGTTTCAGGTTCGCGTCCTTGTATTGTGTAGAGAACGTCCCATCCTGCGTGCGGGTCGTGACCGGAATCTGCGCGCCATGCTTAATAACCGCCTGCTCATTGTCAACCGTCATGATCTTCGGATTTGAGACTGTTTTTCCCTTGCCGGTCGCTTCAAGAGCCGATATACGGGCCTCAAGCGCCATATAGCTGCGGAGAATGCCGAACGTTAGCGCTCCCGTCGGGGATCCTCCCGTCGGTAAAGAAACAATCATGTTGTCGCCTGCGAGACCCGTTCCTGACGTTCCCGGAGAACCAGGAGATAGAAACTTGCCGGGAATTGTCTGACCAGTTCGCGGATCGATTTTTTCTACAAACTGCCATCCGCCGCGCGGGGTTGTGGTCGACTGCGATCCGACGACAAATCCTTGATTGTCACCTAACCATCCACCGCCCCACTCAATGCCAAGCTCCCGGGAGAAATTCGTGCTCACCTCCACCATGCGGGCGTCAATCAACACTTGAGGGGTCGGCTTGTCAAGATAATCAACCAGCTTTCTCACCTCTTCAAGGGCAATCGGTATGTCCTTGACAATCAGTGAACGGGTTCTCGGATCCGCACTGATACTGCCTCTCGGTGAAAGAATCTTCCCCTTGTCTACAGCATCTCGGAGCTTGTCGAGATTTGCATTGTTGACAACAAAAACCTTTGTCGTCACCTCCTCTGCACGTCCAACAATATCTCGAGAATCGACTAGGGCTTTCTTCTCTGCCTGATAGGCATCTGCCGTAACAATGCGTATGACGTTGCCCTCAACGATCTTTTCGAGGTTGAACGTCTTGAGAATGATATCAAGCGCCTGGTCCCACGGGGCGTCCTTCAGCTTCATGGTGATCCTGCCGGCAACTTTCGGGTGAACAACAATGTTGTATCCGCTCACGTCCCCGAGAAGCCGAAGAATCGGTCCGATCTCGGCGTCTTGGAAATCAAGCGTGATCGTTTTTTTCTTGACCTCAGGAGACAGTTGCTGCGGAATGACCCCTGCAATCTCTTTCTTTCTGATTGCGGTTGCCGGCTTGATATCGACAATGAGTTCATCATCAAGAACAGTAACCTGCGATTCGATCAATACCGACGGCTCAACGATCAGGCGGATCCGATCACGCTCGACCCGGTATTTCATGGCCTTGACCGGAGCGACCATTTTGGAAGGAATCGTTCCCTTCATGACCGAAACCGGCACATCGATATACAGATTACCCTCAACATCATAGACCGCCGGATCCTTGACCCTGCTGTCGGTCTTGATGACCAGCTCGGCTCCCTGCTCCGTCTTTTCAAGCAGCAGCTCCGTGATCTCGCGCGCAGCAGGCACCGTGGACGCTCCGGCAGAGACCGCTTTCTGTGCTGAAGGAGCTTCGGCTATAGCAGCAGGCTCCGAAGTTTTTGCCTGCCCAATTTCTTCAAACGTCAGTTCCAATGCATTGCCATTCTCAGCAGCCTTCATCTGCGCAGGGTTCGCCAGCGCAAAAACCACCTGTATCGACTTGCGCTGGCCGTCGGCAGGAAGGACGGTGATTTCTGATACCACGGACTTCTCCGGCCGGATCGGCGCAGCAAAGGAACCCGCGGAGAGTCCTTCCAGATCGACCACCACTTTGAAGGGATCGGCGGTTGCCAGCACGGTATGCCTCACCGGTGCTGTTGCGGAAATACGGACGGTATTGCCGCTCACATCAATAGCGGTGAGCTGGCTGCTCTGGACTGCAGGTGGAGCATCTGCCGCAAACCCCGGAGCGCATAACCAAAAAGCGGTGATGAGCCCGGCCAGGAACGCATGGAACAGACTCCGGACACGTTTTTGTATGAAGAATGGTAATGCTCTCATTGGTCATCCCCCCTGCGGAGTTTTAATACGGTATCCTTGGGAGCAAGAACACCTTTATAATTCCTGACTACTTCTCTGACTGTAATGGAGTCCTGTGCGATCTTGGAGACCTGGCCGCCATGAAGCCCGACTTTCGTCCCCTGACGAACCGTAAATGATTTGCCGTTCGGTGCAGTAAGGACAGCGTAGCCAATACCTTTTTCCCACAAGATCGCAATAAGTTGAAGCTCTCCGGCATCAAAGTTCTCAAGCGATCCGATTCCGGTTTTTTTCTGCGCTTCAGGACGCTTTGCAAGAGACACAAAAGGGTCCCGCTTGCCGGCCGAATTGTACTCAACGCCCTTCATGAGCTGATCAGGCGACGTGATCTTTACGGAATCAACCGCAGGCTTAACTCCATCCGCCGGCTTTGCAGGTGCTGGTGCAGATGTACCTACAGGGTTGGTCCCTTCCGCCAGCTTTGCAGGTGCTGGCGCGGGCTGAGTCTTCGGAGCCTCATCACAACCGGCAAGGAGCAACGACAGCGCGACCAGCACACCGATACTGCTCTGGATTATCGTTGGTTTTTTCATTTTTTCTTCTTGGCCTCCTGCATCGCTTTGCGTTCAGCCTCCGGTATTACCGAATAGGTCGTGGCAGCCAGCTTGATGTTCAGGTCTGCCGTGCCACGCTGTTGTCCGCGCACGTCCATGCTGAAACGGGCAAGATTGACGATTCGGCTCAGCTTCGTGAGTTCACTGTAAAATTTCCCCAGATTGTGATACGAGCCGCTCATGTTCACTTCCGCGGGGATCTCGTATACCTCCTGGCTCGAATGAACCGTTCTGGCGCCCGGTTTCCAGGTTGTGATCACGAGTCCGGACTCGATCGCCTTTTCCGAAACCATCCGCAAGAGAGAGGATATCTCGTTTTCCTGCGGGAGCTGATACTGGAGTTCTTCAAGCCGTTTTTTCAGCCGTTCATTGTCCGCAACCAGCTTGTCGAGCCGGGCCGCTTTCTGCTTCGCATCAGCGATTTGCGACCGCTGCTGGGCAAGCTCCTTGTCAAGCTTTTCGACCTCCTCGAACTGGGGCAGAATCAGGAGGACCAGAGCAAGTGCAATGATCAGAACCGACGGCGCAAACAGCAAGAGATACTTCTTGACCGGCGGAAGTGCATCATAATCAACAGCTGGCATGGTAACGTTCAGTTTCATAATATCCGCTCCGTCATACCTTGAACCGGCAGGTCAGTTTGAATTTGTATACGGTCACATTATCCTGTGTCGTACGACTTGACTCAACCAGATTCACATCGGTAACCTTGGGAGATTTTTTCAGCGCATCGACAAACGTCACCAATGTTTCATTGGAATAGGAGAAGCCATCCGTGGTCACAGCATCCCCACTGTAATTGAGCGAGGTAAGCCATACCCCGTCAGCGGTCGTCAGGATGGTGCTCAGTTCGTCAAGCAGCATGACCGGTGCAGACTGATTTTTGCGAAGATTCTCGATCAGCGTGACTTTCTGCTCAAAATCCTTGTTCATGCGTTCAAACTTCTGCACCTCATCAATCTTCTTCTTGAGGCTTGCGATCTCCTGCTCATTCTGCTTCTTTTCAGCCTTCATGTTCGAAAGGTGCCACTCCATGCCGAAATAGCCGAGAGCGGCAAGGAGCAGGCATGTTCCCGTGATCGCTCCCCATGTGACAAGAAACTTCGGCAGTTTCTTCTTCTGTTTTACTTCGCGTTTCAGCTCAAGGAGGTTGATCTTTATCATATCTTGTCTCCAATCCGGCGCAGTGCCAATCCGACAGCCACTACAGCCAGGGGAGCATTTTTCACGGCATCGGCGGCTTTCTCCGAGACAGTGATATTCCTGAACGGATTGAGCACCTCGACATCCACGCCGAGGCGCTCAGCCATCATCTCAGGAAATCCTTTGATCATCGCGGCCCCGCCGCTGAGCAAAATGCGTTGCAGTCCCTCATCGCTCACGCTGCTTCTGAAATATTCGAATGAACGGTAGATTTCGGCATATATTTCATCGGACGCGCTGCTGAGGACATCCTCAACCGCCTCCTTCGAGACACCGGCAACGCTTTCGCCCCGTTTCAGCAGTTCCGCCTCTTCACGCGATACTTTCATCATGCGCTCAATCGCATCGGTATGAAAATTGGTTCCGGTGGAACTGTCCCGGGTAAAGACCGGCACGCCGTTCTGCATGATATTGATATTGGTTTTGCTTGCACCGATATTGATCAGTGCAACGTTCCGGTATTCCTGCACATCGTAGTTCGCCTCAAAGACGTTGCCGATGGCAAAAGCGTCAACATCGACAACCGCCGGGGCAAGGCCGGCTTCTTCGAGCACCGTGGTGTAATCATTGATAAGACTCTTTTTGACCGCCACCAGCACGACATCCATCTGCCCTGACTCATGCGCACTGGGGCCGAGAATCTGGAAGTCGATATTCACATCGCTGATATCAAAGGGGATATACTGTTCAGCTTCAAACTTGATGCTCAGGGAAAGGTCCTGAGCCGACATCTGGGGAAGCGTGATACGTTTGACGATAACCGACGAGTGACCGGAAAGGCCGATGGCAACATCCCCACCGCCCACCTTGGTCTTGGCCAGCAGTTCCTTGATCGCTCCAACCAGCGCGGAACGATCCGAAATGACCCCTTCGCTGATCACCTCACGGGGAAGCATGGCCATGCCGAAAAGACCAAGCTCATACGGTTCCCGCGAGGTATTCACCTGGGCAATCTTGAGGCAGCTCGAGCCGATATCCAGCCCGATCAGAACATCTTCTTTTTTCTTGCGAAAAAACATGGTTCCTGTCTCGCTCTCTCTCGGTTTTTCACCATACTAAAACAATCGTTTTTTGCAAATCCCATGCCCAAGGCATTTTCTGGTCATTTCAGCCGGAATCTGTCCGCTTTCTTGACAGTGATTCCGGGAACCATCAAGCAACATGTCACAACGTTGACACTAACGAGCAGGGACCGGGGCTTCGCCCCGCCCTGCTCGTTTCGCAATAACCTATTCAAAGAACTGGGTTATTTGTAACAGAATTAGATACGCTTGTCAAGAGGGAATTCGCTGAAGCACCTGAGGCCCGTGTGGCTACATATCAACCAGACGCAAAGAAAGCTCCCGAATCTGCTTCGGATCGACGTTCGATGGAGCCCCGCTCATCAGGCAGAGAGCCTTCTGCGTCTTGGGGAAAGCAATAACATCGCGGATTGATGGAGCACCCACCATCAGCATCGTAAGCCGGTCAAGGCCAAGCGCAATTCCCCCATGCGGCGGAGCGCCGAAATCGAGCGCATCGAGCAGAAAGCCGAACTTGGTTGATGCCTGCTCATCGGAGATGCCGAGCATGCCAAACATCCGACGCTGCAGGTCCTTGCGATGGATTCTCACGCTGCCACCGCCTATTTCGTATCCGTTCAAGACAACATCATATGCTTTTGCCCTGAATGACCCAAACACATCACGGTATCTGCGGGCACAGTCTTCTTCCGCAAAATCGGCTTCTGCAATTTGCATGAGCCGCTCGATATCAGTATCGGCAGGTGCGGTAAACGGATGATGCATGGCGACAAAACGTCCCTCCTCATCATCCCACTCGAGCAGCGGGAAATCGTATACCCAGGCGAACCGATAACCGGGTTTGATGAGATCCAGACGTTTGCCGAGGTCAAGACGCAGCCGGCTCAGCACATCGTTCACCACGCGCCCGCTGTCGGCGACAAAAAGAATCATGTCCCCGTTCTCCGCGCCGACACGCTCGGCCATCTTCCGCATGACCTGTTCCGGGAAGAATTTGGCGATCGGCGATTCGAAGCCGTCTTTCACTTTTATCCAGGCAAGCCCCTTAGCTCCGTATGACTGGGCTTCCGTGGTCAGGATATCGACTTCCTTCCGCGAAATGCCAGCCATGCCGGGCGCCCGCAGCGCCTTGACTCTGCCACCGGCGGCAAGCACATCAAGGAACACCTTGAATGAGCTTTCTTTCGCCAGATCCGCCATATCTGCCAGTTCAAGACCGAAACGGAGATCCGGCTTGTCGTTACCGTAGCGTTCCATGGCATCGGCATAGGTCAAACGCTCAAACGGAACCGTGACATCAACATCGAGCACTTTTTTGAAAATCAGCTGTAACATGCCCTCAGTCATGGCAATCACATCATCGGGCTGCACAAACGACATTTCAACGTCGATCTGGGTGAACTCCGGCTGACGATCGGCGCGGAGATCTTCATCGCGGAAACACTTCACAATCTGGAAGTACCGCTCCATTCCGGCGACCATGAGAATCTGTTTGAAAAGCTGGGGCGACTGGGGCAGCGCGAAAAACTGTCCCGGATTGACGCGGCTCGGAACGAGATAGTCGCGGGCGCCTTCCGGCGTCGACTTTGTCAGCATCGGGGTCTCAATTTCGAGAAAACCGAGGTCATCAAGATAATCGCGAACCACTTTCGCGGTCTTGTGGCGGACCATGAGATTATGCTGCATCTCGGGCCGGCGAAGATCGAGAAACCGGTATTTCAGGCGAAGCTGCTCCGATGTTTCGGCAGCTTCCTCCATCGGAAAGGGCAGCGGCGAAGCAACATTCAGGATTTCGAGCGAGTCGACATATAATTCGACCTCGCCCGTCGGCAGGTTCCGGTTTTCTGTGCCTTCCGGCCGTTTTCTCACCTGCCCGGAAACGGCAAGAACAAATTCGCTCCGGATGGCATGCGCCTTCTCGTGAGCCGCCGCCCCCACTTCCGGACTGAATACAATCTGCATCAGCCCGCTGCGGTCCCGCAGGTCGATAAAGATCAATCCACCATGATCGCGCCGACGAAAGACCCACCCGGTCAATGTCATACGCGAACCGATATCCGTAGTCCGAACCTCACCGCAATATTTAGTGCGTTGCATACTCCGCTCCTCCATAGTGTGCATCATCATGCATCCGTATTTTTTCGTTCTTTCCGCTGCCCGCGTATCGCTGCCACTTCCTCAGGCTGCAGTTGCCGGTACTGACCCGGTTTCAATCCCCCGATCGTCAGTCCGTGAAGCGCTACCCTTTTCAGTCGCGTCACCGGATGCCCCACCTGCTCAAACATCCGGCGGACCTGCCGGTTTCTGCCCTCATGAATGGTGATCTGCACCCAGCAGTTGTTTTCTGCTGCTCTGATACGCTTTACTTTCGCGGGTGCTGTCATACCATCTTCAAGCCTGACCCCTGTCCTCAGAAGTTGCAAGGATTCGTCATCAATTATGCCACGCACCTTAGCGACATACACCTTGTCAACCTGATGGGACGGATGCGCAAGCAGGTTGGCGAACTCGCCGTCGTTCGTCAAGAGCAACAGCCCCTCGGAATCGTAGTCAAGCCGGCCTACGGGAAAAACCCGCAAACGGACATTCGCAAAATAATCCTTCACCGTCGGACGGCCCTCCGGATCGGAAAGCGATGTCACCACCCCGCGCGGTTTGTAGAAAAGATAATACACCTTTGGCTCACGCCGCGTGATCAGTTTTCCGTCAACCTTGACATGGTCGCGCAACGGGTCCGCTTTCATGCCAAGTCCCGCCACCTTCCCATTCACCGTAACACGCCCCTCCAGAATAAGCGTCTCGGCTGCCCGCCGGGATGCTATGCCCGCTTGGGCGATGATTTTCTGCAATCGTTCTTCCATGCACTCTCCAAACCGAAAAAAAGCGCGCCGCGGAGGGAGCATCTGCCCGATACGCGACGCAATGGCGGTTCACCGCACAACAGTCTTTACAGCATGATATCGATATACGCCCGGTCGCGCAGACTCCGCCGCCAGTTTTTATACGCCTTGGAAAACCGTTCGTCAGTAACCCGCTGCCGCACCATTTCCCGATATTCCGTAGCGTTTCTGAACAATCGGGTTTCACGCAGCATGATCACATGAATGCCGTTCTCACTGCCGAAGGGCGGGCTGACTTCACCGTCGCGCATGCGGCCCAACACGTCAAGAAACTCCTTCGAAAGATGCTCTTTCTTGATAAAGCCGAGGTCGCCGCCCTTGGACGCGGAACCATCCTCGGAGTATTTGCGGGCGACCTCAGAAAAGGGGGTTCCCATATTCAGCGCACCATAGATCGCTTTCAGTTTTTCCTCAACCTCTTTCTGTTCCTTCTCCGGACTGATGAAAATCTGGGCAATGTGATACCCCTCGTTTTCCATCGAAAGCTCGGGATGGTACTTCAGGTATTCCTGGATATCAGCCTCCGACACGACAATCTTGTTTCTCACTTCAATATCGACGATGCGGGACACCAGAATCTGGTCTCTCAGCTTCTGGCGGTAATCCTGCATGGAGAAGCCCTCTTTTTTGATTGTCGCCTCAAACTCCTCCTTCGACAGGTTCATCTTCTGCCGTATCCCCTCGACCGCCCTGTTCACATCGTCATCGCTGACGCCAACTTTCGCCTGCCTGGCCTCCTGTATCTGCAGCCGCATTTCAACCAGTGTATCGAGGTATCGCGCCTCGTTCTGCTTGAAATACTCCCGCCGTTCCTTGTCCGGCAAGGCCTTGACCGCGGGAGGTGCCTCAAATTCCATCGTCTTGTAGAGGTCGCTCCACGTGACGACCTCCTTGTTGACAATGGCGATAACCTTGTCGAGCATCACCGCTGCCTGAGCAATTCCGGCAGCCAGAAAAATCCCCAGTGTCGCGCATGCGACAATAATCCGCTTCATGTTCTCTCCTCCTTGCAGATGTCTGCTTTCAACAAATCCTCGGCAACTGTTCCCCTGCCAGCATATCGACAATCCGCGTGCCGCCGATGACGGTTCTCAGCAGAACCATACCCCTTGAACGCTCATCCGGGGCCTTCACCTCTCCGATAATTGCAGCATGTCTGCCCAGAGGATGCCCGCGCAACACCCCAAGAGCCTGTTCAGCCGCCGCCTCTGCAATAAGCGCGATAAAAATTCCTTCGTTCGCTACATACAACGGGTCAAGACCCAGCAGATCGCAGGCCCCGCGCACGGCATCCGGCACCGGGATACTGTCCTCAGCGAGAGAAAAACAAAAACCGGTTTCCAGAGCGATTTCCTTCAGTGTCGTTGCGAGTCCGCCACGCGTCGGATCGCGCATGATGCGCACCGAACCGGGCACGGCCGCCAGCAACTCGGCAACTATGCCGTTCAGTGGAGCGCAATCACTCATCAGCGGCGGCTCAAAGGTGAGCCCATTGCGTTCGGCCATGACAGCCACACCGTGGTTTCCGATCTGCCCGCTAATCAGAATCCTGTCGCCGGCGCGAACCTGCCGGGCTCCAAGCAGAATCTCCTGCGGGATGACGCCGACCCCTGCCGTATTGATAAAGATACCGTCTCCCTTGCCGCGGTCAACCACTTTCGTATCGCCGGCTACGATCCGGACCCCTGCCTTTTGCGCCGCTGCTTTCATGGATGCAAGAACCCGCGCAAGGGATTCAGCAGGGAACCCCTCCTCGACAATCAACCCCGCAGTCAGCCACAGGGGAATCCCGCCGACCATGGAGAGGTCGTTGACCGTTCCGTTGACCGCCAGATCCCCTATGTCACCGCCCGGGAAAAAAATCGGTGAAACAACGTAGGAATCCGTGGTAAATGCAATGCGGCCTCCTGCCAGCTCAGCCCCGTCCAGCACCGCAGAATCGCCGAGCTCAGAAATGCCGAATGCAGGTGCAATGGTTTCAGCAATCAGACGGTGCATCAGTTTCCCGCCGCTTCCATGTCCCAGGAGAATCTTGTCCATACCGGTTATGGCTCCTGAAACGGCAGCACCTGAACCGCTGCCGACCGTTGACCATGTGACACCGGCCCCCGGGCTTCGACTGCGTACCATGCCGCGCCCCTGAGCGGAGCCGCATCAAGCCATGCGGGAACGACTGACTCGCCGACGCGGCGGAAATCAGCATCGCCCGGCCCCTTCCGATACACAGTATAAGCAGCCACCCATTGCTCGGGATTCTCGCGCCAGATCAGCTGAATACCCTGTCGGGACGCTACGCCGCGCAGCCCCTGTACCCTGCCAGGGATGTAGATCGAAGGCAGTACCGGAACCTCATCGGAAACGAACCCCTCATCGCGCAGCGCAGTATCATACAGGGATCGCACACAATAATAGGTAACCGAAACAGGATCAACACGGTCTTCGTAGCGCGGCTCCCGAAGCGGCTGGGCATTGACCACGGCATTGCCGCACTGTCCGGCGGACGTGCTCTTGTACAGGTTATATCGCACATCGCCCGCCACCGGAGTCCAGCTCACCGCGATGCCGCTGTTCGTCACTGCAACCTTAAGGCCTGTCGGCGGCTGCGGGAGTTGCCGGGGTGCTACCCGCAGGGTATCGCTGACATCACTTCTCCGGTCCCGCAGACTGATCGCGGCGACACGATACGCATACGTTTTCCCGGCGTGGAACGAACGATCCTCATAACTGCGCGCCTCCTTCGGCAGGGAAGCAAGCTCCACAAACCCGTTGCCGTCCTCAGCACGTTCGATTACGAATCCCTTGATAAAATCCTTCTCGCTCTTGGGGTGCTGCCAGGTGATCGTAAGCAGATTCTCGCGATGAAGGGCAGTATAGTCCGACACGGCTTCCGGTGCCTCATAGGCATACATCGTCAGCGGGCCTTTTGAGCCGCATGCAGTCAGCAGTGCTAAAAGCAGGCCGGCAGACAGAACCGCAGCGCTTGTATGAAAACCTTTCATCACCGCTTCTTCTGAAACCGCTTTATCTGGTTTTTCACGGCACTGACAGCCGTTCCGCCGAACGAGCTCCGGGCATTGACGGAATCCTTTGCGGAGAGAACCGCGTAGATATCCTTGTCGATCAGTTTCGAAAATGACTGAAGCTCTCCGAGAGTCACGCGTGCCAGGGGTTTCCCGTTCTCGATACACCAGCGCACGATCCTGCCGGTCACTTCATGCGCGGACCTGAACGGCATCCCTTTGCGCACCAGATACTCGGCGATATCGGTCGCCGTGGAAAACGATGCATCAGCCGTCGTGAGCATCCGCTCCCGGTTCCAGTGTATGCGCGGCAGCATTTCGATCAGAATATGCAGCGAACGCTTGATCACATCGACCGCATCGAATACCGGCTCCTTGTCGTGCTGCATGTCGCGGTTGTAGGCAAGCGGCAACCCTTTCATGATCGTGAGCAGGTTGAAGAGATCGCCGTACACCTTGCCGCTGCTGCCGCGCATGAGTTCAGCGACATCCGGATTCTTCTTCTGCGGCATGATGCTCGATCCGGTTGTGAACGCGTCCGGCAGGGTCGCAAACGAAAACTCCTCCGACGACCAGAGGATGAGATCCTCCGAAAGCCGCGACGCATGCATGACAAAAATCGCTCCGCACGATACAAACTCGATGGCAAAGTCGCGATCGGATACCGAATCGATACTGTTCTCCGAAACCGCATCGAACCCGAGCAGTTCTGCAACATAGTGCCGGTCGATCGGCAGTGACGTGCCGGCCAGGGCGCAGGCGCCGAGCGGCAGGACATTGATCCGCTTGAGCGCATCCTGCCACCGTTCACGGTCGCGGTCGAACATCTGCGCATATGCCATCAGATGATGCGACAACAGCACCGGCTGCGCCCGCTGCAAATGCGTAAAGCCCGGCATGATGATATCCAGATTCCTCGACGCGCTTTCTGCAAGCACCGAGGTTAGTTTCTGCAGCAATGATACGATCTGCCGCGTTTCATCGCGCAGGTACAGCCGCAGGTCGAGGGCAACCTGATCGTTCCGCGAACGTGCGGTATGCAGCCGGCCGCCGGCCGCGCCGATCCGTTCGGTCAGCGCTGCCTCGATGTTCATATGAATATCCTCAAGCTCCTGCGAAAACCGGAACGTACCGCTTTCAATTTCCCGGCTGATTGCCTGAAGCCCTTTCACAATCTGTGAGGCATCCTTTTTCGAGATGATGCCCTGCTTCGCCAGCATCTTCGCATGCGCCGTGCTTCCGGCAATATCATGCTTCCAGAGCCGTTTGTCGAATGAAATCGATTCGGTGTATTCCTCGACGATCTTCGATGTCTGTTCGGTGAATCTGCCGCCCCAGAGCTTTTTTGATGAATTACTTATGGGACTCCTCCTCTTTATGCGCCGCGCGCTCTGCGATCAGTTTCTGCGCAACATGGCCCGGAACTTCCTCGTAATGAGAGAACTCCATCGAATACAGTCCCCGCCCCGACGTGATGCTCTGAAGCTGGTTTGCGTAGGTCAGCATCTCGGCCATCGGCACGAGCGCCAGAATTTTCTGGTTGCCGCCAGCCTGCGGCTCGACCCCCGAGACCTTACCGCGGCGCGAGTTGAGATCGCCGATAACCGCACCGAGGACATCGTCAGGAATCACAATATCGGCCTTCATGACCGGTTCGAGAATGGTCGGCTTTGCCTCCATGAAGGCTTTCTTCAATGCCATTGACCCGGCAATCTTGAATGCCATTTCTGACGAGTCGACCGAATGGTACGAACCGTCGTAGAGCGTAACCTTCATATCGACGACCGGATACCCGGCAAGAATGCCTTCTTTCATGGTTTCCTGCACGCCCTTTTCGACCGCCGGCCGATACTGCTGGGGGATAACGCCGCCCACGATCTTGTCGTGGAACTCATATCCCGCGCCGCGGGGCAGCGGAGCAATCTCGATCCAGCAATCGCCGAACTGGCCGCGTCCGCCCGACTGTTTCTTGTAGCGGCCCTGCGTCTTTGCCGTCGTCTTGATCGTTTCGCGATATGCGATCTTCGGTGTCTTCATCACAACCTCGACGCCGAATTTCCGTTTCAACCGATCAAGCGCTACTTCCAGATGCACCTGTCCCATGCCCGAGAAGATCATTTCTTTCGACTCTTCGTCGCGGACGAAACGGAGGGTCGGATCCTCTTCAAGAATCCGGTGAAGACCGGTGCTCACCTTGTCCTCATCTCCCTTGCTCTTGGGCGCAATCGCATAGGAGATGATCGGCTCCGCAAATTTGACGCGCGGCAGAATCATCGGATGATGCTCTTCGCAGAGCGAATCGCCGACATTCGTCTCTTTCAGCTTCACGACCGCCGCGATTTCACCCGGTCCGACCGCGGTGGCAGGAACATGCTTCTTGCCCTGCAGATAGAAAACCTGTCCGATACGTTCCTTCGCCCCGCTGTTGGCGTTCAATACCGTCGAATCGGCCTTCAGCACGCCGGAATAGACCCGGAAGATCGACATCTTGCCCGCGAACGGGTCCGCAATCGTTTTGAAAACATACGCCACGAGCGGATCGGTCTGGACCGGTTTATGGGTAATCTCCTTGTGCTCCTTCGGATGCTCGCCGCGAATCGGGGAAATACGGCTCATCTCTTCCGGGTTCGGCAAACACAACAGCATGAGATCGAGCAGCTGCGCAACGCCGATGTTCAGCGTTGCAGACCCGCAGGCAACCGGGATGAAACGCCGGGTCAGCGACGCTTCCTTCAATCCCTTGATAATTTCATCCTGCGAGAGGTCAGTTCCTTCCAGGTATTTTTCCAGCAATGCGTCGTCCGCCTCGGCGATTTTTTCGACCAGCTTCCGCCGATACTCCTCGGCATTCTCCTTCAGCTCTGCCGGGATGTCGGTTTCAACGGTCTTGCCGCCCTGCGACACATATGCCTTCATGGCGACAAGGTCGACAACTCCCTTGAACGACTCTCCTTCGCCGATCGGGATGTTCAGCGGAATCGCTTCCTGATCGAATGTCTTCTGGAGCTCGCTGACGGCATTCGCAAAGTCGGCAGACTCCTTGTCGAGCTTGTTCACAAAGACCAGCCGGGGAACCTCGAACTCGCAGGCAAATTTCCAGATTTTTTCGGTCTCCGCCTTGACGCCGGAAAGTGCGCTGACGATCACCACTGCCCCGTCTGCCACTCTCAGACAACCGCGGGTATCCTCGATAAAATTCACGAATCCGGGAGTGTCGATAAGGTTGAGATGCGTGCCCTTGTGCTCACAATACGCAATCGCAGAGGTCACGCTGATCTTGCGGTCGATCTCTTCCGGCTCGTAGTCCGTCGTGGTCGTTCCCGCTTCGATTGTCCCGATGCGGTCGATTGCACCGGCATTGAACAGCAATGCCTCAGCGAGCGACGTTTTCCCTGCACCACTATGCGCAATGATCGCTACGTTCCTGATGTGGCTGACATCGAATTTCGTCATCTCCCAATCCTCCTCAATAGTATCGCAACGGCGCCGCCCAGGCAGCACCGCCTTTGTACGTCAGACAGGCAGGTTCTGCTGAGATTCCAGCACTTCGACCACAACCGGAATGGTCTCCCGTTTTTTTTCGAAGCGCTTCATGATCAGACGGACAACAACGAACGAAAGCGCAAACAGCGTCATCCCCGCAATGCCCGAAAGCGAATCCGGATCGATACCGGTCACATAGCGGCTCAGCCAGTCCTTGCCGAGTACCGCTCCGATAATCAGCGCAATGGCGGGGATTCCGTAAAAAATCATTGAGCCTTTCAGGTAGGTATAGGCGGTAAATTCGATCTTCACCCGATCACCGACCCTGGCTTCGGCCTTGTTGATCGCCACCAGCTCAGCGCCACCGGCCTCGCCAGCCTTGCATGAACCGCCGGCCGCGCAGCTGTCGCAGGCGCTCTGTTTCTGCACCGCAACAATGGCCTTGTCATCGCGCAGACCGATCACGACGCCGACTTCATCCATACCTTACAGCTTTCCCTTTGACAGCTTGTACTCGATACTGTCCACAATCGCCTGCCACGAAGCCTCGATGATGTTCTCCGACACCCCGACCGTTCCCCAGCTGCGCGCCTCGTCTCCCGATTCGACCAGAACGCGGACCTTGGCGGATGTTCCCTTGCCCGCAGTCAGAACCCGAACCTTGTAGTCCTGGAGACGCATCTTTCGCAGTTCCGGATAGAACTTCTCAAGCGCCTTGCGAAGCGCATTATCCAGCGCATTGACCGGGCCTGCGCCCGTTGCGGCAGTATGTTCGACGTTCTTGCCGACCCGCACCATGATGGTTGCCTCACTGATCGGCTCCTCATTTTCATTCCGTTTTTCGATAATGACACGGAACCCGATCAGGTCGAAAAACCGGCGGTGCAGACCGACCTGTTTGCGCAGCATCAGCTCAAACGATGCCTCCGCGCCTTCAAACTGGAAGCCCTGATGCTCAAGCTCTTTCAGATCCTCGATGATGCGCGTCAGCTCAGGAGAATTCGCCTCAAGCTTGATCTGGAATTCTTCGGCCTTGCGCAGGATATTGGATCGCCCTGCAAGGTCGGAAATCAGCACGCGCTGCGAATTGCCAACCAGCTCCGGACGGATATGTTCATAGGTTTCCGGGCGTTTCTGGATCGCGCTCACATGCACGCCGCCCTTGTGGGCAAATGCGCTGTCGCCGACAAACGGCTGCCGCTTGAAGTGGCGGAGGTTACCGATCTCGTTGACATATCGCGAAAACTCGCGCAGCCGCCTCAGCTGAGCGTCGGGGACACAGCTGATACCGAGTTTCAGTTGCAGGTTCGGAATGATGGAGCAGAGATTGGCGTTGCCGCACCGTTCGCCGAATCCGTTGATCGTTCCCTGTACCTGCGATGCTCCCGCTTCAACCGCAGCGACCGAGTTGGCAACCGCACACTCCGAATCATTGTGCGCATGAATGCCGAACGGAATCGAAATCTTCGGCTTCACCTGCCCGATAATTCGTACCACTTCGGAAGGCAAGGTTCCGCCGTTGGTATCGCAGAGGACCAGACAGTCCGCCCCTGCCTGCTGCGCGGCAAGCAGACATTTCAGGGCGAATTCCGGGTTGTCCTTGTAGCCGTTGAAAAAATGCTCCGCATCGAAAAACACCTTCTCCGCATGTTTTTTGAGAAATGCGACCGAATTGGCAATGATCTCCAGATTCGCGTCGAGGGAGATTTTGAGCGCCTCGGCTACATGAAAGTCCCAGGTTTTGCCGAAAATCGTAAAGACCGGGGCCTTCGAATCAACCAGCGCCTTGAGGTTCGGATCATCGGCAGCCTTGAACTTCGGGTTATGCGTGCTGCCGAATGCCGCAATTTTTGCGTGGGAAAAATTCAGTTTGCGGGCCTTTTTGAAAAACTCAGCATCTTTCGGATTGGAGCCGGGCCAGCCCCCCTCGACATACATCACACCGAATTCATCAAGCCGCTCCGCAATGCGCAGCTTGTCCTCCACCGAAAACGAGATATCTTCCGCCTGAGTACCGTCCCGAAGGGTCGTGTCATAAATTTCGACGGTTCTCTGGACGGTCATTCCTCCGCGCCCCCTGCAAGACCGAATACTTCATGCAGCGCACGCACTGCAAGCTCCATGTACTTCAGCTCGATCAGGCATGACACCTTGATCTCGGACGTGCTGATCATCATGATGTTGACCCCGTGCTGTGCAAGCGTTTCGAACATGGTTGCCGCAACTCCTGAGTGTGTCCTCATACCGACGCCCACAACCGAAATCTTTGCGACATCGTCCCGCATATCAACACCCTCGGCGCCAAGCCCCTTCAGGATGCCCTCGGTGAGGGCAAGCGTTTTCTTTGCATCGGTTTTGGCCACCGTAAATGACAGGTCCGTAGACTTCCCGTCAGTGCTGGTATTCTGGACGATCATATCGACGATGATATTGGCATCGGCGATCGTCTTGAAAATCTGCGCCGCAATGCCCGGCTTGTCGGGGACGCCCTTGATCGTCACCTTGGCCTGATTTTTGTCATACGCAACTCCGGAAACTACCACCTGCTCCATATCTGCATCCTCCTTGGTAACGAGCGTACCGGGATTGTCATTGAAACTTGAACGCACGATTATCGGCACATCATATTTCATGCCGAACTCGACCGAACGGGTCTGGAGCACCTTCGCACCGAGACTGGCCAGCTCAAGCATTTCTTCATAGGAAATTTTTTCGAGCTTGCGCGCTTCCGGCACGATATTCGGGTCGGTCGTATACACACCGTCAACGTCCGTATAGATTTCGCACGCATCGGCGCCAAGCGCGGCCGCAACCGCCACTGCCGAGAGGTCGGAGCCTCCCCGGCCGAGTGTCGTGATGTCCCCCTCGGAGGTTATGCCCTGAAAGCCTGCAACAACAACCACATACCCTTCATGCAGCGCAGCCTTGACGCGTTCGGAGGCGATTTTTTCGATCTTTGCCTTGGTATGGACAGCGTCGGAGACAATGCCCGCCTGCCATCCGGTAAACCCTTTCGCCTTGACCCCCAGGTCTTCAATCGCCATTGCAGTCAGGGCAGTCGTTACCCGCTCGCCGGAAGAAAGAAGCAGATCCATCTCGCGTTCCTGGGGATTGGCGGCAATCTGATGCGCCAGCCCGATCAGTTTGTCGGTCTCCCCGGACATCGCCGAAACGACCACAACCACCTGATTGCCATTTTTTGCTGTTCTTACAACACGTTGTGCAACATTCTTAATCCGGTCGATGCTGCCGACCGATGTTCCGCCATATTTCTGTACTATGAGCATAGGTATATGGCCCCCTTACCCCTTATTGAATTGAGTATGCCTACTATAACATGCGGAAAGAAAGGACGACAATAAAGGGAACAGGAGGACTCCCGTCCCCTTCCGTTTCCGGTTTCCGAAGAAGTCCTCAGGCCTTTTTGAGACCCGGCTTGATACCGATATACCGCGACCCGAGCCAGATAAGCACAACAGCAAAAATATAACGGAGGGCAACCTCAGGGAGCATGTTAGCCGCGGCACCGCCGCAGTAGCTTCCGGCGACAGCGCCGACTGCCAGGCCGGGAGCGACGTCCATCTTCACATTGCCGAGCTTGTAATGCGTCCAGGCGCCTGCGATGCCGACGGGAATCATCGCCAGCAGCGACGTGCCTTGCGCAAGCTGTTGCGACATGCCGCCGAGCAGCACCATCGGCGGGACCATAATCGTCCCGCCCCCGACACCCATCATGCCCGAAACAAACCCGGTAACAACACCGGTCCCGAGAAAAACCGCCATTCTGGCCCATTCTCCGAACGCCTCTTCGGGCCGTGGCAAATACCCTTTGATGAGCATCAGGATCGAAACGAAGATCAGAAAATAGCCGAAAGCCTTTTTCAGCTTCTTTTCAGGCAGTGAGTGGGCAAAGAGCGCACCAAAACGGGCCGTGACTGTGGCGGTCAGCGCGAGGAGTACCGCTATCTTCCAGTCGGTCGTACCGTACAGCGCATAAGTCGCCGCACCGGCTGCGCCGACGACGACAACCGCGACAAGGCTGGTACCGTGCGCTTGATGCTGGGTAAATTTCAGCATCGATATCATGAGCGGAATCATCACCACCCCACCGCCCAGTCCGACAAGACTGCCGAAAAAACCGCCCAAAAGACCGATCATCAACCCCTGCATGGCCACCACCTGCGAACAAGAATCACAACGCACAACGCAACAGTAATCCGCTCAAAGGCATCCCCTGAACGGAACACGCCCTGTCCAACGACCGAAACATCAGACGTTTCACCGATGGGTTCTATTGTAGCAGAGTTCGACCGGAAAGCGTGCGCATCATGAGCACAGCCCGTTGGCAGACGTCACTACGACTGCCCTTACCGGCCGCTCGTCACTCATGAGCAATCGCGCCCCTTTTACAGCGTTCTTCCCGCCGCCTCGGCAAAGAGCCTCAGCTTCGCCATCGTCTCCGCAAACACCGCGGGGGTCTGTGACTGGGGGCCGTCGGAAGTGGCATGTTCCGGGTCGGGATGAACCTCGATGATCAGCGCATCGGCCCCCGCCGCAACCGCCGCATACGCCATCGGGGCAACATACTTGAGATGCCCCGTTCCGTGCGATGGATCTACCGCTATCGGGAGGTGCGTCTCATTGCGGACGACCGGAATGGCAGAGAGGTCAAGAGTGTTGCGGGTGGCGGTCTCGAACGTGCGAATGCCCCGCTCGCAGAGAATGACGCGCTGGTTCCCCTCGCTCATGATATATTCGGCGCTCATCAGAAGTTCCTGAATGGTCATCGACATACCACGTTTCAGCAGCACCGGTTTTTTCAGCTTGCCGATCTTCTTGAGCAGCTCGAAGTTCTGGGAGTTCCGGGTTCCGATCTGGAGCACATCGGCGTACTCGGCGACCAGTTCTGCGGTTTCGGGATTGACCACTTCAGTAACAATCGGCAGTCCGGTCATCTTCCCCGCCTTTGCAAGGAGCTTGAGCCCCTTCTCTTTCATGCCCTGAAACGAATACGGAGACGTTCTCGGCTTGTAAGCGCCGCCGCGCAGCATATGCGCACCGGCCTTCCTGACCGCTTCGGCCGCTTCCATGATCTGCTTTTCGCTCTCGACCGCGCACGGGCCTGCGATGACGCATACCTGCCTGCCGCCGACCGCCACATCGTCCGTGATCCTGATGATGCTCTTTTCTTTTTTCACTTCTTTGGACGCCAGCTTGTACGGCTTGAGAATCGGGACGACACTTTCAACCCCACTCATCGATTCAAGCTGCTGCAGCACGAGTTTCTTGCGCTCGTCTCCGACTGCCCCGATAACATCGCGCGTCGTGCCGTGAATCACATGCGGCTTGTAGCCCAGTTCCTTGACCCGTTCGACAACCTCATCCTTCTCATGCTTCGTTGCACCTGCCTTCATGACGATGATCATCTACTGCTCCTTTCTTGTTCCCCCCCTGAACGAGGAGAGGCCGGGGGTGGATTCCCCCGGCCTCTCTGGTACTGTCCTGCACAAAAGAAGAAGCCGGGGACCTTTTGGTCTGCCCGGCTTCGGTTATTTTTGCTTTTCTTTCACTAACCGCGGTCCAGGGCAGACGGCCTAAAGTAAAAGCCGTACCAGAAACCGAAGCCAAAAAAGAAAAACCTGTTCTGCATAATGCTTTATTGTCCAGAGATGCCCGCCAAAAGTCAAGAGCGGGCTACATGCGTCCTGTCCGTGCCTCCGTATTGCGAATAGCCGCGCGCAGGGACTCCTGCGCCTGAACGTCTTTTTCCGCCTGCAGCGCCCGCTTCAGCGAGGGGAGGGCATCGGCTGAGGCGATCTTGCCAAGCGCGCGAATGGCTGCGTTACGAAGGGCAAAACTCTCGCTGTTCAACAACGGAACCAGCACCGGAACCGCCTGACCGTCACCGAGATCGCCAAGGGCAAGAACAATTCCCTCGCGCACCTGCGGTTCCTCTTCTCCCGGCAGTGCACTGACCAGCGCTTTCAGTGCCTCCGGATTGCCCGGAAAGTTTCCGAGCGCCCGGGCAGCATTCCACTTCAGGGCAGGGCACATTTCGTCTTCCAGCACAACAGCCAGCGAGCGGACGGCACGTTCATGCTTCATCTCGCCGAGGAATTTCATGATCTCTATCTTGAGGCGCCAGTCCATGAATGTATAGTCCATATAATCGGCCAGCGCATGCACCGATGCCTCGCTCCGGATCCGCACGAGTTTTTGTATGGCTTCATCCCGCAGGCGCTCATCCGCGCTCTTCAGCTGGATTATCCAGCGATCCGCTTCCGCACCTTGACCGGATGCCTGAGCAGCAAACGGACAAACGACAAGCAAGACAATGAACAGCAAAAAAACTCTTCGACGCATGGAACCACTCCTTGACGAATCTGCGATGGTAGTAGTGTACCAGATTTGCTTCATTCTGCCGAGACCGCTACAATATCCGCATGATCGACCTGCATGATTTTCTCCTGACTTTCATTCCAATCCTTGTGGCGATCAATGTGCCTGGGGTTCTGCCGATCTACATCTCGATTTCCGAAGGCATGAATCAGGCACAGAAACAACGGATTATCACCCAGTCGGTATTCACCGCCCTGATTATTACCATCGGATTCGTCTTTCTGGGAAGGTTCGTGTTTCAGGTGCTCGGCATCCAGATCGAGGACTTCATGATTGCGGGAGGGCTGCTGCTCCTCGTTCTCTCCATTGTTGAAATCGTTGTCGGCAGGCCCAAACAGGCGCTCCCGGTCGGGGATCTCGGCAGTGTTCCGCTCGGCACGCCGCTGCTTGCCGGGCCGGCTACGCTCACCACTGCGCTGGTCCTTGCGGGCAATTACGGATATGTGCCGGTCGTCGCATCACTCACCATCAATCTGGCCATTGCATGGGTCTGCTTCCATTCGGCCGAGAAAATCCTCGTTTTTCTCGGACCGAGCGGTGCGCGCGCAATGGCAAAAGTCGCCTTTCTCCTTCTTGCAGCGATTGCGGTCCATCTGATCAAAAGCGGCATCTTCAAAGTCGTCGGCCTCAAATAAGGCACAATAGCCACCTGTTTGCTCATCGGCTGTGGTTCGCTGCTTCCTGCTCCCCGTTCCCTGTCTTTTCCGCTTCCTGTATACTAGTTATTCCATGTTTGACGATATCGCAAAACGCTATGACCTTCTCAATCATCTGCTCTCGCTCGGGCAGGACTTTTACTGGCGGCGCGTCATGACCAGAGAGCTGTCCGCTCAGCCCGGGCAATTGATCCTTGACCTTGCTGCAGGCACGGGCGACAGCTCGCTCGGGCTCCTGAAGCAGGGCGCTGAGGTTGTCGGACTCGATCTGAGCCACAACATGCTTGCCATCGCCCGCGCGAAACTGGCCGGCATGTCGTTCGCCGCCGTGCAGGGCTCTGCGTATGCCATGCCGTTTCACGACAGCTCGTTCGACGGACTGACCTGCGCCTTCGGTATCCGGAACATGCATGAAACACCGAAGGCGCTTGCGGAGATATTCCGCGTCCTGAAGCCGGGGGGGCGCATGGTCATCCTTGAGTTCTCGATGCCGACCGGCTGGTTCCGGCCAATGTATCGTCTCTATCTCAGAGCGGTCATTCCGGCAATATCCCAGGTGCTCTCTGACCGATCGGCGTATGAATATCTCGGCGACTCGATCGAGAAGTTTTATACCCCTCCGGCGTTTCGCGAGCTGCTGCATCGTGCAGGATTCACCGCCATCAAGCAGATTCCGCTCAGCCTGGGGACCGTATATGCGCACGCTGCGCAAAAACCGTTCGCAGCCGAAAGCAAAAAAAACCGTAACGAGGTACAATAGCTCCACCATGATAGCCTATCCGAACATTGATCCCGAAATTGTCCGCATCGGTCCGCTCGCCATCCGCTGGTACGGAGTCATGTACCTTGTCGGATTTGCGGCTTCGTTCTTTCTGGTCAAAAAACAACTCCGGAGAAAACAACTCTCCCTGCCTCATGATTTTGTGGAGGCCTTTTTTACCTGGCTGATTCTCGGCCTGCTGCTCGGCGCGCGCGTGGGACATGTTCTGTTTTACGGGTTCACGTTTTACCTCAACAATCCC
The DNA here is from genome assembly GCA_012517735.1 of Nitrospiraceae bacterium. Lineage (GTDB taxonomy): Bacteria > Nitrospirota > Thermodesulfovibrionia > Thermodesulfovibrionales > Dissulfurispiraceae > JAAYUK01. The sequence continues at coordinate 24,528 of JAAYUK010000119.1, forward strand.
CTTGAGATTTTCGCGATCTGGCACGGGGGGATGTCGTTCCATGGCGGACTGCTGGGAAGCATCCTGGCGGGCTCTATTTTCTGCCGCAAAACCGGCCAGGATTTCTGGCTCATGGCGGATACCGTGATCGCCACCGCGCCGATCGGCCTCGGATTCGGGCGTCTCGGCAACTTCATCAATGGAGAACTGTATGGACGGGTGACGGATGTGCCGTGGGCCATGATCTTTCCCGACGGGGGATCTAAGCTTCGTCACCCTTCCCAGCTCTATGAATTTGCGCTTGAGGGAGTCTGCCTGTTCATTATCCTCTGGGTCTGCAAAGATCGCATGCCCCGCACCGGATTGCTGACAGCCCTTTTCCTGATTCTCTATGGCATTTTCCGCATCACTGCAGAGTTCTTCCGTGAACCGGAAGTCGCGAATATCTTCGGCCTTATTACCATGGGGCAGTTTCTGAGTCTCTTCATGATTGCTGCCGGCATCTGGCTGTACCGCAGACGCCTCAAAGCTGCCGACACCGCCGGGGCAGCTGAATGAGCCTTTCCGCCCTGAAAAAGAATGTCTTCTTTGAACTGCTCAGTCTTGCAGGCAGGGTCTTCATCGTCGTCCGCCATTCCGAGGCGATCGATCTCGGCAGGAAGGTCTTCACCGAAGATGAAAAGAAAAACGGCATGACCCTGGTATTCACCGAGCGCATGGCCATCCAGTGGGACGCAGCCGGTATCAGCGCCACGCTTACCTTTGGCTCCCAGCGGCATCGCTGTTTCATCCCGAGCGCCGACATTCTCGCTATCTACTCTCCGGACCTTCAGGTGCAGCTGACAATGGCGGGAGGGGAACCGACGGATAACACCGCGGATTCCGCCGGCTGTGGTGCATCGTGCCTGAAAAATCAGCCCCCGCGCAAGAAACATGGCAAAGTGATCGCGGTCGATTTCGCCAGGCGTCTTCGCCGCCATGAGGACAATGCAGACAAGGAGGATGCGTGATGAGCAACGAAAAACTGGTTCATGACCTGATCGTCGATACCATGCGGCAGAAATTCGCGCGCGACTACAGGGAAATCATCGCCGATGCGAATGCCTGCCCGGAGCTGACGCTGAAAAATCACGGAATGGTGCTTGCCGTAGTGGCAGTGGAAACGGATTCAACCATCACGCCCGAAAAGGCCGATGTCTGGAAAGCCATTGTGGAAGAAGGGACGAAGCTGATCCTGATGATTCCGAAACACGCCCGCGTGAAAGTGACGGATATCCTCTGGCAAAAAGGGATCATGGACCGCGTAAGCGTCGGGAGTTACGAAATCGCCATCACCATGCCATAGACGAACGGAATCCGGAGGACAGGAACAATTTGCATTTTTCGTCTTTACCGGTTGTATACTGCCCACCGTTCCCTGCTTGCCGCTTACTGTTCACTGCTTACTGTTCCCCGTTTTACTTCATTGTTATGCTGACGCCGTCCACGATCACCAGATACACCTTTTCCCCAGGGGGCACCTCGACAAACTTCGGCGAAGAGGACGCCGCAACCAGCGCCCCCCGTATGCCGAGTTTATTGTCCCGCCGGTCAACGGCAAATCCCCGGATCGCCGAACCGTTCGGTTCCTTTGCATTGGAGCACTTGATCCTGCTGGCCTTGAAAAAGGCACGGTTTAACGTGAGGTCCGAAACCACATCCCCGAAAAACACGCAGTCCTTCAGCGGGATCTCATTGCCGCCGACTCCCACCGGATTCCTTGAGGCCCGGACCGCCAGAAACGGATTTGGATTGTTGGGATTATTGGCCGGTTCGGCGGCATAGGTGCCGAACATGGTTTCCCCTTCAATCGTCGTTCCCGTGGGGATGAAGATCTCCTCCGCTCCGGCGGCGACTGCCGTCAGCATCAGCAGGCAACAGAGTGATACCAGTCTTTTCATGATCGCCTCCTCGCATGATTATGACCGCCGCATTCCTCTTTGCTTTTCCCGAATGCAGCGCACCCGCAGCTGAGCAGAACGAGGCAGTCCGGTTTCAGCCGATGCGGCCATCCAGCGCTTCACATCGTTTCAGCGGCCGTATTTCCGGCATGCCTCGGCAAGTTGTCTCAGCCAGGGCAAATCCGCAATCTCCTCGAGCGGAACCGGCATCTTTTGCACCCAGTTCGGATACTCGTCCACCGTACCAGGCAGATTCATCTGCCGCAGGGAGCCGACGACATCGTCCAGCATCACATTCAGCAGCTTGCTCCGCGACTGCGCGAGATACGCGTAAATCGCCAGCGACAGCTCCGGCGTCAGCATCGGCAGTTCCTCCGGTGCCTCCGGGTAATCCTGCCGCACGAGTCCCCGCTGTTTCAGGACCCTGACCAGACGGGTCCGATCCCCCAACCGATCTGCGCGATACTGCGCAATACGTTCGGGATTCGGGAAAAGATTGAGCTGTTCCTTGAGGTCAATGTCGCTGCCGACCCAGAAACCGCCAAGCGTTGGCAGATCATGGGTCGTCACCGCACTGATCGCCATCTCGGGATAATCCTCAGGAGACCGGAACCAGAGGTCCGGGTAGTATCGCTCAAAATAGAGCAGCCGGAACGACAGCATGCGAAATGACTGCAGCATCTCGCGCATGCCGTCACCGAACGTGCCGAGGTCTTCCGCAATAACGACCGTATTGTTCCGGACGCTTTCGAGCGCAATAATGCGGATCATTTCCTCCGCATGACAACGCACATAGGCTCCTTGCAGCGGCAATTCCCCGCGCGGAATCCAGAAAAGACGGAAGAGCCCCAGCGCATGGTCGATCCTGATCGCTCCCGCGTGGCGCATATTCCGCCGGATGGTCTCGATGAAATACGCATATCCGGTTTCCCGAAGCCGCTCAGGCAGAAGCGGCGGGAATCCCCAGTTCTGTCCCGTTGGGTTGAAGTCATCCAGAGGCGCGCCGACATCGATCCCGGATGCAAAAAGATCCTGCGCCATCCAGACATCACTGCCATTGCCGATCGAGCCGATCGCCAGGTCGTGGTACAACCCGATCGGCATCCCGCACTCCCGCGCCATCGCAGCTGCCGACTCGTGCTGGCTCTCAAGGAGCCACTGAATATACATGAAATAATGCACCAGCCGCTCGTTTTCCTTCCGGAATGCGGCCACAGCGGGGCTGAACGGATTGCGGTATTCCTCCGGCCACTCCTGCCAGGTAAAGCACCCTTTCTCTGCGTGCATGACTTTCCAGAGCGCAAAGAAAGTCGCATATCCTTCGAGCATACTGCCCTGTTCCGCAACAAAACGGCCAAACGCCGCTCCGCGCTCAGATCCGGGCAGATAGTGCTGATCATAAAAATGTTCGAACGCCTGAGAGAGAACCGGCATTTTGAGAGCCGCAACCGCCTCGTAATTGATCCTTTCGGCGAATCGCTGGGTATTCACCTGGCTTTGCCAAAGTGCTGATTTCATCATCTCCCTGCAGACCGGACATTCAGCAACATCGGGAATGTCTTCAAGCGAAAGATAGAGATAATTCTTGAACAGCCTGCTGATCGGAGAGTACGGGCTGATGCCGAACGGCGGCCGATTGGGGATGGAGTGCAGCGGGTTGATCCCGACAAAACCGCCGCCATGTCCGGCGACTGCCCTGACGAGGAGCCCGAGATCGCGCAGGTCGCCGACGCCGCAGTTCGATGCAGACCTGATCGCATAGAGATTCGCACTGACGCCCCAGATCTTCCCCCGCTCGAGGGAAGGCGGCAGATAACAGGCATCCGGCGTGATAATCAGCACAGTGCTCCCTTCACACGCTGTACGCCCTTGATGCAGGACCGGCTGCTGGTGACGACAGGAAACCGTAACCTGATAATAGCCGATACCGCGCATAAACGTATCCTTCAGGAGAATCCTGACATACGGCTGCCCATCGATCACCGCATGATCAGCGGGAACCATATCCGCGCCGGAGTGGGGCAGGAGGCATGTCTGTCCAAGCTCATCCTGAATGATCATGTCAATGCTCAATCCCGGAAGCGACTCAGGGGGAATCGGGAGACAGCACGAAATCTCGACCGGTTGGGCCGAAACAGATACGACAAGAACCGGCTCCAGGAGTCGGTTCCAGGGCCTTCCCCGCCGCAACGCGATTTCGCGGCGCACGGCGTTTTCGTCCTCAACCGCTATCCCCATCCCCCGGAGGATTGCCGTCTTTGTTGCAGAAGATGCCCAGTGTTGCGTGCCGAGGATATCCCAGTAGTCAGGTATGATGCCGCACAGTTCCGAGAGTTCGGAGATCAGCCCTTCATTGACAGCCACGCAGCCTCCTTCAGAAAAAAAGCACCACGATCATATCATTAAAGTGTAGCAGATTATGCCGTTCTGAATACGGATGAACCTGCAAAAGACCTCAGAGGGATGAGCGAGTATCAGCGATGAAAAATACAGAGCAGCACCGTATCAATCCTGCGGAGCGCGTTCACCACCGAGGCGGCTTCTCCCGGAGTCGCCCGCTCCAGAGCCGGGTTTTTGAGTTCAGCGTCTACAGCATCGAATGCAGCTTTCACCTGGAGATCGTTATCCATCTCCCGGCGAAATACTGCCGTTATACGGTCGGCAGCAGCGTGCGGCAAAGGTTTTGCCGATCCGGCCCGCTTCGCAAGCTTCAGCGCAGCACGCCGTACCAGGGAGCGATGCGCCGATGTTTTCCGGATCGCGTCAGCGCTATAATTCAGCACTGTCCGGTAATGCCCGTACAAAAGGAAAAAGCGGATATCGGCAAAACTGTATCCGTCCGCCCGCAGCATGTCAGTGTAGATGATGTTGCCCGTGCTCTTGGACATCTTCCGGCCGTTCACGTGCAAATGGTAGCCATGCAGCCAGAAGCGCGCCATCGGATACGGCCTGACCGACTCGAGGATGGCAATGTTATAGTCGTGATGACGGAAAAGGTTATCGTAGCCGCCGCAGTAAATCGAGAGCGTTTCATCAACATACTGCACGAGCGTACTGGCATCCTGCACATTCCACGAAGGACGTCCGCGGCCGATAGCAGTCTCCCAGCACCCATCCTCGCAGCCGCAGCAGCCGTGCCAGAGGATAAAGTCGCCCCGGTTCCACTGCACGCCGGGATAGGTGTCCTGATGAAAGCGCCTGATTTGCTTCGGCCACGTTTTCATGTCGATGCCGAACAATTTGCCGAACCCTTTAAACTTGCGCGGAGCGAAGTATACATTGCCGCCGTGCCAATACGCCACACCGCGCTTCAGCAGCTCCTGAATAATCGCCACCGCATGATCAACATGCTCCGAAGCGCGCGGGAGATAGTCGGGCCGCTTCATGCCGAGCGCATCGGTCTCCTTCAGAAACTGCCGCACATTCCGGTCGGTCAGCCTTTGTACGGTCGTCCGTTCTTTCTCCGCCTGCCACAGGGCTTTGTCCTCGATGTCGGTGATGATCATGCCCCGTCGCACGGCATAGCCGGTATATTCAAGATAACGGACCAGGATATCCTCAAACAGAAAGGTGCGCATGTTGCCGATATGCGCGCGCTGATATACTGACGGCCCGCAGGTGAAGATATTGACAAGCGAGGGATTGACCGGGGAAAACGTCTCGAGCTTTCTGCCAAAGGTGTTGAAGAGTTTCAGCATGAACGATTCTCCTTCGTATTCAGACCAGACGCTTGTATTATACCAGCAGAATGTGCGGCACCCCGCAGGAACAGGGATATTCGCGCTCTCCCCGCTCTCCCCGCTCTCCCCCGTCCCTCGTTTACCATTTAGCGCCGTCTGTCCGCCATATGCCTGACCTGCTTCCATGCCCCGCTCCGGAAGCGGCGCACCATAAGGATCGTCTGCACTATCATGGACGTCACCATCGCAATCCAGACGCCTTCCGCGCCGAAACCGGCCCAGAACGTAAGGGCTGCGGCAAGCGGCAGGCGCACCAGCCACATGGCGCGAATGATCACCCACATGGTGCCACGGGTATCTCCGGCCCCCTGCAAACCGCCACCGAGGATAACGCTGAGTGCCATGATCGGCGCAACCGCCATGTTATAGCGAAGATACCGGACCGTCTCCTGAAGCACGGAGAGATCACGGGCAAGCAGGGAAGCCACCTGATCGGCAGCGATAAAAATACCGATCGCGGGGATGCTCACGCAGACAGCCCCGGCTGTCGCGGTCTTCCATCCGAGCTCCTGCGCCCGTTCAGGGTTTCCTGCCCCGAGGTTCTGTCCCATCAGGACCGATGCCGCCATATTCAAGGCAAAAACCGGCATGAAGAGCATCGCTTCGATCCGGAGTCCACTCGTGAGAGCCGCCAGTGCGGTTATGCTCTCGCCGCCGAGTCGTCCGAGCATGTTGTAGAGAACAATTGTCCCCGCATTCCAGGCAATCTGAAGCGCCGCAGAGGGCCAGCTGATCAAAAAGATCCGCCTGACCGCCGTCAGCGTAAAGAGATACGGCCTTCTGCAGAGCGGCCGCCACCGGGAACGAAAAAACAGCACAAACGTGATCACTGATCCGGCACATAAGGCTATCGCATTGGCGATCGCGATGCCGCGGTAGCCTAACTCAGCCTGAAATACGAGATACCAGACAGCCCCCACATTGATGAGCGCAACCAGAAACATCGTCAGCAACGGCTTCATCGGTTCGCCACTGGCGCGGAAGACGGCATTCGAGATCAGCAGCAGATAATTCGGTCCAAGGGCAAATCCGAAGATGCGCAGGAAATCCCCCGCAATCTCCTGTGTCTCGACAGGAAATCCGGCAAACTCGACAATGTCGCGACAGAACAGCGCCACAACGATCGTCAGTGCGGCGGCAACAGAGGCCCCAAACACCAGCGACTGCTTCGCAACCGACAAGGCCTCGGGAAAATCGTCAGCCCCTATTGCACGCGATACGATCGCCACCGTACCGATACTGATGGCATTGGCGAGAATGATGACCAGAAAGTAGATCTGACTCACAAATCCGACAGCAGCCTGCACCGCGGGGCTGATCAGCCCCGCGACATAGACATCCACAAACATCACAACAAAGTTGAAGAGCATGATCAGCACCATCGGCCATGACAGCTGCCAGATGTTTCGCCACGGGCTGCCGGAGGTAAGATTCAGCTGATCTTCGGACATGCGGGAATTCGTAGGGGGCATACGTTTTATTGTACCCTAAGAACCGGTCAGCCGTATTCTACAGCCCTGCAGTTTCCCGAACATGACCCGAAACAGTAGAATATGGATTATGCCTCCCTCGAAAAAACCGCCGAAGCATCACCACCTCCTCTGGGTGGTCGAGCCGCTCATGGAAGAGCCGGGGTACCTCCAGAAGCCTATGTTCGGCTGCCTCGCCATCTACGTTCATTACCGCCTCATGTTGCTCATGTGTTCAGGGGAAGAACCGTGGAACGGCCTCCTCATACCAACAGATCACCAATTTCATGATTCGATCCGCGAAGAGTGGCCCGATGTTGTCCAGCACCCTGTCCTGAAGAAATGGCTCTATCTGCAGGAAACATGCGAAAACTTCGAAAACGTCGCTGGAGATATTGTCGAAGCCATCCGGATCAACGACAACCGTTTCGGCGTCGAACCGCAGGTTAAGAAGAACAGGCGCAAAACGACAAAAACGCGCACATCATGACGACGGCATTCGCATGGGCATCCACCGGCAAAATCCTTGTTGTTCTGGCTTTTCTGATATGCTATATCGTACCAGATGAGCACATTATCTCGTTGTGACAATATAGCGACTTCTTCATGAACCGGAATCTATTGACACATTCCTCTATACGCACGGTTCTGTTTTCTGTGCTGCTTATCCTGGGCGGATGGGGCATTGTCGGCTCGCTGCTGCAGGTGTATTCCAGCTATCAGCATTACCGTCAAAGCGAGAATCTCTCTGAATGGTCTCTGCTGGCAGAAGAGCTGCTCACTGCCGCGCAGCATATTTCCTTTGAGCGAGGGAGAACAACCGTGGTTCTTCGCGGAACGACAACGATTCCGGCGAGCGATCGCGCGTTTATCGACAAGCGGCGAGCGCTGGCAGACTCATCGCTAAAGACTGCTCTTGACGGCCTTGTGAAACTGCCTGATTCCGGGCATAGCGAACTGCAGGCCCAGTGGGACAATCTTCAGCGCTTTCGCATGGAAGCAGACCGCAACGCGGAGCAGCCGCTCCCTGCCCGCGATGCGGGTCTGCCGGACCGCTGGTTCGGCGCTGCAACCGATCTTCTGCAGGCGATTCAATCCAGCGTTGAAGCACTCGTCGGCCACTTCCCGCCCGGAGACCAGAACGCCCGTCTATCGCTTCTTGCAGCCGCACTTCTGGATCTCCGCGTTACGAGCGGAGCTGAAGCAAGCGTTGTTGCCCAGCTGCGCGCAACCGGACGAACTCCTGACAATGCGCACCTGTTGCATGTTTATCAGCTTCGCGGAAAAGAAGATCAGCTCTGGCACGATATCGAACGGCTTGCGAGTTATACCAGAGCAGTTGAATTTCAGCACAAAATCAAAAAAGTCAAAAATCACCATCTTTCCGTGCTTCGTCCCCTGCAGAATCAGACAATTGCCGATCTGACAACGCAAACTGCGCCGTCTGTTTCGTTGCAAAAACTGACTGTCGCATCGGTTCCCACGCTGGACGGCATAGCGGAATTGATGACGCTGGCGACAGACAAGGCCCGTCGCGATGCTGATGAAGGCATGTCCCGATCCCGCAATGTGCTGGTCAGAAACAGTCTGGTTTTACTTATGGGCTTTCTCGTTCTGATTCTCTCCCTTCGTTACGTTTTGTGCAGCATTATCTCACCGCTCGAGCATGTCGACCGCGAGGTGCGGCGGCTGGGCGCGATTCCTCCTTCACATAATGACGCTGAAAACGAGATCGACCGCATTTCCGCCGCGACAATAGCCCTTGAAAAGAGCCTTTGCGATCGTGCCGAGGCTGAAGCAAAACTCCGGCAGACCATTGAGGAACTCCAGACCGCGTTCGAACAGATCAAGACCCTGAAGGGCTTCCTGCCGATCTGTGCAAGCTGCAAGAAAATCAGGAATGACAAAGGCTATTGGGAGCAGGTTGAGTCCTATATTACCAGTCACTCTGACGCCCAATTCTCCCACGGCATCTGTCCTGATTGCGTGCAGCAGCTCTATGGCGACCTGCTATCCAAGAAAACGAGCACCTCTATTGATTCTACGGAAAAAACATAAACACCGAACCCTTCTGACTAGCGCCTCTGTGAGCAACCCGGCAACTGAGAAAGGAATCACTATGGCTTGGATCATTCTGATTATTGCAGGACTCTTCGAAGTCTGCTGGGCAATCGGGTTGAAACACACCGAAGGATTCACTCGATTATGGCCTGCCGTCGGCACTGCCTTGGCAATGCTTATCTCCGTCTGGTTGCTCGGTATTGCAATGAAATAGCCTCCCGTCGGAACCGCGTACAGCGTTTGGGTAGGGGTTGGCGCGGTCGGAACCGTAATACTGGGTATCGCACTCCTCGGGGAGCCTGTCAATACAACTCGGCTGATAAGCGTTACTCTCATCATTGCCGGGATTATTGGACTGAAACTTGCAAAACCGGTCTAACAATGCGTCAACCCGGAAGGCAAAAACGCTGCCTCGCTCAGCTTTTGCAACTTGGGGCAAAGAAGGAGAATAGTGATTCTGCTCCTTTGTGGCTTTTCAGCACATCGGTTACAGTCAGTTTAGCGATTGGTATCGCATCTCCTGAATGCCTGTGCTGCCAGGCATTGAATCAAGGAACCAGCCACGGTTATATGCATACTGTCAGTCCAGCAGTTCGCGGATCTTGGTTGCCAGATCGCCGGTTCTGAATGGTTTTTGAATAAAGTGAATACCTTCGTCCAGCACGCCTCGATGCACGATTGCCTCGGCTGTATACCCGGACATATAGAGCACCTTAATTGCCGGATGCAGGGAGCTGATTTGATCGGCCAATTGAACCCCGCTCATCCCCGGCATCACCACATCAGTAATCAGCAGATCGATCCGATCTTTTCTCTGCTTCACGATAGTGAGGGCTTCTGATGGAGTCATGGCCGAAGTCACCACATATCCGAGAGACTCAAGGATTGTTCTGGCGGAACGACAGAGAACCTCGTCATCTTCTACAATAAGAATGGATCCCCTGCCTGTTGAAGCTACTGTGATGTCCTGTTCCGCAACCACTGACTCCCCTGCATCCGCCATCCGGGGGAGATAAATCTTGAACGACGTGCCGAATCCGACTTCGCTGTAAACATCAATGAAGCCCTGGTTCTGTTTTACAATGCCGTATATCGTGGCAAGCCCCAGCCCGGTCCCTTTCCCCTCCTCTTTGGTCGTGTAAAAAGGTTCAAAAATATGCTCGAGTGTTTCCTTGTCCATACCACACCCGGTATCGCTGACAACGAGACGGACATAACGGCCGGGAGTAAAACCGACATGCTCCCTGCCGAATTCCTCACCGATATCAATATTGGCAGTCTCAATGGTAAGCTTGCCTCCCTGAGGCATTGCATCCCGCGCGTTCACCGCGAGGTTGACAAGAATCTGATCGACCTGGGTCGGATCAATCCTGACCTGACCGAGGTCCTGCTGAGGGACAAAACGGAGCTCGATATCCTCACCGATAAGACGCGCCAGCGATTTCTCCATGTCAGCAATGAGTTCGTTCATGTCGCATGGGCGCGGGGATATCATCTGTTTTCTCGAAAACGCCAGCAACTGGCGGGTAATGTCCCGTGCCCGTTTCGCTGCATAGTCAATATCACGGACAAACGTGAGAATCGGGCTGGCTTCATCGAGAGCGTTCCTGATCATTTCAACCGCAATAAAAATAATGGCGAGCATGTTATTGAAGTCATGGGCGACTCCTCCTGCAAGCCTCCCGACCGTTTCCAGTTTCTGTGCCTGATGGAGTTGCGCTTCAAGTGTCTTCTGGGTCTGTTCCGCTTTTTTGCGCTCGCTGATATCGCGGACAATGGCCCACATCCCTTCGCTTTCCCCAGCGTCATTGCAGAGCAGAAAGGTTCTGAGTTCGACGGGAAAGATCGTGCCGTCCTTTTTCCGGTATTCCTTTTCATAGACATCGGAATAGCCCTTGAGCAAGACCTGCTCCTGCACAATGCCTTCCTCAAACGCATGCCATTTTTCCGGGGTCAGGTCCCGGTAGGTGAGCCGCGTCAATTCCTCTTCCGGATACCCGAGCATTTTGCGGTACGATTCATTGGTCTCAAGAATATGGCCCTGCATGTCGACATAGACAAATCCATCCGTCATGCTTTCATGCAGCCTGCGGTATTTTCTCTCCGAGATACGGAGTGCGTGTTCTGCGTCCCGTAATGCCTTGCTCTCCTCTTCCAGCTCCAGCATCTTCTGTTCGAGCTTTCTCACCAGCCGTTCATTGTAGAGCTTGAAAACCTCTTCGTCCTGAAGCTGCACCTGCACCGGTTTTTTGCAGTCTTTGCTGAGCGCTGCAACGCCCTGCACCGTTTCCATGAGCACGTCCGGTTCGCAGGGCTTGACGATGAAACGGTCTGCTCCGATCTTCAGGGCAAACTCCTCATCCTTGGGACCGGTATATGTGGCGGTATATACGATAAACGGGATATGGCGGAACGCCTCGTCAGTCTTGACCTTGCGGCACAACTCAAAACCGTCCATGACCGGCATGAGGATATCGCTGATGATCAGGTCAATGACACCGCTCTTCAATTGCTCAAGGGCTTCTGCGCCGTTTGCAGCCGATTGGACTGCATACCCATGCCCCTTGAGCAATGATTCCAGAAGATACCGGTTCTCCTCCTGGTCGTCTACAATGAGGACGTTCATCATGCATACTCCTTGTCTTCACGACGTTTCGGCAGATACCGCCCAATCTCGGCAACGAAGGTTTCGGGGTTGATCGGTTTTTCGATATATCCGGTCGCGCCGGCAGCAAGGATCGTTTCCCGATCCCCCATCATGGCATAGGAGGTCACTGCAATAATCGGCGTCCCATCCAGCTCGGCATGGGTCTTCAACTCAGCGGCGACCGCATATCCATCCATTTCAGGCAGCTGTATGTCCAGCAGGATTGCCGTCGGCTTGTACTGCAATGCTTTTTCGACCCCTTCCCTGCCGTTTTCGGCACTGATGACCGCAAACCCGTTTTTTTCGAGCAGAAAACGCATCAGGTAGAGATTCTGCTCATTGTCCTCAATAATGAGGAGTGTTGCACTCATGACTGACCTCCTGATTGTTTGGAAAGACGGACGGTAAAAACACTGCCCTCGCCCCACCGGCTCTCGACACTGATTGACCCGCCCATCATGTCAATAATCTTTTTGCAGATGGACAGTCCAAGCCCGGTTCCCTCGTGCTTGCGGGTAAGGCCGCTGTCGATCTGCCGGAACGGCTGAAAGAGATTCGGGATATCTTCCGGACGTATGCCGATCCCCGTATCGGCAAACGACAGGATATAATGAGCATCTTCCTCTCCGCACGAGATGCGGACATATCCCTTATCGGTGAATTTCACGGCGTTATTGAGCAGATTGAGCATGACCTGTTCGAGACGACGCTGATCTGCCGTAATCGCGCCAATGGTGTCTGCAATGTCAAGATGCAGCGCAATGCCTTTTTTTTCGGCAAGCGGCGCCACCATCCTGACCGTTTTTTCCAAAGACTGCCTCAGATCAAACGGCGCCGGTGAAAGAACCAGTTCGCCCGCTTCAATTTTGGAAATATCAAGCACGTCGTTGATGAGCGCCAGCAGGTGGCGGGAACTGTTCTGGACCATGGTCATCTGCTTATGCTGTTCCTGATTCAGCGGTCCCGCCAGGCCCTGAAGAAGAATGCCGGTGAAACCGATGATCGAGTTCAGCGGGGTGCGCAATTCGTGGGACATGGTGGCCAGAAAAGACGACTTTATCTGATCGGCAGCCTGCGCCTTTTCCATGGCGATCGCCAACTCGTCCTTTTTTGCGTTGAGATCGTCCACCAGTTTCAACAACGTCAACTGGCTTTTCTCAAGCTCGGCAGTGCGTTCGCTCACCATTTCCTCCAGGCGGATCCGGTGTTGTTCCAGCTCACGCTCGATCTTTTTCCGCTCCGAAATATCGCGGACGATCGTCAATAAACAGAGCTCTCCGCCGATCATGAGGGTTTCTCCCGAGACCAGTCCGTCAAGGATTGCACCGGTTCTGCTGAGAAACTGGGCTTCCATGTCCCGGACCCTGCCCTGTTCCCGCACCCCCGTGATATATCGCTCACGATCGTCGGAATTGACCCACACATTCAGATCAACCGTTTTCCTGTCGACAATATCTTCGCGCGAATAACCGAGTTTCCGGAGGAAAACATCGTTCACATCAAGCAGCAAGCCGTCCGAAACCCTGCTGATCACGATCGCATCAGGGGTTGCATGAAAGGCTTTGAAAAATCGCTCTTCGGATGCACGCAGTGCCTCCTCGGCGCGTTTGCGGTCGGAAATATCGGTAATGACGGCTATGCGGGCGTCCTGCCCCCAGTAGTCAATATCGTGCGATCTCGCCACTATGGTAATAAGCGAACCGTCCGCCTTCAGATGATGCCATTCACCGGCGTAAGCATGCCCCTTCAGCCGGGCAGCCACCTCGACAATGGCGGCCTTTTCCTCGTCCGGATACAGGTCCGGCAGGTGCAATGACAGCGCCTGCTCCGCGGTGTAACCGTAGTGGTGGGTAAAGGCGTCGTTCACCGCGAGGAGTCGGAATGTCCCCCGCTCATAGATCAGCATCGGCGCAGGATTGTTCTCGAAGAGCTGGCGATAGCGCTGTTCGCTTGCCCGAAGCTCACGGGTTCGCACATTGACCTGGTGTTTCAAAACAAAACCGCCGACTGCGCTCATGACCAGAGCAACACCGACAATTAAACCAAACATTTGCAGCCAGGCCGGTAACTTGAACCGGATCTCTTCTGCGGTCCATCGCTTCAGCGAGGCATAATAGACCGAACCCGGCTCTTTTTTCATGGCTGAAAGGTGCCTGTCGATCGCGTCGAGCAACGCACGCGAAGCATTTTTCGGCGCGGCGAAAAAAAGATCCGAGGGTTCAAAAACAACCGTGGTCTCCTCAAGTCCAAGTTTCCTGGCATGCACCATTCCGTAAAAACGGTTGGTGATAGCGGCATCTGCATCGCCCCGGGCAACCATTTCAAACATGGTCTTGTAATCCGGCACCGGGATGACTGTGCTGTTCAATCCGAATCCCTTGCTGAGTTGAACGAATGCCGCTTGCTGCACCGAGCGCTCCAGAACAAGAATCCGCTTCCCATTGAGGTCCAGAATCGATTGGATACCGCTTCCTTTGGGTGCGTATACCTGATACCACGACGACAGGACCGGGACTGTGTGAAAAGCATATATCTTATCCCGACCCACCGTGAAAGCCACATCCGTCATGAGATCGAGTTCGCCCCGCTCCAGACGGTCAAGCCCTTCTCCCCAGGTACCATGCACATAGCGGAGCGTCCAACCTTCTCTTTTCGCAATCTCCTCGATGATGTCGATGAAAACGCCGGCCGGTCTGCCGGATTCGTCGGAAAAGACCTTTGGTGCATTTTCGTAAATACCCACCTTCACAACGCGCTCTTCAGCCTGACCAAGAAGTACAGACGAAAACGAAAAAAATACCACCAGGAAAAGACCATGCTGCAAAAAATATCCTGTCCATGGCATCTTGTTTCTTTGGATCATTCACCGACCTCATTCGGCATACTGAAATCACCTGTCTGTACATCCGCCGTAGCGAATGTATGCGGGTTCTTTCACCAATCGTATCATGATTCGGAGGCGGATACGACAATTTTTTGTCACAAGATCACCCGAGGCTCCTTTCCGGCGATTCGATCGGAGGCTGCCGGATGATTGTTGATTCAGATGGCCGGTTTTTGTGTGAACGGCCGGCTTTTTCCGTCTTTGTGTTCCCGTGATATAATTTTCCCAAAGGCACACCCCATGGACACCATCGAAAAACTGAGGGTTCTCTCCGCTGATTCCCAGTACGATCTAGCCTGTGCCTGCGGCACGAGTGATCTTGACCGCAGAAAGCGCGGTCTTGACGGCAAGTGGCTCTATCCCGTGTCGCTACCACAAGGCGGCTACTCGATTCTGCTGAAAACGCTCCTGTCAAACGCCTGCGCCAACGACTGCAAGTACTGTCCGCTCCGCTCCGATGCCAATGTGCAACGCTGCACGCTCCACCCCGAAGAGGTTGCAAAGGTTTTCATGGATTACATCAAGGCGCGAAAAGTCTTCGGTTTGTTTCTGAGTTCCGGCGTTATCGGAACGCCTGACAACACCATGGATCGCATAAACGCCGTTGCCCGGCTATTGAGAACAAAGCATCAGTTCCGCGGCTATATTCACCTGAAAATCATCCCCGGCGCTTCGGATGCTGCGATTGAAGACGCCATTTCGCTTGCCAGCGCGGTTTCGCTGAACATAGAGACTCCCGGCGAACGCCACTTCAAGAAGCTTTCGGACAAAAAAGAGTATGCACGCGACATCCTCCGGCCGATCGATCTGATGGCAAAGCTCACCGGCAGGGGGATGAAGCACGCGCGGGTGAAGTGCACAACACAGTATATCGTGGGCGCTTCGGATGAAACCGACAGCGAGATCGTTCAGTCGATGGCCGACCTTTACAATCAGAAGCATTTTCAGCGGGTCTACTTTTCTGCCTACCAGAAAGGGCTCGGACATCCGGGCATACCGGGCGAGCAGCAGTTTCTGACCTTGCCCGGCGAGCGCTTCATGCGTGAGCACCGGCTGTATCAGGTCGATTTCCTGATGCGGAGATATGGCTTCAATGCTGAAGAGATGCCGTTCGGCATTGACGGCAATCTGAGCCTCGAAAAAGACCCGAAAGAGTTATGGGCTGAGATGCATCCGGAGGTTTTCCCGGTGAAGATCAATTCTGCTGACCGTGAGCTGCTGCTCCGGGTGCCCGGCATCGGGCCAGACACGGTGAAGAGGATTCTTGAGCTCCGGCGCTCGGGAAGAATCGGCGGGCCGGAAGCGCTCGGCATCAAAGGCAAGCGATTGGAGAAGATCAAAAAACATGTTGTGTTTGAATAACCCTATGCAGGAGTTCCGAAACGGCCTATAATTTGATTCAGACAGAAGGTCGTGGAGGTGCGTTATGTCAGACGAAAAGAGCGGGAAGAAAACACCCATGTGCAAAGTCGGCAAAAGCGGCGATCTTGAGCGTATCAAACGGCGTGTCCGTGATGCAAAATTTGTCTGTACAAAATGCGGCAGGGTTGCCCGCGACCGTGCCTATCTCTGCAAACCGGCAGAGATTTAGGATGCAACGGTAAAGCCATAATGGTCATCGGATTCGACCCAATAGCGCTCCGATAAAAAGAAAAGGGCTGCATTTCTGCAGCCCTTCGATTGCGTTGGCGTCCCCAGCGGGATTCGAACCCGCGTTGCAGCCTTGAAAGGGCCGCGTCCTAGGCCGGGCTAGACGATAGGGACAGCCTATGAGCCGCGTTGGATTCGAACCAACGACCCACGCCTTAAAAGGGCGTTGCTCTACCAGCTGAGCTAGCGGCCCGCACACTGCACCGGCCTGATGCAGTGAGACGTGAGTAGATAATTTACACTGGAAAAAACTACTTTGTCAATGCCCGCTCTTTCGTGTACGGAAGAAGTCCTCCCTTGAGCACCAGTTCCTTCTCGCGGTCATTGAGATTGGAAATCACTTCAAATTCAACACCTTTCGTGACATTTTCGGCCGTATATCGCTGGTCGCCCCTTACACCGCCAAGAATATTCGAGATGGTCAGCACATCGCCCTGATCAATCTTTGCATAGTCGGCCTCGTTCGCAAACAGGAGCGGCAGGATGCCGAAATTGACCAGATTTGCGCGGTGGATCCGGGCAAACGACTTCACGAGCACCGCCTGCACGCCGAGGTGCATCGGCGCGATTGCGGCATGCTCTCGCGAGGAGCCCTGCCCGTAGTTTTCACCGCCGACCACAATGCCGCCGCCCTTGTTTTTTGCAGCTTCAGCGCGGCTGCTGAAGGTCCTGTCAATATTCTCGAACACAAATTCCGAGATTGCCGGGATGTTGGAGCGGAACGGCAGCACCCTCGCTCCGGCAGGCATGATGTCGTCGGTCGTAATATTGTCGCCGGTCTTGAGCAGGACCTCGGCAGTGATGGTATCCTTGAGGGGTTCTTTTACCGGAACGTCCTTGATATTCGGTCCTTTGACGATAATCACATCCGAAGTGTCCGCTTTCGGCGGTATCAGAAGGTTGTCGTTGATGATGAATGATTCCGGCTCGGCAACCGTCGGAACGTCGATACCCGCATCGCGCGGATCAATAATTTCTCCTTTCAGGGCCATGACAACGCAGGCAACCGGATTGGTCAGATACACCTGGGCATCCTTGGTGCCGGAGCGGCCCTGGAAATTGCGGTTGAACGAACGGATCGAGACATGGCCGGAACCTGGCGCTGCTCCCATGCCGATGCAGGGTCCGCATGAAGATTCGAGAATACGCGCACCCGCCGCAATCATGTCGGCGATGAGCCCCTCCCGGGAAAGCATCTCATATACCTGCTTGGAACCCGGATTGATCATCAGATTCACCCACTCCGGCAGCGACTTGCCCTTGAGCATCAGGGCAACTGTCTTCATGGCAGGATAGGACGAATTCGTGCAGCTGCCGATGCAGACCTGATCGACTCGTTTCCCTGCAATCTGGCGAATCGCGATGACATTATCCGGGCTGTGCGGCTGAGCAGTCATGGACTCGACCGCGCCAAGGTCGAGGTCGACCACTTCGTCATATACCGCGTCAGCGTCCGCAGCGAGCTCAACCCAGTCCTTTTCACGGCCTTCCGACTTCAGGAACCTCAGCGTATTGGCATCGCTCGGGAAGATCGATGTGGTTGCGCCGAGTTCAGCGCCCATGTTGGTGATCGTCGCGCGCTCGGTCACCGAAAGCGTGGCAACGCCGGGGCCGCCGTACTCGATGATTTTCCCGACACCGCCCTTGACCGTCAGCTTCTGCAGGAGCGTGAGAATGACATCCATCGCTGTGATATGCGGCTTGCGGAGCGCCCCGGTGAGATTCACCTTCAGCACCTTCGGCATCGAAATTTCGAACGGCGCTCCCGCCATGACGGTAGCAGCCTCAAGGCCGCCGACACCGACGGCGATCATGCCCATGCCGCCTCCCGTTGGCGTGTGGCTGTCGGTGCCGAGCCCGATCTTGCCTGGCGCTGCAAAGCGCTCAAGATGCACCTGATGGCAGATACCGTTGCCCGGCCGGGAGAACCATGCGCCGAACTTTGCCGCAGCGGTGCGGAGAAACTGATGGTCATCCGCATTCATGAAATTGGACTGGAGCATATTGTGGTCAACATAGGAAACTGCGGTCTCCACCTGCACACGCTCAATGCCGATCGCCTCGAACTCCAGCCAGGTCATGGTGCCGGTCGCATCCTGCGTCAGCACCTGGTCGACCTTCAGCCCGATCTGGGATCCCGGCGTGAGCTCCCCGTATACTCTATGTGCATCAAATATTTTCTGGACTACATTCTTTCCCATGAAGACTCCTCGATTGTTGTCATTTTTTTGATCTCAGACCGGCGCTTTCCGTTGTCGCTCAAGGAACTGCGGAGGTTTGCGCTTTGACTTTTTCACGGTATTATGGTAAAAAAATGGGTAAAAAATCAAACAGATCACGAGGTTTCCATGCATTTTTTCCAGTTCAAAAAGGGCGAACTCTACGCAGAAGATGTGCCCGTCAGCAAGCTTGCGGAGGAGTTCGGCACCCCGCTGTATATTTATAGTCACAAGACGCTCGAGCGCCACGTAAAGGCGTATGAAACCGCGTTCCAGAGCATTCCGCACGTTGTCTGCTATGCGCTCAAGGCAAATTCCAATGCCGCTATCGTCAAGCTGATCGGTGAGCTCGGCGGCGGCGCTGACGTCGTCTCGGGCGGCGAGCTCTATCGTGCGCTGAAGGCTGGCATTCCGGCCAAAAAGATCGCCTATGCGGGTGTCGGCAAAAAGGAAGACGAAATCCGCCTTGCGCTCAAGTCGAAAATTCTCATGTTCAATGTCGAGTCGGAGCAGGAACTGATCGAGATCGACCGCGTTGCGGGGCTGATGAAGACCAAGGCCCCGATTGCGCTCCGTGTGAATCCGGACGTCGATCCGCAGACGCATCCCTACATCTCGACCGGCCTCAAGAAAAACAAATTCGGCATCCCGTTTGAGGAGGCGATCGAGCATTATCGCCTTGCCGCGCGGCTGAAGAACATCGAAATCGTCGGCATCCACAAGCATATCGGTTCACAGCTCACCAAGATTTCGCCGTTCGTTGACGCGCTGAAGCGCATCCTCCTGCTTGTCGATGAACTCGCTGAGAACGGCATCACGATTTCGCACCTCGATATCGGCGGCGGCCTCGGTATCACTTACAACGATGAGACTCCGCCGGATCCGGCGATGCTGGCAAAAAACATCCTGCCGCTTCTGAAGGGCCGGAAACTTACGCTCGTGATGGAGCCGGGGCGCTCGATCGTCGGCAACGCGGGCATTCTCGTCACAAAAGTGCTCTATCTCAAAAAATCGCCGGTCAAGAATTTTGTGGTGGTCGATGCCGGCATGAACGACCTCGTCCGTCCTTCGATTTACGATGCGTATCACCACGTGCAGCCGGTGGTGAAGAGCCGCCGCAAGAACATGGTGGTCGATGTTGTCGGACCAATCTGCGAATCGACGGACTTTCTCGCAAAGGATCGCGAGATTCCGGCGGTCAATCAGGGAGAGCTGCTCGCGGTCATGAGCGCAGGCGCGTATGGCTTCTCCATGTCGTCGCAGTACAACAGCCGCCCGCGCGTCGCTGAGGTCATGGTGAAAGGTCCGGAATATGCCCTGATCCGCAAACGCGAAACCTATGCCGATATCACCAGAGGCGAGATGATGCCGGAGTTTAAAAAGCAATGAATATTCCGTTTACCAAAATGCATGGCATCGGCAACGATTTCATTGTGGTCGATTGCCGCACCAATCCGCTGCCTGATCCGAAAGCGTTTGCGATCCAGTACTGCGACCGCCGTTTCGGCATCGGGGCCGATCAGCTTCTGTTGCTCCATCCATCCTCCGTCGGCGATTTCAAGATGCTCATCTTCAATACCGATGGCAGCGAAGTCGAGATGTGCGGCAACGGCATCCGCTGCTTCGCCAAATACATCTGGGACCGGAAGATTTCGGACAAGGCGGTGCTCGATGTCGAGACCCTCGCAGGAATCATCCGCCCGGAACGCGCAGGAGATATGGTGAAGGTCGATATGGGTGTGCCGATTCTTGATCCGGTCCGGATTCCGGTCAACCTCGCTGGAGCGGGGCCGGTCATTGACCATCCGGTTGAAGCCGGTGGCCGGACATTCAAAGCCACGTTCGTCTCGATGGGCAATCCGCACGCGGTTATCTTTGTGGATGAGGATGTGACGAAGTTCCCGGTAGATACCTATGGCCCGGCAATTGAGCATCACCCGCTTTTCCCGAAGCGGATCAATGTCGAGTTCGTCAATCGCGTAAGCGACACCGATCTGGTCATGAGGGTATGGGAGCGCGGTTCGGGCGTCACTCTCGCCTGCGGCACCGGTGCAACGGCGACCGGCATTGCCGCAATGGTAAAAAATCTGACGCAAAAGCGCGTCACCGTGCATCTGCTCGGCGGCGATCTCGTGATTGAATGGGCTGACAACGGCCGCGCATACATGACTGGTCCGGCGGATGAGGTTTTTGAAGGAACAATCAGGCAGTAATGAGTGATGGGTGATGAGACAAACAGCATCGTCCTCGTAATCATGCAAGATTGCTTTATTCCCGATTTGTTTTGAGGTACAATGCAAATGTGATGAGTTGATGAATTGCCATTTTCCCCATTGCTCATCACTGATTACAGATTACGGCCTTTACAGGTATAATGCAATATTCAGTCATGAGTGACCGGTTGATGAATTGTCTTTTTTACCTGTTACTCACCACTGACTAATCATCACGGTCGTCAAGAAGGAGGCTGCAATGTTTCAAGGTTCGATCGTCGCAATCGTCACTCCCTTCAAGAAAGGCAAGTTCGATGAAAAGGCCTATTGCAAACTCATCGACTGGCATATAAAACAGGGAACCCATGGCATTGTTCCATGCGGGACGACGGGTGAAGCCTCAACGCTCGACTTTAAAGAGCACTTCCGGGTGATTGAAGTTGCCGTCAAATGCGCCAACAAGCGCATACCGGTTATCGCAGGCACCGGCGCAAACTCGACGGATGAGGCGATCGAACTGACCAAAAAGGCAAAAAAGCTCGGGGCAGATGGCGCGCTGCTGGTGACCCCGTACTATAACAAGCCGACGCAGGAAGGCCTTTACCGGCATTACAAGGCAGTTGCAGATGCGTGCAAGCTGCCGCTGGTGCTTTACAATGTGCCCGGCCGTACGGCACTGAACATGCTGCCGGCAACAGTCGCCCGTATTGCGGAAAGCTGCAAGAACGTTGTCAGCATCAAGGAAGCGACTGGCGACATGAAGCAGGCGAGTGAACTGATCCGTCTGGTCGGAGACCGGCTCACGGTTCTCTCCGGCGATGATTTTACGAATCTGCCGCTCTATGCGCTCGGTGGTCACGGCGCAATTTCGGTAACGGCAAACATTGCGCCGAAAATGGTCGCTGAAGTCTACAACGCATGGCAGCGGGGTGATATCGAGACAGCCCGCACGCTGCACTACCGGCTTGAGCCGCTCAATGCAGCCATGTTCATCGAGACGAATCCGATTCCGGTCAAGACAGCGCTCTCCTTCATGGGCAAGATAGCCGAAGAGTTCAAACTGCCGCTGTGTGAGATGAGTGCTGCCAACAGGGAAAAGCTCAAGGCGGTTCTGCAGTCTGCTGAACTTATCTGACCAGACGCCAAAAACAGCCGGGGGAATCTGCATGCGGGTCCGCATCGCCGTTCTCCTGGCTGTTTTTTTGTTGCTCGCTCCTGCCGTATTCGCGCAGCAGCTCTCTCCCTTTGCAATTGAATCGTTGATCGGCAACCCGGCTCCCGACTTTACGCTCAACGACCAGAACGGGCAGCCGGTGACCCTTTCGGCATTGCGCGGCAAGCCGATCCTGCTGAATTTCTGGGCTCCCTGGTCGCCAAACAGCAAGGACGAAGTGAGGACCCTCCTGGCACTGCGCAGAGAGCCCGCACTGAAAGAACTCGTCATTATCGGCATCACGGCAGACCGGAATCCTGATGCTGCATCGGCATTTCTTGGCGCTCTGCAGATGAACTACCCGGTGCTGAGCGACCCCGGACTTGTCGTTACAACACGCAAATATGCTGTCTTTATGATTCCGCTCACCATTCTGATCGACCGGAACGGCCTTGTCAAGAAAATCTATTATGGCCAGCAGGAATGGCTCCGGCCGAGCATGCAAAAGCAGCTTGCCGGGCATATCAACTAGAGGGGAAATCCCATGCGCGAAATGCTGCGCTTCATCCTGAAATGCATCGCCACAGTCCTGTTCCGCGTAACGATGCGGGGACGCACCGACCAGTTCCATGCCGAGCGCCTGCTGATCGTGGCCAATCATGAATCATTCCTTGATGGGGTGCTGCTCGGCCTGTTCCTGCCGGTCAATCCGGTCTTTGTCGTGCATTCCGGGATCGTGAGATTCCGGATATTCCGGCTCATACTGTCGCTGTGCGACTATCTGCCGGTCGATCCGATGAGTCCGATGGCGATGAAGACGGTGATCCGGCTGATCGAGTCCGGCAGGCCGGTGGTGATCTTTCCGGAAGGCCGTATTACCGTTACCGGAAGTCTGATGAAAGTATACGACGGCCCTGCCTTTGTCGCGGCAAAGACCAATGCCACCATTATCCCCATAAGGCTCGACGGTCCTGCCCGTTCCTATTTCTCCCGTCTTTCGGGCAAGTATCCGCGCGCCATCTTTCCACGCATCACGATTACCGTCCTTGCCCCGACAAGCATTGCCATGCCGGAAGACGGCACTGCCCGCGAGCGGCGTCAAAAGGCCGGGGAGTCCATGCGCCACCTCATGCAGGAAATGCTCTTCGCTTCGCGGCCCGAACAGACGCTTTTTTCGGCGCTCTGCGATGCAGCGGCCATTCATGGCCGCTCGCGACGGTTGGTAGAAGATGTGCGCCAGATCGAATACTCCTACGGCGATCTCCTGAAGACCTCGCTTGCACTCGGCCGGATTCTCACAAAACAGAGCGGCATCGGTGAACGCATCGGGGTGCTTCTGCCGAATGTGATGCCCACGCTCTGCATCGTTTTCGGGCTGAATGCGTTCAGGCGCACCCCAGCAATGCTGAATTTCACTGCCGGTACCGGCGGCATGCAGGCGGCATGTTCGGCTGCCTGTATCAGGACGGTCGTCACCTCCCGCACGTTTCTGGAACAGGGGAAACTGACCGACAAGGTTGCGGCGTTATCCGGAATACAACTGCTGTATCTGGAAGACATGAAAGCGGCTCTGAGCCTGGCCGACAAGCTCTGGCTCATCTTTTGGGCGTTGCGCTTTCCGCGTCAGGCTGCGGCGTCTCACTCTCCTGAAGACCCTGCCGTCGTGCTCTTCACGTCGGGGTCCGAAGGCACGCCCAAAGGGGTGGTGCTTTCGCATCGCGCAATACTCGCCAATATTGCCCAGATCAGGGCGGTTGTCGATTTCTCGGTCGATGACAAGATCCTGAATGCCCTGCCGCTGTTTCATTCATTCGGCCTCACCGCAGGCGGGCTGCTGCCGGTCCTGACCGGGGCGAACACGTTTCTCTATCCATCTCCGCTGCATTATCGGGTGATTCCGGAACTGGCATATGACCGCAACTGTACGGTGTTGCTCGGCACAAGCACCTTCCTCGGCAATTATGCAAAGTTTGCGAATCCATATGATTTTTACCGCCTGCGCTACGTTATTGCCGGTGCGGAAAAACTCGCCGAGCCGGTCCGTTCCGCTTGGTTTGAAAAATTCGGCATCCGCATCTTTGAAGGATACGGCGCTACCGAAACCGCGCCCGTCCTTGCCGTCAACACGCCGATGGCGTATCGCACCGGCACCGTCGGACAGCTGCTGCCCGGTATCAGCGCAAAACTGCTGCCGGTCGCGGGCATTGACCGCGGAGGCGTGCTGCATGTAGCCGGGCCGAATGTGATGACCGGCTACTTGCGTGCCACGAATCCGGGGGTGCTGGAACCGCCCTCTTCAGAAGCGGGAGAAGGGTGGTACGACACGGGCGATATTGTGGAATTCGATGAGAACAATTTTGTCCGTATCGTGGGCCGGGTCAAACGCTTCGCAAAGGTCGCCGGCGAAATGGTATCGCTTGAGACGGTCGAGAAGCTGGCGTTTCACGCGTCTCCCGCAAAACTGCATGCCTCATCGACGCAGCCCGACCCTGCGCGGGGAGAAACGATCATTCTCTATACCACCGATCGCGACTTGACACGCGACCACCTGCAGAACGCCGCAAAAGAGGGCGGATGGCCGGAAATTGCGATTCCGCGCACGATCATCCCTGTCGATACCCTGCCGCTCCTGGGAACCGGCAAGGTCGATTATGTAACACTGAAAACCTGGGCCGAAAAAGCATGAGCAGCCAGTTCACGCTGCTCCGTCAGCGCAGGTTTTTGCCGTTTTTCCTGACCCAGTTTTTCGGCGCCTTTAACGACAATGTGTTCAAGAACTCGCTGATCGTGCTCATCACCTTTCAGGCCGCACACTGGACAACCATAAAGCCGGAAGTGCTGGCCAACGTCGCCGCCGGTATCTTCATACTGCCATTTTTCCTCTTCTCGGCAACCGCCGGACAGCTCGCCGACAAATACGACAAAGCCCGCATCGCCCGGATGGTCAAGATATTCGAAGTCTGCATCATGCTCGTAGCATCGGCAGGCTTTGCTCTTGAAAGCCTGGGCGTACTGTTCTTCGCACTCTTCATGCTCGGTTTTCACTCCACGGTATTCGGTCCGGTCAAGTACGCCATACTCCCCCAGCACCTGATGGAGACGGAGCTGATCGGCGGCAACGCACTGGTTGAAGCAGGGACGTTTATCGCAATCCTGATCGGCACCCTTGTCGGTGGACTGCTTGCCGGGGCAGAAAACGGCAGTATCTGGATATCCTTGTTCAGCCTTACCATCGCGGCAGTAGGCTATATTGCAAGCCGCGGCATCCCTGCTGCTCCGCCTCCGGCACCCGACCTCAGGATCAATCCGAATCCGGTCACCGAAACCTGGCGCAACATTGGATTTGCGCGTGAAAAGCGCATGGTCTTTATGGCGATTATCGCCATTTCATGGTTCTGGCTGTACGGGGCGCTGTTCCTGACCCAGTTTCCCTCGTACGCCAAAAACATTCTCGGCGGCAATGAAGATGCCGTAGCCGTTCTGCTCGCAACATTCACCTTTGGCATCGGAGTCGGATCGCTGGTCTGTGAGCACATTTCGGGACGACGCGTTGAGGTCGGTCTTATTCCGCTTGGGGCAATCGGCCTCACCCTCTTCGGACTCGACTTTTTCTTCGCTTCGCCTTCTGTACCGCCCGCAGAGCAGGGACAGGGAGTCGCCGCGGTCTTCTCCCGCCTCAGCACCTGGAGACTGATGGCAGACCTTATCCTTATCGGCATATTCGGCGGTCTCTTCTGCGTGCCGCTCTATGCCGTCATGCAGTCGCGCAGCGAGGTGAGCCATCGGGCGCGCATCATAGCAGCAAACAATATCCTCAATGCGCTCTTTATTGTCATGGGTACCGGTGCAACCGCTGGCCTGCTCGCCGCCGGAGTCTCGCTCCCCGGAATCTTCGGCATTGCGGCTGTTGTGAATGCCCTGCTCGCAGCCTATATATTTGTGCGCGTTCCGGAGTTTCCTCTGCGGTTTCTGCAATGGATCGGGTGGAAAAGGAAAGGTTGAAGTGCGGGAAAGTCAGCGTTTTTTCTTCTGAAGACACGGCTTGCGACGCGCTTCTTTCGGCAACAATGCCCTGACATGCTTTCGCACCCGGCGGGCAATGCGCACAGCTTTGCGGGCAGCTGCCAGAGAGGGTTCTTCATCATCTCCCGGATACCGGGAAATAACAGCATAGTCAGTCAGCAATTCCTGCTCCTCTGCAGTCAGCAACTCCGGCAGTCCTCCCGGCAAAAGCGCTACCAGCACAGAAATATCGTGGGTCTTCGAAAACGGAATCCCTTCCTATGCCATGAATGCCTTCAGGTATTTCTCGACACATTGCTGTGCATGAAAACATACCGTATCGGTCGGGCAGTCATCATCCAGAGTAAGCGTGTGCGCTGCATTCCTGAGGTCATTTTCTGCTTTGCGAACCCATTCAGACACAACACCGGCAAGCAGTTCACGCCTTTGCATACAGCACCCTGCCTCCATGTGCTGCCGGCCACTCGACCGTACCAACAACATCTTTCCGCCATGCAAACTCAGCCGGGTCGCTGACGATCACGTCCTTCGGCACCTGAATATCGTGCAATGCAGCCCGTATGCGCAGACGGACCGCTCGTTTCTCCCCCGAAACGGGAAGTACCACCAGCAGATCCACGTCGCTTTCCGCTCCCCCTGCATCGCGTGCATGGGAGCCAAAAAGTATGATCTTTTCCGGTGCGAATTGTGAAACAATCCGCCGCACCATCTCTCGTATTGCCCTGTCATTTTTTCGTTTCATGGTTCGTATGTCTATCTTGGCACGCAAAAAACCGTGGCGTCAATCCTCAGCTTCCATTGCGCATAGAAGCAAGTAGATAACCCGTTCCTGTGTCGGCATTGGATGGCCTGTCTCCGACATCTCTTGCCAGCACTTTCGCATATGGCCGTCAAAATTGTCATGAGTCCGGCAGGACAGGCAACGCCGCTCAACTGTCACCCCGAAAAGTCTCTGACATTTTCGGGGACCCTGCTTCTCGGAAGAAATCCAGCCGTCCTTCGAGGTATTCGCCTGACACGTGCATCCTGTATGTGACGCTTCGCCGAATAAATCCGCTCTGTTGCAAACCCAGCCTGGCTCTGAGCGCTTTCAGTCGAATCCAATGACAATGGTGGGTTTATCAGAGTTCTTGGGTTCCCTCTGCGGTTTTTGCAATGGATCGGGTGGCGCCGGCGCGAGAAAAAAGAGTAAAGTTAAGGGAGTAAAGTTAAAGGCCCCTGCATGCCACATCTTTTCGGCGGCATTTTTTCGGCCCTTTTGACTGACAATTTTCTCTGCTCGGAGACTTCCCATGAACGTTTTGCAGCGATTGCTCGATACAAAAAAACAACGTCTTGATCAGGCTAAATATGCAGTTCCCCTTGCCGAGCTGAAGGCCCGTGTCGGCAGTGTCGAACCGGCACGCGACTTTGCTGCTGCCATAAAGGGCAACGGCTCTGTCCGCCTCATTGCCGAACTGAAAAAGGCCTCGCCGTCGCGGGGGCTGATCAGACCGGACTTTGATCCGGTCACCATTGCAAACATATACGAAGAACACGGGGCAAGCGCGATTTCCTGCCTGACCGAAGAGGACTATTTTCAGGGACACCTGTCTTTTCTGCCGCTGGTGCACGAGGCGGTGAAGCTGCCTGTCCTCCGGAAGGATTTCATCTTTGATCCGTACCAGATCCTTGAAGCACGGGCGAATAATGCAGATGCGATTCTGCTGATTGCGGGAGCGCTTGAGACAAATCAGGCATCCGATTACCTGCACCTGTCACAGGAGCTCGGGATGGCGGTATTGTTCGAGGTTCACAATGAACCGGAACTCGACAAGGCGCTTGCGATAGATGCCCCCATCATCGGCATCAACAACCGCGATCTCACAACGCTGAAGATCAACCTTGAGACTACGTTCCGACTGAAAACACAGGTTCCGGCGGACAAAACCGTTGTTGCCGAAAGCGGCATCGGCACAAGGGATGATGTGCTGCGCCTGCAGGATGCGAAGATTGATGCAATGCTTGTCGGCACCACGCTGATGAAGTCGAAGGACATCGGCGCAAAAATGCGTGAACTGCTCGGCGCTTGACAAAACGGGTATTGCCATGACGAAAACTGCCAGCCAGGAACTCTATCACGAAATATTCGGCTCGGTGCTCGATCGCACGGAGATGACGCCCTATCTGCTCCTTCCCGCCACCGACTTCAGTCATGCCCTGAAACAGGTCACCAAGATGATGCGCAACCGGGGCTTCGACACAATCGGCGAGAGCAAGCTCGTTGCAAGCGAGAAACACCGGGCTTTACGCTATGTGATACAGGCATACCGTTATTTCTTCGACTGGATGTTTCCGTTTGCCAAGCAGCAGTTTGCCGGGCTCGCGTCACTCAAATCGCCGAATGCGGGGCTGTACCGGTCGTGTCTGAAAGCGATCTCTCACATTGAGGAAGTGCTTTCTACCCCCGAGTTTCGCGACCTGGTATTGGAAGATCCGCGTCATCTCTTCCTGCTCGCTTCGTCAAGAAAATACCCTCATGTCTTTTACGGCTATAAAGGGAAGAATCTGGAGATTCCGCTTCCGTGGCAGCAAGCTGCCTGCTCACTCCTGAAAGTGGCCCATCTGATCAAGTCCATTGAGGAAGACAGCCAGGATATCAATGATTATGCGCAGCTCGGCCTTTTTCTGACCTCCGAGGGCATGAGCCTCAATGACCTGTACCAGCACGACTGGGAACACCCCATTCACCTGCCCAAAAGCGAATCCGCTCAGCGGGCCTATGTGAAGCTGTCGACCTTTTTTCACAAGCTGAAGGAATCCATGCTCTTTGATGAGAGGAAGGAATGTCTTGTCTTCAACAGCGGGGATGGGATCGAGATCGATATCGTCGAGATCAAGGCCCGGCTGAAAAGCCCTGAGAGTATGTTCACCAAGCTCGGCAAGGACGTGGAAGGCGAGGCATGGGATATTCGTGATATTCTCGCCATCACCTTTCTGCTGAAGAGTAAAGACGACACGCTCAAGATGTTCCATGCCCTGCAGAAGCGCGGCGTCATTCTGCAGGAAAATACGGCCTCACACTCGATCACACAAACCCTTTTTGACTCGCCGGAAGACATGCTGGAAGCTACGCGTCGGCTGATGGAAAGCCTTGCCCTGAGCGAAGGCAAGAATGCCGAGCCTGACAAGAAAGAACTGCTGGCGAATGCCTGCGGCTTTTTTGACGCCCTGAATGTGAATGCAGAGAGCAATCTCCACTCGTCGATCGGCCATCGCAAGCTCCAGTGCAAAATCGCATTCTCGCTGCCGATCCACCGGGCGGCAGACACCAATAAAATGATGATCCCGGGAACTCAGCTGTACGAAAAACGGGATCATATTCCGAAAATTACCCGGCAGCATACCCTCGGCATTGAACTCCGCATCTCCGATGAGGAAAGCTGGAACGCCTCCGAGTTGAAGGGGGAGTCACATCACGACGCCTATAAGTTCCGCCAGATCGTCTCGGTCATGAACCGGGTATTCAAGGGCGTGTTCAGTCTGCCGAAAGACCACTTCCCCCAACTGCGTAAGGATCAGGGCATTCTCTTTTCCTAAAGCAGACTATTTCTTCCCTACAGAAAAAGCCTTCCCGGCAAACTCTCCAATCGTGAAATACGAACTCTGCCCCGGATTGTAGATGAGCGGGTTGAGCTTCCGGATATCGAGCAACCCTTCTGCATTCAGCACTGTCTCATCCGCCTTGATATCCATAATCTCGCCAACAAACTGCGTATGCAATCCGATCTCGATTGCACGCAGCAATTTGCACTCGATCACTACGGGGAATTCGCCGACATACGGGGCATCGACGAGTTCGCTCCTCACCGGTGTCAATCCCAGGTCGACGAACTTGTCGGTGTTTCTGCCGGTCGCAATGCCGCAATAGTCGGCTTCTTTCACCTGCTCAACCGACGGAATACTGACCGTATACGCCTTGCGCTCCATAATGCATGCATAGGTGTAGGTTGCCTTGCGGAGTGAAACGGTGACGCACGGGGGCTGCGAGCAGCAGATACCGCCCCATGCTATGGTCATGATATTTGGCTTGCCCTGTGCATCATAACTGCCGACCACCCAGGTCGGGGTTGGTGTCGCAAGCGTTTTTGCTCCCAGTGATTTCTTCATGACAACCTCCGATTTATTGAAGCCCGCATGCCCGGACATAAGAACAAGGACTATCGGGCAGCTACAATTTCTATTCGCACCCTGATGATCGCAGTATCTTCAACCGCAACCCTCTGCTCCGTTACGGCACCGATCTCCTTCAGCTCCGCACGCAGGCTGTCCAGCTTTTCGGGGGCAATCTCCACAGTAATAGCCTGCCGTATGGCGGTAGACTCCCTGCCCGTTACACGGCCACCCGTTTTTTGGGCTGCCTGCCGGACCTGCGCAACAGCAGTGTCAACATCGGCAACCGCAACCGTCATCTTCAATGAGAGAGGGACTCCCGGAACAGCGCTGCGCATGGACGCAGACGGGGCGGCTTTTTTTGCCCGGTACGGCTCGGTTCTGGCCATCCCTTCAACAGCATCCCGCTTTTCATGGCTTGCGGACTCGTCCAGATTGGTCGCCTCCTGTGTCCGGACCTTCTCCTTCTGTTCCGCAGTCGGCACCGAAGCCCCTGCTCGCGGAAGCGGAACTGCCGGAGGCAGAGCCTTATCCTCCTGCACAGCAGGTGGCGCCATTGCGGGCCTTTCAGGGGCGGCTTTCTCCCTCGTTATTCTTTGTGGTCCCCGAACCGTTTCAGGCGCTGCAACGGGTGGCTTCGCTTCCTTCGGCAGTGCCGGTTCCGTGGCCGGTGCGGACAGCTTCGAAGCCTCCTGCGCCGTATCACGCGTCAGTTCCGGCTGAATGCTCCGGAATATCACTATGACAAAGACCGCCAGCATGACGGTCGCAACTGCTCCAAGCGGCAGATTTGCCGGCCATGAACCGAAAAGCCGTTTTCGCCAGCTCGGGGAGGGCTGCGCAGCTTCAGCACGGATCTGTACCATGATCTTTTCCGTCATCCACGGCGGAGGATCAACTTCTTCGACATGCTGAAGATGCATAACCGTCCTGCGCAGATCGTCGAGTTCAGCCCGGCACGCCGCACATGACTGCACATGTTCGTCGAGACGCTGCTGGTCGTCCGCCTCAAGCTGGCGATCAACAGCAGCCGGCAACAGTTTCCTGATCTCGCGGCAATCCATCAGAGTGCTCCCAGCTTACCTTTGAGACAGTTTTTGAGCATCTCCCGGGCCCGAAAAAGTCGAGACTTTACGGTACCAATTGCTGTCTGGAGCATTTGGCTGATTTCGTCATAAGCAAACCCCTGCATTTCCCTGAGGACAACAACCGCCCTGAATTCGTCATCAAGCGCATTGATACAGTCCTGAACGATCTTCTGCACATCCCGTTTCTCAAGCATTTCAAGCGCGGATGGAGTATTTGCGGCAACCTCCATACGCACTTCCCCGTCTTCCATAAGCACCGGGGCGTCCAGTGAAAAGCCCTGCCGCAACCGCTCGGTCTTCACCTGCTTCAGGCGGTTCCGCGCAAGGTTCATGGTTATCGTTGAAAGCCATGTCACAAAACGGGACTTCCCCTGAAACCCGCGAATCTCCCGATACGCCGCGATAAAGGCATCCTGCACAATGTCGCAGGCATCGTGATAGTTGTCCGTCATTCTATAGGCGAGGTTCACCATTTTCTTCTGGTATTTGACCACCAGCTCCTCAAAAGCATCGACATCGCCCCGTTGACATCGCAGAACAAGGGAATGGTCCTCATCGGCTGTCGGGGAACTACCTGTCCCTACCCTATTAGACAAAGTATCCAGTGGTTTGGTTCCTTTTCTGCGAGGAATCTGCTCCTTCTCAATAGTAGCAAATACGGAAAAAAAAGGCCCTGCACCATGCAGGGCCTTTTTCCACGTTTGGCTGCTCGTTTCAGAAAGAAATGGTCAGCGTTACCCTCACGGATGTGTCTGCCGACAGGGCGGCAAACTGCCACTTCTCCATCGCCTCGAAAATACACCGGTCGGCAGCCGCATTATTGAGGCCGCTTGATTTGACCTTCAGTTTTTTCACTGCACCGTTCCGGTCAATTTCAAACTGCAGCACCACCTTTCCGGATATGGCGGAAGAAACGCATCCGTGCAATTCTTTTACCCGGCTCTGCACTGTTCGGGCAATCCGTTCCTGCAGTGCGGCTTCACTCACCACCACGGAATCAAGCACGGGACCAGCGCTCCTTTTCACTTCATGCTTCTCATATGCCAGCGCCATATCTGCCTTTTTTTGACGGCTCATCGGCATCATGCCCGGTGCGGCAGCATATGCCCTGCCGCCGACAGCATAGTCGGAAACCCCCTCCGGTAGCGGCAGCGGCTGTTTGATGGCAGTGGAGTCTCCCGAAGCATTCCGCACTTCGCTGTCTACCGCCACAAATGAAGTATAGGCGGTAAGCAGATTATACTTCAGCCCCAGGTCGGTCACTTCAGCAACGCGTTTGTCGTCTGGCCTCAGCGCATTGTAGTCGGACAGCAAGGCAATTCTGTGCCGCGCCCAGAGATACTTCAGTGCCTCATTGTCTTGAGAAGCCTGTGTGCCACGCACATCGATTTTCTGGGAAATCTTCCGGTCGCCAGCGATTCCGCTCATCGTAATGGCTCCTTTCGGTTCACCACGCCATTTGCCAAATACAATAATCGGGCGCTCTGCAAGAACGTCGGGCACAGCAATCGGCTCAACGTCATACACTTCAAACTTCCCGAAGTCGAGTTTTACCTGCGTAAGCACTGGCGTCTGAATCATCTTCCGGAAGCGTTCAGCCTGCGCAGATGCCTCGGCTGCCTTGCTTATTACAAACGACTCCCCCATGCCAACCCGCGCCATGCCTTCAAGGAGATGACGGTTCACGCTCGATCCAATGCCGAAGGTAAACATATTTGCCTCGCCGAGATTTTTCCGGATCAGATCAAAGGCCTCTGTCTCGACACCAACATAGCCATCGGTAGCAATTACGACTGTTCTCGAATACCCTTTGGTCTTCGGCAATGCCAGCGCACGCTGCAATGCCGGTAGCAACTCAGTGCCGCCACCGCCCCGCTGGCGTTCGATAAGCTGAACCGCCTGGGCAATATTTGAGGGGGTTGCCGGCAGCGATTGATTCGCAAGGACAGACGATCCACCAGAGAACAGCAGCAGGTTGAACGTATCGGTCGGCCTGAGATTGCCGAGGAGATTCTGCATCAGTTTTTTCGATATGTCGAGCGGAAAGCCGTGCATTGACCCGGAAACATCCACGATAAAGATATATTCCCTGCCGGGCATCTGATCTGCGTTCACATGTTTTGGTGGCTGAAGCATGAGCAGAAAAAAGTTTTCCTTCTCTCCTTTTGAAAGCAGCAGGCCGGTTTCAACCTTGTCGCCATCAAGGCGATAGTTCAGAATATAGTCGCGATTACCGCCATTCGCCTCGGCCGTGTCCAGCAGAATTTTAGCACTCGAAAGTCCATTATACTGAACGCTAATCTTATGGCTGGTGCTGGCGATCTTCTGGATCGGCATACCCGCAGCCAGCTTCACTGAGATATCAAACGCATAGGAGGCTGCCTCGCCCTGCTTCAGATACGGATTCTGCGTCCACCGGTCGGCCTCTCCGGCAGTTTCAGCAGTCTGGTTCGAATACCGAGGTCCGACAACGGTCGGATAGACAAACGAATAGGTCTTGTCGGTCGGAACGAGCAGTTCGGTATATTTGAGCTCTACTTTGATCTCATCGCCCGGCATAATGTTCGCAACGTTCATCTGGAATACATTCGGCCGCTGCTGTTCAAGCAACGATGCGCTCTGTCCCGCCTTTTTTGCCTGCTCATACTCGCGGCGGGCGTCTTCACGCTTGTTGATCTTCGCAACAATCACGCGCTTGCCGATCGTCATTTTCATGCCGTAGACAGCTGCACGGGTTGATGCCGGAAACACGTAAATCGCCTCAATCGGTCGTTTTCCGGTGTTTTTGTAAACCTGCGTCACGGCAACATCCGCAATTACTCCTGAGATGGACACATTGGCCGATGTTGACTTCAGGGGCAGCTGATCCGTTGACGGATCGTCACTTTTCACAAAGAAATACGGTGAAAGCGTTTTGTCGGTCGCCTCTTTTGTGGCCATCGGGGTCGCGGCCACCGAGCCTGCCACGAATGCGACAAGGCAGAAAAAAGTGAGATACTTCAACAACGTCTTCATGGGAACCTCCCGGTTTTATTTCCGCTTCTGGGTGTTAGACAATCCGGAATGCGAAAAAGTTCCCATAAAAAAAGGCCGCAAGCATCAGCGGCCCTTTCCTGTATTCTACCAAACCCTACAGCCCGCCGAGCACTTCCGGATCGGGGTCCTCTCCGTATTTATCGCGGAATGCAAGCAGCCGCTTTTTCTGTTCTTCAAGCACCTCGAAGAAAATCTTCGGCGTGTCGGGCACCTGCGTAGTGAAAAACTTCGTTACGCGCTCGATTTTCGCAAGGTTTTCCGGAATGCGGATCAGGAACTGATTCACATAATCCGTTTCCGTGTACTCTTTTTTGATCGTTTCGGCAAAAAGCCGCTTCAGATCAACATAGCGGGGGATACGGCCGGTCGGGGTGTCGATGGCCGGAACATCTCCATTGACGCGCAGCTCCATCCATTTGTACCAGACAGCCTTGTCGTTCCGCTCATTAAGCCAGCTGCCGTCCTTGCCGCGAAGAAAGTAATTGACCGAAAAGATGAGCGGCGGCTTTTTCAGCCCTTTCGCAAAGTCAAGGTTCATCTGAATGTACCTGCCGATCGTCACCGAAAGGAAGTCTATGTTCGCCATCGGGTTGATCTCGCGCACACCTTCCTGCCCGAGGGTGGCAGCAGTGGTCTCGGACTCAAGAATGGCGCCTTTGGTGATAATGCCGTGCGTCCAGTCGAATGCCTCTTCGACCGGAACCCAGGTGTCGGAATCGCGGCCTCCATAGACCATTGCCCCGATTTCAATACCGGCCGGGTCATCGAGCCTCGGATCAACCGTCTCCAGCGACTGCAGTGCCAGCGTGAAACGGGCATTCGGATGGGAGGTGCGGATCGGTTTGCCGTTCGCATCGGTCTTGCCGCGGTGCCATGTGCCAGAGTAGTTGATCCCGTCCATCGGAAGATCGCCACCCTTGTCGATCCAGTGAACGCCGCCGTCCGCCTTCACCAGAACGTTTGAGAAGATGATTTCATTCGGGCTGTTGAGCGCCTTCCAGAGAAGCGGATCATCTTTGGCATTGACTCCTTGGATGATGCCGAACATGCCTCGTTCGGTGTTGACGGCGCGGGCTATGCCGTCGATGTTCCTGATATAGGCGATGTCGTCACCCACCATGCTTTCTCCTTCGAGCATGGCGGTCGACGTCTTTCCGCACATGGACGGGTAAGCACCCGCAAAATAGGTGATTCGGCCTTTCGGGCCCCGCACGCCGAGCAGCAGCATGTGTTCGGTCAGCCAGCCTTCCTGCGATGCCTGCCGGATGGCAAGGCGCATGGCGAGTTTCTTGAGGCCGATGGAGTTGCCGCCATACTGTGTGTTGGTGCTATAAACCGTATTGTGGTAGAGATCGATGAAGATGCGGCG
Organism: Nitrospiraceae bacterium; assembly: GCA_012517735.1. Classification (GTDB taxonomy): domain Bacteria; phylum Nitrospirota; class Thermodesulfovibrionia; order Thermodesulfovibrionales; family Dissulfurispiraceae; genus JAAYUK01. Next base: position 60,151 of record JAAYUK010000119.1, read on the forward strand.
CTTGTCGAGATTCTTGCAGACCTTGCGCTCGTCAATTTCTCCCTGCGAATGGACAAAACGGTAAAACAGATCGAGCTTCCCCGCGCGGCTGCGCCGGACAAATTCTTCATATCCTGGCCGGTAGAGCAGATACTCATTATGCACCACATAGCTGGAATCGGTAATCTGGACGCACGGAATCGTGAATACGGAATTTGCCGGACCGAGACAATAAAAAGAGATGTACATCTCTCTGCCGGTCATGATGTCTTTCAGGATCTCATGCACCTCGGCATAGGCGGCCTCACGCTCTTTCGTGTCGATGGCCGAACCGAGATGTTCCCCCGCAGGAAGAAGAATGGCGGTGTTCTTTTTATCCCTGCCCTGATCGCCGAATGCGTCGAAGTGATAGGTGTGCCCAGGAATTGCGAGTTTCCCCTCTTCTCCGTTTCTGAGGGCTGCCTGGCGAATGTATTCAATCGACTCGGGAGAATCGTTGTTGACATAAACCGTTGACGGATTGCAGTGTTCGATGTAGCGGGCGAGAAATGCAAAAAGCTCGGGATGCTCAATCTTTCTGAGACATTCATACGAACGCTCGTCAAGACGGCTGGTGAGAACTGCTTCGGGGTTTTCCATGCACGACCCTCCTGAAACCATGGTTGCACTGCCGGATTGCGAATTGTACCATAGGGCTCTCAGAACTTTACAGAAAGAATTAGCATCATTTATACGAGAGTTGTCATTAGCCCGGCAGGGCAGGCAACGCCGCTCATTCTCGGACGGCATCCTGCCGTCCTCCGAGGTATTCGCCTGGCACATACGTCCTGTATGTGCCGCTTCGCCGAATAAATCCGCTCTGTTGCCAGCCCATCCAAGCTCGGAGTGATTTGGGTCGAATCTAATGACAATTTTGGGTTTATTCAACGAGTCAGGACGCTCAAAAGGCAGTGCATTCTGTAACGGTCTTGAGGTAAAATAACTACTCGCAATGTTCAGAAAAGTGCTCATAGCAAACAGGGGAGAAATCGCCCTTCGCATCATTCGTGCCTGCAAGGAACTCGGCATCCAGACCGTTGCCATATATTCCGAAGCGGACGCGGTGACGCGTTATGTCCGCAAGGC
>JAAYUK010000012.1 GCA_012517735.1 Nitrospiraceae bacterium
CCGGGCCCGGAAAAACCATAGCGGGAAACAGGCATCTCACCGGGAGAGCCGCAATTGGCTCTCCCTTTTTTTATTCCCCGTACAGAACGAATGCCGCCCAGAAAAACGGATGGGCATACTCTGCCTGCGCATGCTTCATCATGCCGGCCTTTGCCCGCCGCAACGCCTCCTCGGGTGGAAATCGTTCGGCAATGAGAAACCGGTAGAACAGACTCATTAACTCGCGGGTTCCCCGGTCATCAACGCTCCAGAGGCTCACGACCACCGCCGGACTCCCGGCATACATGACCGCGCGGGAAAGTCCCGTAATGCCCTCTCCCCGCTCCATTGTCCCAAGGCCGCTGTTGCACGCGGACAAAACCACAAGCCTCGCCCGGTACCGGCTGTTCATGATCTCTCCGATGGTCAACACTCCGTCTTCCGGAGCATCCGGGATCTGGCTGAGCGCAATCCCCTGAAACCGGTCTGCCAGAATGCCATGCGCGGCGAAGTGGATATACCCGTACTTTTCCATGTCAGCTGATTTCGCGTGCTCCTCACGGGCTGACAGGCGCAGGTTCGCCGTTCGGGCACCCCCCTGATTCGCAAAAATGTCAGCAATGGCAAGCACTTCCTGTCCGCTGCCCTCCAGCCTTCCAAGGATGCCGCTCCCTGCAACATCTCTCAGTCGGAAAACCAGCGGCTGTACAGCGCGCATCCCTTTTTCGCGACGCTTTTTTTGATAGTTGTCGTAGTCGTATACCGGATCTCCAAATCCAATGAACCCCGTACCAACCTGCTCCTTGCGGTACTGTATCCGGAGCATGCCCAAAACGGAGGCCGATTGCACGTATTTGATGCGATATTCCTCAAGCATATGGCGGGCTGAATCTCCGTCTCCGGACAGAAGCATTTCAAACGGCAGCAGAGCAATCGGTCCGTCAGGGATGATAATCACTGTCTTGCCGCGAAGCTGTTTTTCGACCGGCTGAATGAGCATCCGGAACAGTGCGAGTGATTCGTCATGATATGGCCTCACTTCGCTCACGGAGGCGATCACTGCGCGGATGGTCTTTTCGAGCAGTTCCGGAGGCACCGGCAACTGAACAATCTCGAACAGCCCGGAGGCAATGACAAAACAGTATACTCCCGTCTTCGAAAAGAAATACTCAAGCATCACTTCGTCTTTTTTCAGAACCGCCTGCTGTAAGGTCTCGAGCGTTATCGGCTCCGGATACTGAACCGAAGCATACAGCGGATTCCTCAAGCGGATCTGTCTGCCGATCTCGGCAAGTTCATTTTCCGCTTGTCTGATTTCGGCTTCCAGCGAGGCAGAGCGTTTCGCATCAGGCACCGGTTTCGCATCTTCTGCAGCACTGCGTTTCTGCAGGGACTGGATGCGGGAAGCAAGGACGTCGCGTTTCTGTTTCAGATCAGGGTCTATTCCCTTTTCGAGATCAACCAGCCCTTCGGCCAATTGATCGAGAAACACACGCGCCTTCATGCCTTCAGCCAAACGAAAAGCCTGGTCCTTGCGCCCCGCATTGAGCATGAACAAGGCGGCTTCTTCATACCGCGGATAGATTTTGTCCATAAAGGACTTTTTCATGTCCGAAAGACCCGCCTGACGTCTCACGCGCTCAAACAGTGAGATGGAAGCCTCATACAGTTCCGCAGCCTCTTGAGCGCCTGCCCTGGCAGCAGCGGAAGCCTTTCCGAAGACGGCATGTGCCTGAGACTCAATATCCCCGATTTTTTTATACAGCGCAATTGACCGGTCATAGGCAAGCAGCGCATC
>JAAYUK010000120.1 GCA_012517735.1 Nitrospiraceae bacterium
GCACAGGGCAACGCCGTATGCGGCGATGCAGTGCTTGAAGACACGCGGAATTCGTACGTTCACGCGACCGGCAGGCTTGTCGGTTGTGTCGGTCTGGATGACATGATCGTGGTCGAAACTGCCGACGCTGTACTCGTGGCGCGCAAGGACCGCGTCCAGAACGTCAGGCAGATCGTGTCTGCGCTCAGGCGGTCGGATCGCGGAGAGGCGTTGCTCCACCGCAAGGTTTCCCGGCCTTGGGGCACGTACGATTGTGTCGATATCGGCGAGCGCTTCCAGGTAAAGCGCATCATCGTAAAGCCGGGCGCTGTCCTGAGTTTGCAGATGCACCATCACCGGGCTGAACACTGGATTGTCGTGAGCGGTACGGCAAAGATCACGCGGGGTGAGGAAACCATCCTGCTTTCGGAGAATCAATCGACCTATATTCCGCTGGGAGTGCTCCACCGCCTCGAAAATCCGGGCAAAGTTCCGCTTGAACTGATCGAAGTGCAGTCGGGCTCCTATCTCGGCGAGGACGATATTGTCCGTTTTGAAGACCTCTATGGCCGTCAGAAGGGACCTTCGGCATGACTTCCGCCATGTCGCTGAACTGCTTTAAGGCATACGACATTCGCGGGCGCATTCCGGATCAGTTGAACGCTGATGTCGCGTACCGGATCGGTCGGGCCTACGGACAGTTCATCCGGCCCCGAACGGTTGTTGTCGGGTTTGACGTACGCCTCGACAGCCCGGCACTGGCTTCCGCTGTAGCAAACGGATTGATGGACAGCGGCAGCGATGTTGTCAACATTGGCCTGTGCGGAACGGAAGAAGTGTATTTCCAGACATTCCATCGCGGCGTTGACGGCGGCATCATGGTGACAGCAAGCCATAATCCGATCGACTATAACGGCATGAAACTGGTTCGTGAGGGAAGCCGTCCGATCAGCGGCGACTCCGGGCTCGGAGAAATCCGCCGCCTTGCTGAACAGGGTGAGTTTCCGTCTGGTGCGCGGAGAGGAACGATCACGGAAGATTTTGGGAAAGATGCTTACATCAGCCACCTGCTTTCCTATGTAAACACATCGCTGCTGAAACCGCTTCGCATTGTCGTCAATGCCGGCAATGGAAGCGCCGGACCGGTTGTCGACCGTCTTGCGAATCATCTGCCGTTCGAATTCATCCGCATGCATCATGCGCCTGACGGTACGTTTCCGCATGGCATTCCGAATCCGCTTCTGCCTGAAAACCGTGCTGCCACATCCCGGGCGGTCAAGGAGCAGAATGCGGACTTTGGTGTCGCTTGGGATGGCGACTTCGATCGCTGCTTCTTTTTCGACGAAAAGGGAGCGTTTATCGAAGGGTATTACCTGGTGGGTCTTTTGGGACTCCAGATGCTGAAAAAATATCCCGGCGCAAAGATCATTCATGATCCCCGGCTTACCTGGAACACTGTGGAGATGATCTCGACTGCGGGAGGGGTTCCGGTGCAGAGCAAGACCGGACATGCCTTTATCAAGGAGCGGATGCGCGCTGAAGATGCGGTCTACGGCGGCGAAATGAGTGCACACCACTATTTCCGCGATTTTGCGTATTGCGACTCCGGCATGATTCCCTGGCTGCTGATTGCGGAACTGCTCAGCACCAGCGGGACGACTCTGTCCTCCCTGGTTCAGGAACGCATGCATGCCTATCCCTGCAGCGGAGAGATCAATTACCGCATCGAAGATGTCAGTTCGGTTCTTTCACGGGTCGAGCAGTGCTATGCCGGCCAGAACCCTTCCATCGACCGGACCGACGGTATCAGCTATGAGTTTGCACGGTGGCGCTTCAATCTGAGGGCTTCCAATACCGAACCGCTTTTGCGGTTGAATGTCGAAACGAAAGGCGATGCCGGCCTGCTTGCCGAACGCACAGCGGAACTTGCCGGACTGATTACCCAATGATACTGGTTACCGGCAGCGCCGGCTTTATCGGCGCAAATTTTGTTCTCGACTGGTTTGCGTCCTGCAGTGAGGCCATTGTGTCGCTCGATGCACTCACCTATGCCGGCAATCGCGAAAACCTCGCTTCTGTCGCTGGCGACAGCCGCCACACCTTTGTGCAGGGCGACATTTGCGATGCGCCTCTGGTGCAGGCGCTTCTTGAGCAGCATCGGCCTCGCGCCATCGTCCATTTCGCGGCCGAAAGCCATGTCGACCGTTCGATTCATGGCCCCGCCGAATTTCTGCGGACCAACGTGCAGGGAACCTTCACCCTTCTTGAATCGGCGCGTGCGTATCATGCAAAGCTCAGTGCTGACGAGCGGAGCGCATTCCGGTTCCTGCATGTCTCGACGGACGAGGTCTATGGCTCCCTCGGTCCTGATGACGCTCCTTTTGAAGAGACGACTCCGTATGCGCCCAATAGTCCCTATTCGGCGTCAAAAGCTGCATCGGATCATTTTGTGCGCGCCTATTTTCATACCTACGGGTTGCCGGTCATTACGACCAACTGCTCAAACAACTACGGACCATACCAGTTTCCGGAAAAGCTGATCCCGTTGATGATCCTGAATGCGCTGTCAGGCAAGCCGCTGCCGGTGTATGGAGACGGATTGAATGTGCGCGACTGGTTGTATGTGGGAGATCACTGCGCTGGAATTCGTGCAGCTTTGGAGGGTGGTGTGCCGGGAGAAACCTACAACATCGGGGGGCTGAACGAGAAAAAGAACATCGAGATCGTTCGCGAAATCTGTGCCCTGCTCGATGAACTGAAACCGTCCCCCGACGGCCCCTATGAGCGCCTGATCACCTATGTCAAGGATCGTCCCGGCCATGACCGGAGATACGCAATCAATCCTGCCAAAATCATGCGCGAGCTGGGGTGGAAGCCGAGGGAAACTTTCGAGACCGGTATCCGGAAAACCGTTCAGTGGTATCTCGACCATACCGCATGGGCAGAGAATGTCACCAGCGGTGCTTACCGGAACTGGATCGACACCAACTATACAGAGCGGGGAACAGGGAGCGGTGAACGGTAAGCAGAATGTACAAAAGGATTCAGGAAGCGCAGGAACAGGCAAGCCTCATGTGCGGCTGGAAGCATGGAAAGCATCGATGGATCTTGCTGAAACCGTTTACCGTATGACTGCTCATTTCCCGGGAAGCGAGCAGTTTGGTTTGATCTCACAAATGCGCAGAGCTGCCATATCGGTGCCGTGCAATATAGCTGAAGGTGCTGCGCGCGATAGTCGGAAGGAATTTTCCCAGTTTCTCAGTATAGCAAAAGGGTCTTTGAGCGAGTTGGATACTCAGTATATGCTTGCAGTCAGGGTTGGATGCATGCGGAGAGACCTTGATTTTGAGGAGCTTCTTGCAAGAACAAGTAAGCTGCTTACTGGTTTGCACAAGAAGATAAAAGGAGCCCCGTCATCATGACCGCACAAAATTCGTTCGCTGCTCCCCGTTCACTGCTTCCTGTTGCCGCCGTTCGCCGCAAGGGACTGATTCTGGCAGGAGGATCAGGGACGCGTCTCTATCCCATAACGCAGGCGGTGTCCAAACAGCTGCTGCCGGTGTATGACAAACCCATGATCTATTATCCGCTCACAACCCTCATGCTGGCCGGCATACGCGATATTCTTGTGATATCGACCCCGCAGGACACATCACGCTTCGAGCAGCTGCTGGGCGACGGGCATCAGTGGGGCATGAATATCAGCTATGCGGTGCAACCTTCGCCTGACGGCTTGGCCCAGGCATTTCTGATCGGCCGTGAGTTCATTGGAGACGATGACTGCGCGCTTGTGCTGGGCGACAATATCTTTTACGGACACGACTTCAGAGATCAGCTTCGCACTGCGGGTGAACGCAAGGGCGGAGCGACAATCTTCGTCTACCATGTCCATGATCCCGAGCGATACGGGGTTGCGGAATTTGATGAACAGGGCAGGGTGGTGTCGCTCGAGGAGAAGCCGAAACAGCCGAAATCGAACTACGCCGTCACCGGCCTCTATTTCTACGATAACCGGGTTACTGATATCGCTGCCGATCTGAAACCATCTGCCCGCGGAGAGCTCGAGATCACCGACCTGAACCGCCGCTACATGCATGACGGGTTGCTGAATGTCGAGGTCATGGGACGCGGCATGGCCTGGCTTGATACCGGCACCCATGATTCCCTGATCGAGGCGTCTCAGTTTATCGCAACCATCGAAAAGCGGCAGGGGCTGAAGGTCGCCTGTCCCGAAGAGATCGCATATCGTATGCACTATATCGATGCAGAGCAGGTGCGGCGTCTGGCCGCTCCCCTGGCGAAGAATAATTATGGCCGGTATCTTCTCCGTATGCTTGAAGAACGGGTGGTGTTCAACGGATGAAAGCCCTGGCCACAGCCATACCGGACGTCCTCATCCTCGAACCAAAAGTGTTCGGTGATGAGCGAGGGTTTTTCCTGGAAAGTTTCAATCAGCGGGTGTTTGAGGACCTGACGGGTCTCAAGCGTGCTTTTGTGCAGGACAACCATTCACGCTCAACACGCAATGTTCTGCGTGGTATTCACTACCAGATTCGGCAGGCACAGGGCAAGCTCGTACGGGTGGTGAGCGGAGAGGTGTATGATGTCGCAGTGGATCTGCGAAAATCTTCTCCATCATTCGGCAAGTGGGTTGGCGTGCATCTTTCTGCGGAGAATCATCGGATGCTCTGGGTGCCGGAAGGCTTCGGACACGCATTCTGCGTGCTTTCGGAGACCGCAGATTTTCTGTACAAAACAACCGACTATTACGCTCCTGCCTACGACCGCTGCATTATCTGGAATGATCCTGATCTGGGAATCGATTGGCCGGTCTCATCGGAACCAGCTCTTTCCGACAAGGATCGTCGGGGCGTTCGGTTCCTTGATGCGGAGGTGTTTGCATGAACATTCTGCTTTTCGGTTCCGGTGGGCAGGTCGGCTGGGAACTCGTGCGCACCCTTCAGCCTTTGGGGAGCGTGCATGCATATGATTTCCCGGCAGCGGACTTTTCACGGCCGGAGACCCTGCGTCAGATGGTGCGCGGCATCAATCCTCAGGTGATTGTGAATGCCGCTGCCCATACGGCAGTTGATCGTGCAGAGGATGAGCCTGAACTATCGCAACTGATTAATGCCGAGTCCCCGGCCGTGCTGGCGGAAGAGGCCGGCCGGACCAACGCTCTGCTGGTTCATTATTCAACGGATTATGTGTTTGACGGAACAAAACCGGATGCCTATTCGGAAGAAGATGAGCCAAACCCGCTGGGGGTTTACGGCAGAACGAAACTCGCCGGTGAAAAAGCGATTGCTGCATCCGGGTGCCGCCATCTGATTTTCCGGACCAGCTGGGTTTTCGGAGCGCGCGGACAGAATTTCCTGAAAACCATGCTTCGCCTTGCTGACGGGAGACCCGAACTGCGTGTCATTGATGATCAGCACGGGGCGCCCACGGGGAGCCGCATGCTGGCGGAAGCAACCACCGCAGTCCTGAACCGGATATCCGTCATGCAGGAATCTGCGTGGAACGCAGGCGTGTATCACATGACCTGCTCGGGAGTCACCAGTTGGTTCGGTTTTACCCGCACGATTCTTGAAGAAGCATGCCGGCTCGGTCTCCTGAAGGAAGCGGTTGTGCCGAAGCTCATACCGATTGCCACTCACGAATATCCGCTCAAGGCGGCCAGGCCCGCAAATTCGGTTTTGTCCAACGAGAAGCTGCGGAAAACATTCGGCATCAGTATGCCGGCGTGGGATGTGTGCGTACGGCAGGTGATCGACGAACTGACATTACATACGGAGCAGTCGCGCGCGGAATGATGCGTTGATGTGACAAAGGAGACCTGTATGAAAAGAGCATTGATAACCGGGATAACCGGCCAGGATGGAGCCTATCTGGCGGAACTACTGCTGCAGAAGGGATATGATGTTCACGGCATCAAACGCCGTTCCTCCCTGTTCAACACCAACCGGATCGACCATCTCTATCACGACCCGCATGAGTCTGGTTTCCATTTTTCTCTGCATTACGGGGATATGACCGATTCGACGAACCTCATCCGGATCATTCAGGAAGTGCAGCCCGATGAAATTTACAACCTTGCCGCGCAGTCGCACGTAAAGGTCTCTTTTGAAACACCCGAATATACGGCGAATTCAGACGCTTTGGGAACGCTCAGGCTTCTGGAAGCGATCCGCATTCTCCGCCTTGAAGAGAAGACCCGATTCTATCAGGCATCCACCTCCGAACTCTTTGGCAAGGTCCAGGAAACCCCGCAGAAGGAGACAACACCATTTTATCCCCGGAGCCCGTATGCCGCAGCCAAGCTCTATGCATACTGGATCACGGTGAATTATCGTGAAGCCTATGGCATGTATGCATGTAACGGCATTCTGTTCAATCATGAGAGCCCGGTTCGCGGCGAAACCTTTGTCACCCGCAAGATTACCCGTGCGGTCGCCCGCATCAAGCTCGGTCTTCAGAAGAAAGTCTTTCTGGGAAACCTCGATGCCAAGCGTGACTGGGGTCATGCGAAGGATTATGTTGAGGGCATGTGGCTGATGCTTCAGCAGGACCAACCGGAGGATTTCGTTCTGGCCACCGGCGAGACCCGTTCGGTCCGTGAGTTTGTTGAACTCGCTTTTAAAGAAGTCGGCATCGAGATTGAGTGGAGAGGCTCGGGTATTGACGAGAAGGGCTTTCATAAGGAAAGCGGCGAGGTGCTTGTTGAAGTCGACAGGAAATATTTCCGGCCGACCGAAGTAGAACTGCTGTTGGGTGACGCAAGCAAGGCAAAGGAAAAACTCGGGTGGGTCCCGAAGCATACCTTGCGAGACCTTGCCAAGGAAATGGTTGCCGCCGATCTCATGGCTGCAGAACGTGACGTCCTGCTGAAAAACGAAGGATATCGCGTCATGCATTTTGCCGAGTAATCGTATGGAGAAAACTGCGAAAATCTACCTTGCCGGCCACCGGGGACTCGTCGGCTCCGCGCTGATGCGTGGTCTGCAGCGCAAGGGATACACGAATTGTGTTGTTCGCACCAGCTCCGAGCTTGATCTCAAGCGTCAGGCCGATGTCGAGGCGTTTTTTGCACACGAGCGGCCTGAGTATGTGTTTCTTGCTGCCGCGAAAGTCGGCGGCATTCATGCCAACAACACCTATAAGGCAGAGTTTATCTATGACAATATCATGATCGCCTGCAATGTCATTCA
>JAAYUK010000121.1 GCA_012517735.1 Nitrospiraceae bacterium
GAACTCGCGATTGTTCTCGTAATCATCGGTATCATCCTCGGTTCTGTTTTGAAGGGGCAGGATCTGGTCAACAATGCGAAGGCAAAAAGAGTGGTCAGTGATTCACAGGCTATGTCTGCTCTGGCATATACTTTTTTCGACCGGTATGGCAGATTCCCCGGGGATTGCGATCGTAACGGCGTGATAAACTATGCAGTCACCGGCGCTGAAACGCCGGCGACCTTTGGAGCGGCCATCCCTCCTGCAGGGTTTTGCGCTGGTGCAGGAGCGGTTGCCACTGATCAGTGGAGCGACCTGATTGCCGCACAATTACAGCCGGCAGCTGCCGGACAGACGCTGGCATTGAATACGTTCAATGATGCCAAGTTTTATGCCCAGATTACCATTGCGGGGCGTCCGTACAACGCGATTTTCATGATGCAGATCCCCTGTTATGCTGCAAAAATGCTGGATGTGAATCTCGATGGCGCTGAAGATGCCGGGCTTGGTGTGATCCGGCAGTTGACCGGTGCCGCGGTTCCCAACGCGACTACCGCCTGGGTATGCGCAACGGAAGATACGCCGGTTAATGCAGCCTACCTGTTCGACCGCCGTCCGTAGCGATAAACGATAGAGTTTCAGGAGGGAGAGGCAATTCAACCTCTCCCTCTTTTTTGTGTGGCGCGTTATTCTTGCCAAAGCGACCTGTTTCTGCTAATCTCAGAATCACAGAAGACTACAGATTTCACGATCGGGAGAGTCCATGATCAAGCTGCGAGACGGCCTTGTCGAACTCTACAAAAAAGTCGCCACATCGATTCCGAAGGACATCGAAGATGCCCTCAGGGCTGCGGTACAGCGCGAGACCGATGAGACGGTAAAGGAAGCGCTTGCCAATACGGTCGGGGCCTGCATTGCGGCGCGCACCGGTGCGACGGCGATCTGCGATGATTCGGGGCTGCCGATCTTTTATGCCCGCGTGCCGAAAGGGCTGAGCCAGCAGATGGTGCGCGAGGTGATCATCGAGGCGACCGGACGGGCGACTGAGAAGATCCCGCTCCGCTCCAATGCGATCGACAGCCTGACGGGGGAGGCTGCGGGCGGCAATGTCGGCACATTGTTTCCGATGATCTTCATCGAGGAAACGGAACAGAGCACCCTGACAATCGACCTCATGCTCCGCGGCGGCACGTCGGAGCATCTTTCGGTATCGTATCGTCTGCCGGAAGAGATGAGCGCGGAACCGGTTCCCGGCCTGACGACCGCCGGTATGGCGGAGCGGAACCTGAACGGTATCCGCGCGTGCGTGATCGATGCGGTCATGAAGGCGCAGGGCAAAGGCTGCCCTCCCTATATCATCGGCGTCGGCGTTGGCGGGGCAAAGGAGCAGGTTGCTCTGCTGTCTGGCAGGCAGCTGCTCAGAAAGGTGCATGATGTGAACCCCGATCCGCGGTGCGCTGCACTCGAAGCACAGATTCTGGACGACATCAACACCCATATTTCCGGAACGCCCGGGTTTGCAGGCAAAACGACGGCGCTTGCGGTGAAAGTGGGCGTTGCGCACCGCCATCCTGAATCGTTTCTCGTGGATATCTCGTTTTCGTGCTGGGCGCACCGCAGGGGGAGGTTTATCTGGTGAGAAAGGCAAGTAAGAAGTAAGAAGTGGGAAGTGAACGATAAACAGGCAAAGAGCAATATAAGAGAGGGCTGGCGCCATTCGGCGCCAGCCCTCTCTTATTTGGTGAAAAAACTATTTAACGACCAGAACGGGGCACTTCGAATAGTCGACAACTTTCGACGAGACGCTGCCGATCAGGAACTTCTTGGTGCCGTGGCGGCCGTGAGACCCGGTCACAATGAGATCAACCTTCATCTTTTGCGCGGTCTCAAGAATTTTTTCCGCCGGGTCTCCCTGACGGACAAGGGTCTTGACATCGATCGATTTGCCGGAAAGGGACTTCCGGACCTTTTCCATCGACTCGGTCGCTTCGCGGGTGAGCGATTCCGATATCTTGTTCCGGTCGACATCGGTCAGTTCGGTCAGATACAGCTCCGGGACGACAGACAGGATGGTGAGCGATCCGCGCATATGGAGCGCGAGTTCTATCGATTTTTTCAGTGCTTTGTCAGATGCTTTTGAGCCGTCATGGGCGACCAGAATCTTCTGCATGCATGTTCCTCCTTCGCATGTGCATACTCCTCGGAAAACTGATTGCTTCCGGGAGGGCACACCAATTGACATCTATTTTACCATATTTTACCGAGACTTAGCATAGATCCGAATCGGTGTTCCGGGGAATCCGTATTCCTCGCGCAGCGCCTTCTCAATAAAGCTCAGGTGCTGTTCTTTCACCGCCTGCGGATAGTTGACCACGAGATTGAATACCGGCGGCTCGGTGCCGGTCTGAGCCATGTAGTAGAATTTGATCTCCCTGCCGCGATACGACGGAAACGGCCGGGAATTCAGGATGCGCTCAAGGAATTTGTTCAGCTTTGCGGTCTGGATATGTTTTGAGCGGTCGGCAAAGACGGTGTCGATGAGGGGGAACAGCTTTGAGATGCGCTGACGCTCCAGTCCCGAAACCGTCAGGAACGGAACGCCACGCAAAAACCAGAAGCTGGCCTCAAGTTCGCTCCGCAACTGTTTATAGCGGGCTTCGGGGTTTTCCACGAGATCCCATTTATTGAACAGCACGATGGCGCTCTTGCCGAACTCCTCAGCCATGCCTGCCACCCGCTGATCCTGCTCCACGACGCCTTGGGTTGCATCGAGCACAATCACGGCAATGTCTGCGCGTTCGATGCTTTTGACTGCACGCATGAGCGACAGGCGTTCGACCGCAGCCTCATCGATCCGTTTCGAGGCGTTCCTGGTTTTGAGCGTCTTGGCGAATCCGCCCATTTTTTTGCGGATGCCTGCCGTATCGATAAACAGGTAGGGTTTGCCGTAATAGGTGCAGACCGAATCGATCGGGTCGCGCGTTGTCCCCGCAATCGGGCTCACGATATGCCGTTTTTTCCCGAGCAGGGCGTTGATAAGCGTGGATTTGCCGACATTCGGCCTGCCGACGACCGCAATTTTCGGCATGGTGAGGGCAGCATCGTCCGGCCCCGGATGGGGTGTTGCAGGAATATGTGTCTCAAGGCGATCCATCAGTTCTTCATAGCCAAGACCGCTGATGGCGGAGAGCGGAAAGATCTCAGGAGCTCCGGTGCCGTAAAATTCGAGCGCCAGGGATTCCTTGCCCGGTGAATCGATCTTGTTGACGACCCAATAGATCGGCTTGCCGGATGCCCGGAGCATGGTCGCCATTTCGATGTCGGAGGGAGCCAAGCCCTCTCTGCCGTCGAGCAGGTGGATAATGAGGTCTGCTTCTTCAATAGCCAGAAGCGACTGTTCGCGAACATGCTGCGCCATGTCTTCCTGCTCATACGGAAGTCCTTCGGGATAAAAGCCACCGGTGTCGATCACGGTAAATCGCTTGCCTTCCCATTCTCCAGTGCCGTAGTTGCGATCGCGGGTGATGCCGGGCATCTTTTCCGCAATCGCACGGGCTCGCATGCGGTCTTCCCTGCTGAGCATCCGGTTGAACAGTGTTGATTTGCCGACATTCGGCTTGCCGATGATTGCGATCGTAAAGCTCATTGTTCGTCCTGCTCTTTCGATTCGGTGATTCCGAATGCACGCATTTTTTTGTGCAGATTGGACCGCTCGATGCCGATCAGCTCGGCGGTGCGGGAGACGTTCCACGCATTTTCCTGCAGCTTGTGGATAATGAAGTCCCGCTCAAAGAGGTCGCGTGCCTCTCTCAGTGTTCTGACGGCGAAGTAACCGCCTGAGCGGTTGATTTCGGGCGACTGCAGGATGCCGAGTGTTTCGAGCTGCTTGCGGGTGATATCCTGTCCCGGCACCATGATGACGAGCCGCTCGACCGCATTCTTCAGTTCGCGGATATTGCCGGGCCAGGGATGTTCCTGAATCACTCTCAGGGCGTGATCGTCAAACCGCTTGGGGCGGAGGCCGTTCTCCGCGGCGAACGATTCAGCAAAGTACTCAACCAGTTCAGGAATGTCTTCGGATCGGTCGCGAAGCGGCGGAACTGTAATCGGAATGACATTGAGCCGATAGAAGAGATCTTCCCGGAACGCGCCCTTTTTCACTTCTTCCATCAGGTTTTTGTTCGTAGCCGCGATGATGCGGACATCGACCTTGATGTTTTTGCTGCCGCCGACACGCTGAAACTCCTGGGTTTCCATGATGCGCAGCACCTTTGCCTGTGTCTGGAGCGACATGTCACCGATCTCGTCGAGGAAAAGGGTGCCGTTGTTCGCCAGTTCGAACTTGCCGATTTTCCGCTCAAGCGCACCGGTGAACGATCCTTTTTCGTGGCCGAAGAGCTCGCTTTCGATCAGCTCCTGCGGGATTGCCGCACAGTTGACTTCGATGAATGCCCCCATGGCTCGCGGGCTCTGTTCATGCAGTACTCGTGCAACGAGCTCCTTGCCGGTGCCGCTCTCGCCGAGGATCAGGACCCGTGCGGATCCTTGCGCTGCGAGGGCGATCTGCTCCCTGAGCGCGAGCATCGGAGCGGACGAGCCGACCATGTGCCACCGGCGTCCGGCGTCTGCCCTCAGGAGCAGGTTCTCCTCCTCAAGGCGCTGGCGCTCAAGAGCGAGCCGGGCTACAAGCATGACCCGCTCGATGGAACTGAACGGCTTTTCGAGAAAATCGTACGCGCCATGACGCGTCGCCTTGACTGCAATTTCAATGTTGCCGTGCCCCGACATCATGACGACGGGAAGGTTGTATTTCTGCTCCTTCAGCCGCTCAAGCGTCTCGATGCCGTCCATCTCGGGGAGCCACACATCCAGAAAGACGAGGTCCGGCATTTTCTCTGCGATGCGCTCAAGGGCTTCTTCCCCCGAGGCGGCGGTCATGACCGCGAATCCTTCGTCTTCAAAAATACCGGTCATCGATTCCCGGATGCCGGCTTCGTCATCCACAATCAGTACGCTTTTTTTGTTCATGCTCCATCCTTTTATCGTTCAGCTTTGCTGCATTGGTGTTCACCGGGGGGGCGGAGCCGCCGCGTGTGCAGTGGCCTCCTGAAGCACAGGGAGTTCCGCCTGGAGCGGAACAATAACGGTAAAAACACTTCCGGTCGGTGTATTGTCGCTGACCAGAATCCTCCCTCCGTGCTCCTTGATGATTTTGTCCGAAATCGCCAGCCCGAGGCCGGTTCCGCCTTTTCGTTGCGAAAAATACGGCAGAAAGAGCTGCTCTTTCTGATGATCGGGAATGCCTGGCCCGCTGTCGGCTATCGCAACAACGAGGGAATTATCTTCAACGCGCGCTGTCACCCTGATGACCCCCCGGTTTTTCATCGCCCGGGCAGCGTTGTCCATGATATTGACGAGGACGCGTTTGTACTGCTCACGGTCGAGCGGGACCGCGGGAAGCCCATCAGCAATATCCGTCTCAAGGGTCAGTTCCTTGAAGCTCCTGAACAGCGCGATGACCGACTCGATGAGCTCGCCGATCTCGGCGGGGGCCCGCTTGATTTCGGGCAGTTTCCCGTATCGGGTGAAGACATCGACGAGATGGCGAAGACTCTCGACCTCGGTGATGATGGTTCGCGTCGAGCGCTCGAAGACCGCATCAAAATCAGCATCGCGGTTCTGCCATTTCTTCATGAGCCGCTCAGCCGAAAGCTTGATCGGGGTGAGCGGGTTCTTGATCTCATGCGTGATGCGCCGCGCGACCTCCTGCCATGCAATCGCCTTCTGGGCCTTGATGATCTCCGTCAGGTCGTCGAATACGATGAGGATGCCGATAACCGCTGCGGTTTCGGGGTCGCGGATTGCGGTCACGAACACCCGCAGCATAAGCACGTTGCCCCTGATATTGACCTTCAGCTCCTGGTTGATGTCGGGCAGGCGGCCATGCATGAGGGTGTTTGCCAGTTCGGTCAGTTCGTGCGCTCCGAGATCCTGAATCAGCTCCTGATAGGTCTTCTGCTCGACATCCTCCATCCGGACATTGAGGATTGCGCATGCCTTCTTGTTCATGTGTTGAATGCGTCCGCGGGTGTTCAGATAGAGCACCCCTGAATTGATGTTTTGCAGGATGGTGCGAAGATACAGTTCGCGGGTCTGCAGATCGCTGAACGCCCGGTCGAGCTGCTCACGGTTTTGTCGCAGCTGCAAAACCATGCTGTTGAACGAGTTGATGAGCAGGCCGATCTCATCTTCGCTCTTTTCTTCAACCTGCACGGTGAGGTCGCCATGGCCGATCTTTTCCGTTGCCTCGGCGAGTTTCCGGATGGGCGTGGTAATGCCGCGCGAAAGACGCATGGCGATCCAGACCCCGGCAAAAACCATCACGAGCGTAATGAACCCGAGGATCAGGATATAGGTCGTACGGAGCGGCATTTTGAAGGATTCGAGCTTGATGTATTCTTCGTAAAGGGTCCAGATCCGCTCGGTCTTTTCCGATATGGCAGCCGGCAGTTTGAGCTCGACGAC
>JAAYUK010000122.1 GCA_012517735.1 Nitrospiraceae bacterium
AGCAATCCCCCTGAAGGGCCGTGGTAGACTACCACGTCGATAGGCTGGCGGTGTAAGTGGAGTAATCCATTCAGCTTACCAGTACTAATAGCCCGTGCGTCTTGACCCCTTCTTCCTCCATTTCTCCCTCCTCTCATTGTCATTTTTTCCTCTTGCAATTCCAAACATTACGACTATAATTGTAATTAAAGAAAGGACCACCCTTTCTTTAATTGTTTTTGTGCTGTTGTGCGGGGACCGGTCACCATGAAAGAAAAAGATTTATTTGAAGAGATTGTAAACCTTGGCAAGCGCCGCGGCGTGATAACGTATGAAGAAATCAACGAGGCGCTCCCGTCTGAATATTTTTCGCCGGATGAACTCGAAGACCTCATGGATGTGCTGAACGACATGGGCGTCAAGGTTGTCGACGAAGAAGGCTACACCCCCGATGAAGAGGCTGAAGAGGAGCCTGAAGAGCATGAACGCTCAGAAGATCTTGTTCAGGCGTATTTCAACTCCATGGGTGACATCTCGATCCTCACGAAATATGAGGAAATAGAGCTTGCCAAGAAACTCGAGGAAGGTCGCGACATCATCAACGCAACCATCATGAACCTCCCGCTGTTTTCAACCACCAAGGATTCCATCGCGGCTGAGGAAGATGAAGAAGAGGTCATGACGGAAGAGGAGCGGGTGGATGAAGCCCTACTCAAGACGATGAAGCGCCTTGAAGAGCTCATGGAGCTGCTTGCGGAAACCGACCGTAAAATCAAGAAGTACGGGACGCTCAAGGAGCTTCGTGCTGCCGTCAACGATAAGAAGAAAAAGGGAACGAATTCAAAAAAACTTGAAATCCTTCTGAAAGAGGTTCAGGCTGAATACAAAAAGATAGAGCAGGAAGTCGGGATCAAAGCTGACGACCTGAAAGAGAAATGGAGCAAAGTCTCAAAGGCCCGGTATCTTGTCACCGAGACGAAGAATGAACTTATTACCCGCAATCTTCGTCTCGTTGTCAACATCGCAAAGAACTATGTCGGTCGCGGACTGCCGCTTCTTGACCTGATTCAGGAAGGGAATATCGGCCTGATGAAGGCTGTGGACAAGTTCAAGTATGAGAAGGGATTCAAATTCAGCACGTATGCGACGTGGTGGATTCGGCAGGCGATCACACGAGCGCTGATTGACCAGACCAAAACCATTCGTGTTCCGGTTCACATGATGGAATTTTATAACCGTGTTACCAAAGCATCACGTGAGCTTACCCAGCAGCTTGGGCGCGAACCGGTGAATGAAGAGATCGCAAAAAAGCTCGCAGTGCCCGTGCGCAAGGTGGAAGAGGTATTTCGCGCCATTCAGGATCCGATAGCACTCCAGACCCCGATAGGGGATGAGGATACCGAGCTGGAAGACTTTATCGGCGACAAGACAAGTCCTTCTCCTTACAATGAAGCGGAACGGGTCGAGACCTCCGAGCAGATCCAGAAAGTTCTCGAAACCTTGACCCCGAAGGAAGAGACGGTTATCAAAATGCGTTTCGGTATCGGCGTGGATCGCGATCATACTCTGGAAGAGGTCGGGCGGTATCTGTCGATTACTCGTGAACGGGTGCGGCAGATAGAGGCAAAGGCCCTGCGGAAACTGAAACATCCGAGCCGACTGAAATATCTGAAGATACTCTCAAGCTAGACGTGCCTGCATGTGTAAAAAGCGGCGGCTTCCCTTTAAGGGAAATCCGCCGCTTTTTTTGAGTACTCAGTTCTTTACCGTATCGCCGACAAGGACTTCACTGTTTGACTTTCTGACAACAGCCGACGCCGTATTTTCCATTACCCCGACGACCTGAATGGTTCCTTTAAATGCATAAGGCGGATTTGCCGAAAAGAATTTCAGCTCATCGCCGAATCTGAGCCCATCAACGGTCCCCTTATCGAGATATACGACATCAGCATTGCCGCCCAGTACAGCCATCGGCATGATCCTGACGATTACCCCCTCGATGGCAGGAGTGCGCGCCGGCCCGAGAAATACCGGAGGTTCAACGGGGGCAAACCGGCCGAGAACATCATCAGTTTTGATCTCCTGAAACGCCTCGAGCACCACAGCACGGAGACTGTCATTGTCAGGCTTTACTACTTGAGCAACACCGATGACACGATGAAGCTTTCCCAAGCTGGCGTTGCTGACCGGATGCTTGATCTCTTCCGGTTTTGCAAGGATAAAGAATTTCGTCCCCTCCGGCGCCTGCCTTTCTGTTGTGAAGTAAAAATGATCGTGAACGCCAAGGATGGTTTTATCTTTTGATGCTCCAATAATGCTTCCAACGACAACAGCCGGATCAGGTGTTATGTATCCGGTCATCAGCGTATCCTGCCTGCTCAGAAGCGGGTATGCCTTCTGGATTCCGACCGGCTGTGTTTCGATCGGCTTCGGCGTTATTTTCAAAATGGATCCGTCCCCCCTTCCGAACCCAGCGTCAGCGCTCCCCATGCCGTCAGGCAGAACGAGCGTATTGCCCGGATAAATCCAGTGGGGATTGCGAATGTAAGGATTCGCCTTCCAGATACGTTGCCAGAGCAGGGGGTTTTTGAACTTGGACTCGGCAATAGTCCAGAGGGTATCACCTTTCCTGATCGTGTAATTCGGCTGCTCTGCGCTGGCAGCCATCAACAGCGCAGGAACAAGAACAAACACCGCAATAAGGATTCCTTTCATCCCGGTATTCATGCAACGGCGCATTACCATACGCCCTCCTTCAGTTCTAACGTTACAGCAATTATAGATTTTTTTATCACATTCATCAAGTGGGCGAGGTTTGCAAGACTGATCGCGAGGGGAGGCATGACCACAACGACATTGCCGAGTGGACGGATGATGACCGATTCCCTGCGCGCGGCATACGCAACCCGCCAGCCGATTTTTTCGTCCCAGGCAAACGGCTCCTTTGTCGCCTTGCTCCGCACCAGCTCAATGCCGATCATGAGTCCTTTGTTGCGGACATTGCCGACATGATCAAGTGTCGCCAGTTCCGCAAGACAGTGCTCAACAAGCCTAATCTTCTCCTGCATCGAGGCCAGAGTTCTGTCTGTCGAGAAGAGTTCCATGCTTGCCAGAGCCGCGGCGCACGCCAAGGGATTGCCGGTGTATGAGTGACCATGGAAAAATGTCTTCAGGTCCTTGAATTCCCCAAGAAAGGCCTGATAAATATCATCAGTTGCAAGTGTAACGGCGAGCGGCATATACCCGTTCGTGATCCCCTTGGACAGGCACATGATATCCGGCGCGATCTGTTCATGCTCGCAGGCGAACATCGTGCCGGTCCGGCCGAAGCCGGTCGCAACCTCATCAGCGATAAGCAGCACGTTGTACTTATTGCAGAGATCCCGCACCCCCCGAAGGTATCCGTCAGGCCACACAATCATTCCGCCTGCGGCCTGCACGAGCGGCTCAAGAATAATGGCGGCAACTTCGTATGCGTGTTCATGCAAAATTGATTCGAGCGACGAAAGGCATTGCATGCCGCATGTGGCTGTTTCAAGATTCAATTCGCACCGATAGCAGAAAGGGGAGGGCGATTTCAAGGCAGCGAAAAAGAGCGGTCCGAATGTGGCATGGAATATATCAACGCTTCCAACGCTCATTGCTCCAACGGTATCTCCATGATAGCCGTTCCTGATGCCGATGAAGCGCTGCTTTTTCGGCTGGCCTTTGTGAATCCAGTACTGAAACGCCATTTTGAGAGCAACTTCTACCGCAGTTGATCCGTTGTCCGAATAGAAAACTTTGGACAGTCGGGGTTTCAGGCCCGTAAAACTCGTGTCGGTCTGCGCTATCAGTTTTTCAGCGAGGATAATCGACGGCTCATTGGCAAGGCCGAGCAAAGTCGTGTGAGCGATTTTGTCGAGCTGGGCCTTGACAGCATCGTCAATTTCCGTGCGCCGATGACCATGAATATTTACCCAGAGCGAAGATACTCCATCCAGATACCAGCGTCCATCTGAAGCCTTCAGGAAACAGTCGCGGCCTTCTGTAATGACGACAGGATCTTCTTTCACCCAGTCCTGCATTTGCGTAAACGGATGCCAGATGTAGTTTTTATCTGCATCTGCAAGATGCTGCCTGTGCTCCGCGTGGCTCATGGTTCCCTCCAGTTCTCCGGATATGATACCAAGAAATGCTGAAAGGAGTTTTGCGGGCAGAAGAAAAGCCCTCGTGTTCGGCGCGCAGAAGATCAATCTGCACGAACAGGGCAGGGAGTTTGATCCGAAGGCATATCGCCCGACCCCGGGCTCAGCCGACCTCTGTTTCATCACGTCAACTTCGATCACTGAGGTGCTCCAACATCTGCATGCCTGTGGGATTGATGTTATTGAAGGTCCGGTAATGCGGACCGGAGCGCAGGGACCGATTCAGTCAGTCTATTTCCGTGATCCTGACGGGAACCTCCTTGAGGTTTCCAATGATATCTGCATGCCTGATTTCGTCCTTTCGCCCGGGAGTTGCCAAAATAGCATTATTTGACCGATACTATTTTCTCATCAAACATCTGATGTTTCGCTGGGTATCACAGCACAATCGTGAAAAGGATAAGTCACAATGGCTTTTTTGAAGAAGAACTGGTTTTTTGTCGGGATAGCCGTAATGATCATTCTGGCGTACCTGCTTCCGGATCTTGGGCGCTGGGTGCGCGAGTTCAGCATATTGAACGTCGGCATATTCCTTGCTTTTTTTGTCACGGGACTCACGCTTGAAACTTCGAGTATCGGCAGCCATCTCCGGCAATTCAAAGCACCAGTTGCTGCCATGATTTCATCGCTGCTTTTGCTTCCGCTGCTTGCCTGGCTTCTGGCAAGAATGGTTCTCTCACCCGAGTTTGTTATCGGTGTCTGTATTATAGCGACCGCCCCGGTGACCGTTGCCTCCGGTACGGTCATGACTGCCATCGGTCGGGGCAATGTACCGCTCTCTCTCTTTATATGTGTGCTCGGGAATTTTCTGGCGATATTTACCATTCCGGTATCATTAAGTGTTCTGGTAAGCATCGGCAGCAACATACAGCTTCCGGTCGTCAAAATGCTGACCGGACTTCTCGTGACGGTATTGGTGCCGACGGTGCTCGGGCAGTGCGTTCGCCCGTTGGTGAAAGACCAACTTCCGCCCTATAAAAAAATGTTTTCGATTTTTCAGCAATGCGTTGTATTGCTGATCATATTCAACGCGGTTGCCAGCTCAACCGACCATATTGTGCAGGCAGGGTCGGCAATTATTCTGGTGCTTGTGTTCATGGTTGTCCTTCATTCGCTGGTTCTGGCCATGAATTATGGTATTTCAAAGGGCATCGGGCTGGATCGCGCTTCAACCGTTGCATTTACTATTCATGCTTCGCAAAAGACATTGACGGTTTCATATCTTGTCTGGGCAGGCTATTTTGCTGATCAGTATCCGATGGCGCTCATCCCGAGTATCGGGTACCATCTCACGCAGATGATCATGGATACGGCCGTTGCCGAGAAGTTCAGAATTGCTGCAGAAAAGGATGAAGGGTATTCGGCGTAAAGATTGCATCGTTCGCTCGCAATAAAAAAGGGTGTGGACTAACCACACCCTTTTTAACCAGTACAGAATTTTGTTACGCGAACTTGAACTTTGACGTCGAGTTGGTCAGCTTTTGGGATGTTGCAGCAAGCGTGTCTGCAATGCCGGAGAGATCCTGAACGACACTCTGGACATCACGGGAAACGCGCTGGACCTCTTCCATCGAGAGCGCCACTTTCCCGGTCAGCTCGCGCTGCTCTTCCGTAGACGTATTGATTTCCGAAGTCAGGGCCTCGATTCTCTTGATGATGGCGTCAATTTCAGAGAAGATCGATCCGGTGTCGGCAGCAAGCTTGGTTTCCATTTCGACGAGGTTGGTTTCTTCTTCGAGGTGTTTCGTGACGCCGGCAGCTTCACCCTGAATGGCACTGATGATTTCGGAAATCTGCTTGGTCGATTTTGATGAACGTTCCGAGAGGTTTCTGATTTCTTCGGCGATGACGACGAAGCCCTTGCCCTGCTCACCTGCGCGGGCCGCTTCAATGGACGCGTTCAAGGCAAGCAGGTTCGTCCTGTTTGCAATTTCAGAAATGAGCTGGGAGATCGTGCCGATTTCCATGAGCTTTTCAGCAAGCGATTTCATTCTCTTGTTGATCGCCTGCACGGTATTTCTGATGACGTGAATGCCGTTCATCGAGTCGTTCACGATCTTGCCGCCTTTTTCGGTGGCGTTCGCTGCGTTTTCGGAAATCTGCCGGGCAACCGTGGTTTTTTCTGCAATCATGAGAGCCGATTTCGCCGAATCCTGAACAAAGACCGATGCATTCCGGATTTCAGATTCCTGCTGGCCTGCGCCGGAGGAGAGCTTGTCGGTAATCCTGACCAGTGCGGCACTCTTTTCGTTCGCTTCTTTTGCAGACTTCTGGACTTCTTCAATGAGTTCCGCAAGCCCCTCAGCCATGAGGTTGAATGCGTCAGCGAGCGAACCGAAGACGTCAGGAGTAACTTCCGCGCGTTTCGACATGTCGCCATCAGAGGCGGCACTCAGAATTTCGAGGAAGCTCATGATATTTTCCTGCATCTTCTGCCGCTCATCTTCCGTCTGGATCAGGGTTGTGACCTTGTCCATGGTTTCATTGAATGCCTGGGCGATATCGTAGAACTCATCGCGGCTGTCGATATTGATACGGGCTGAATAGTTGCCTTTCTTGATTTCTTCGATACCTGCTTCAATCGTAGCCAAGGGGGCGGAAATGTGCTTTTGAAACCAAAAAGCAAACGCAGTGGTTAGCGCAATAAGAACGACGACAAAGATAAGCATGATCGGCACGAACTGAGAGACCGTTGTCCAGAGATCCATTTCCCTGAACTCTTTGATTTCGCCGAATGTATCGTAAATTGTAACAAACGTACCGACAAAAAAGACGAGAATGATGAACACACCAACGATGGTAAAATTACGACGGAAGCGTTTGAATATTTGCTGCCTTGCTGGTGCTTTTACCTGCACCTTGGTCGCTTTCTTTTCTGGTGCCATCCATACCCCCGTAAATAAGTCTCGGCAGAATTTTGTATAATCACGAAATAGTACAATAATACGCAACCTTTGTCAATGTTGACACATTGGCCGCGCATTGCCAGTTCAGGCTTTCAGCGGGTTTCAGTCTTCAAAGGTGACGCGGATCAATTCATCGATCGAGGTCTGCCCGCCCAGCACTTTCAGGATGCCGCTCTGCCGCAGGGTCAGCATGCCGAGCCTCATCGCTTCCCGCTTGATTTCATGTGCAGATGCGCCCTGCAGGATCAGGTCCTTCATTTCATCCTTGATTGGCAAAACCTCATAGATGGCCAGCCGCCCTCGATAGCCGGTATTGGCGCAATTGGAACAGCCTGCGCCTACATAGCATTTTGCCGTTGCGATCTGCTCCGGAGTAAAGCCGATTTTACTCAGGGTTTCCGGAGATATCTGCTGCTCGGTTTTGCATTCGGGGCATATGCGCCTGGCAAGCCGCTGCCCGATCACCAGCAAGAGCGACGACGACAGGAGGAATGGCTCGATGCCCATATTGACCAGGCGCGTGACAGCGCCCGGGGCATCGTTGGTATGCAGTGTGCTGAGAACAAGGTGTCCGGTGAGTGCTGCCTTGACGCCGATTTCCGCAGTTTCAAAGTCGCGAATCTCACCAACCATGATAATGTCGGGATCCTGACGCAGGAATGAGCGGAGCGCTGCGGCAAAGGTAAGGCCGATTTCCTCCCGCATCTGCACCTGGTTGATGCCGAAAAAGTTGTATTCAACCGGATCTTCGGCGGTCATGATATTGATATCCGGCCTGTTTAAGCGGTTCAGGGCAGAATAGAGCGTCGTTGTTTTACCACTGCCGGTCGGGCCGGTAACGAGAATCATCCCGTAGGGTTTGTCGAGCGCTTCCTGAAACTCCTGCATGGCCTTCTCTTCCATGCCGATGCTGTTGAGGTCGAGCTTCAGATTGGCCTTGTCCAGAATACGGAGAACGACTTTTTCGCCGAAGATTGCCGGCAATGTCGAAACGCGGAAGTCGATTTCGCGGCCTTTGCCGAACTTCAGTTTGAAACGGCCGTCCTGCGGGAGACGGCGCTCCGAGATAT
This sequence comes from Nitrospiraceae bacterium, assembly GCA_012517735.1. Lineage (GTDB taxonomy): Bacteria > Nitrospirota > Thermodesulfovibrionia > Thermodesulfovibrionales > Dissulfurispiraceae > JAAYUK01. Next base: position 8,143 of record JAAYUK010000122.1, read on the forward strand.
CGAGATGCGAAAGAATCTTGATGCGGGACGTGAGCGCATTCTTGATCTTTGCCGGCAATTTCAGCACCGAGTGCAGAACCCCGTCAACCCGGTACCTTACCTGCAGAACCTGCTCAGACGGTTCAATGTGGATGTCGCTTGCGCGAGCCCTGATCGCCTCATACAGGATGTTATTGGCGAGCTTGACGATAGGGGCATCGCCCGCCCGCATCGCGTCTTCGTCCTTGTCTTTCTTGTCGTCAACAACCGTGACTTCGTCAAGTGCGCTGCCGACAACCTCATCAAGATCGTCAACCTGCAGGACATCGGTCGGGATCGAATCGGTATTGCCCTGCAGGGGATCAAGATCCGGATCGGCAACGAAACTCTTCGCTTTTTTCAGGAGGTTGACCGATTCTTCGGGCAGGGGAGCCGACTGTTGGGCGGCCTGCGCCTTTCCGGACGGCTTGTTTTTATAATACACTTCAATGATTTCAATAATGTCGGACTCAGAAGCGATAACGACGGCAACCTTCAGACTGGTGAGAAATTTGACGTGGTCAATGGCAAAAGAGTCGGAGGGGTCGGCCATGGCGATGGTGATCGTATCCCCGGTTCGTGTAACCGGCATGATCTGATACCGTTTTGCCGTATCGTAGGATATGAGTTTGACGAGGCTTCGATCCAGTTTCTGCTCAAAAAGCTTGACCGCCGGAATGCCGTATTGCTGGCTCAGGACCGAGGTGAGCGTCTCTTCGGTGATATACCCGAGCTTGACCAGAACGGAGCTGAGCCGTTTCCCCTTGATCTTTTGTTCCTTGAGTGCTTCAAGGAGCTGTTCTTCCGTAATCAGGTTTGTCTTGAGGAGAAGATTCCCGAGCGCAGACGCGCCTACTATAGCCATGACATTGTTTATACTTGATGTATCCTGATCCTGTCAATGGTACACTGGCGTCGTTCCATGGGATAGGCTCAAGAACATCCGATCCTCCTGACTGCTATCGCTGTCAGCTATCCCGCTGGGGCTTCGGCCGAGGCTGATTTTTGCAATGCTTCTGGGCATACGGGCACGATTTCCGGGGATAATCGCCGGTGCGAGTAGCTTTTTTCTCGACTTGCGGCTATAGTTAAGTTGTAACTTGTTCTTTTCGTGAGGATATTGATACAATGTATACTGTTTTTTGTCGATTTGAAGGCAGTGCCGCTGTGTGCGTCCGGGCTCACATGGCAGTAATCGGCGTCCGGGATATATCATGCCGGTGATGGTGCGCATTCCTACCCCGTTTCAGGGGCATACCGGCGGCAGGGAAGACGTGGCCGCGTCGGCAGGAACCATTGCCGGGGTTTTGCAGGAGCTGGAGGCCAGGTATCCGGGGTTGTCCGGGCGAATCATCGATGACGGGAAAATCCGTGGGTATCTGAATATCTATCTGAACGAAGTTGATATCAGAGCGCTCCAGGCAGAGCAGACACTGGTGCGCGACGGTGACGAAGTGATCATTATCCCTGCGATAGCGGGAGGGGCTGCTGGAGCGAGGAGGGTGTCATGAAACGACGCGTAAAGCTGTTGTTTCCTCAACATCTGGTGAAGGAGCCGGTTCTGTTTACCATGGCAAAGCGCTACGATGTTATTCCGAATATCAGGCGCGCACGGGTCACGGACGAGATCGGGGAGATGATTCTCGAGCTTGACGGTGATGAGGCGAATCTTGAGCAGGGGATAGCAGCCTTGCGCGCTCAGGGCATTGAAGTGGAATATATCGAAGGCGAGATTTTCGATTTATAACTTTTTCAGCTCATCGGTCTGCCGGTACGTTTTCTTTTCCGCATTCCCGCAAGAATACAGGGCTTGTTTCCGTGCACTGGAGAGCCGACAGGTGATTGAGAGGATTTAATGAAATATGTTGTGATTATCGGTGATGGCATGGCGGATCGCCCGATTGCTGAACTCGGCAATCTGACGCCGCTTCAGAAGGCGCATACCCCGCATATGGACAGTCTCGCGCAGCGGGGGATGGTCGGCATTTCGCATACCATCCCGCAGGGTTTTCATCCCGGCTCCGACGTGGCCAACCTGAGCATCATGGGGTATGATCCGGCCCAGTATTACACCGGCCGGGCTCCGCTGGAGGCTGCGAGCATCGGCATTGCGATGAACGATGCCGATGTCGCGTATCGCTGCAACCTGGTAACGCTCAGGACGGAGGGTGACGGCGGTGTTATCATGGAGGATTACAGCAGCGGACACATTACGACGGAAGAGTCGCGCGAGTTGATTGCAACGCTTGCGCAAGAGCTGAAGAGCGACGCCGTTGACCTGTATCCCGGGGTGAGCTATCGCCACCTGCTGCTGTGGCACAACGGCAGCACGGCACCGGTCTGCACTGCTCCCCATGATATTCTCGAAAAAAACATCGCACAGTATCTGCCTTCAGGTGCAGGCAGCGGGTTTATCCGGGATCTGATGGAGCGCTCAAAACCCATTCTGGCGAAGCATCCCGTGAACGAAAAGCGTATTGCCGAGGGGAAACGACCGGCAACGAGCATGTGGCTCTGGGGGCAGGGGAAGCGGCCGGAATTGCCGAATTATCAGGAACAGTACGGTATCAGCGGAGCACTGATATCCGCAGTTGATCTTACCAAGGGGCTTGGCCTTTATGCGGGATTCGAGATTCTCAACGTGCCGGGGGTCACCGGCTGGATCGATACCAACTATGAGGGCAAAGCCCGGTATGCGCTCGATGCGCTCGAGCGTGTCGATTATGTCTATATCCATGTCGAATCTCCCGACGAGGCTGGTCACTCCGGCAATGTCCAATACAAGCTTCAGGCTATTGAAGATCTTGACGCCAAGGTTGTCGGGCCGGTGCTCAAGGGACTTGCCGAGCGCTTTCCTGAACATCGCGTTCTGCTGATGCCGGATCATGCGACGCCGATCTTTGCCCGCACCCATACCAGCGAAGCGGTGCCGTTTGTCATCTTCGACAGTCGTTCGCCGCAGAACCGGCCGGATTGCACCTATGACGAGCGTATAGCAGAGCGTGCGGACAAGGTTGTTTTTGAGCGCGGCCATACCCTGATGAATTTCTTTATCCGGGGCAAATGATCTCTCCTGCTGACGCCATCGATTTCATTCTCCATTTCGACCGCTACCTGCAGATGTTTGTTCAGGCATACGGTGTGTGGACATATGCCATTCTGTTCCTGATC